>CAXTCI010000137.1:0-15160 GCA_964242325.1 uncultured Acetobacteraceae bacterium
TCCAGGCCGCCCCCGCGCGTGGCCGCATTGGGCCGCAGCTCCCGGGAGATGGTCGACGCCGACCGCCCCAGCCGGCGGCCAATCTCCCGGATGCCAAAGCCCTGTGCCCGCAAGATCGCAAGCTCCTCGCGCTCGGCAAACGACAGAGACCGCGCCGATAATGGCTTCGATGATGGCCTAAGCGTCGATGGTGGCATGCCGCCCGCCTCCCGGAACCAGCGCGACCCGACCGGCTGCGACACTCCTGCGCCGGTTGCCGCGTCCTCGCTCGAAAAACCCGTCGCGATCAACGCCCAGAAGCGCCGCCGGTCCTCACGCCTTGCCACCGGTGGCCGCCCCGGCGACCCCAGCTTACCCCGAAGAGCCCGTTCTGAACGCCGCCGACCGGCGTGGTTCAGGATTCGCCCTTTTTAGGTTACACAAGGCGTGCAGAAACCGCCGGCCTGCGGGGGTCGGATTTCGGTGGGAAGGGTGTCCTGTGCGGGAGGCGGCAAGCCTCCCCGGGTCAAGCTCGCTGGGGCTGCAGCGGTCCCAGGCCGAGCAGGGTCAGCCAGTGCGGATGACCTTGACCCGTCATCAGCTCCCGCGGGCTCCTGCTTTGGCGCCCGGCACGTCGGCTGCGCATGAAGCGGCGATGGTTCAGGAAGAAGCGCAGCAGGTCCAGGTATGATCCGCCGAGGTGGCGGCGCAGGGTGAAGTAGGTGCGCAGCCGTGAGTTTGTTAATCAGCGCTGATATTGGACCCCGGAGGACCGTGAATATTCAGTGTGTTGCGGCGCTGATCAGCGTCGAAACCCGCCGCTGACTTACAGCATTGCAATAACGCGCCGTCATCAGGGTAACTCCCCGAACAGGTCATGAGCTGCCTCAATCGCGGCCAGCCGGCGACGGCCCGCGCGTCCGCTCAGTTCGAGCACGCGCGTGGCCAGGAAATGGGCAAGGCCGATCACTGCGACGTGGTTATCGAGCGCGCTGGATGCCCGGGCCTGGCAACGCACCAGCCAGGTAGCCGGGCCCGGGTCGTCCACGGTCTCGTCCGTGATGCACAGCACATCCGCTCCAGACTTGACGGCGTTGGCGACGAGGAGCGACGACGCTGGCAGGGAACGTCGAAGTGCGAACACGACCAGCATGTCGCCCTTGCGAATGCTGACAGCGTACTCGGCAATCGTCTCTCCCGACGTGGGAAGGAGAATGCTGGTCTCGAGCACGCGGAACACCTGCCAGCGCAGGTAGGCGGCAAAGGAATAGTTATTCCGGAAGCCGGCGATCCATACCCGGTTGGCCGCGATCATGGCATGGGCGACGCGGTCCAGCGTGTCCTCAGACAAATGTCCGTAGGTTTCGGCCATGTTCTGCATGCTGAGTTCGAGATGCGCCTGAAGCGTACCCGCTGCATTGCCCTCTGCTCCCAGAAGAAGCAGCGGTGATCCTGCCTTTTGTTCAAGGCGGACTTGCCGGCGTGCCTCTCCGTAGCTCTCGTAACCCAGTTTCTGGATGAAACGGCTTACCGCCGCATTCGAGACACGGGCAGCGGCGGCAAGTTCGGTTGCAGTGTATGACGGCAATTCACCCGGATAATCGAGGAGGAACTCGGCGAGGCGACGCTCTGTCGGCGGCAGGTCGTTTAGCAGACGGGTGACCCGAGCAACCAGGGCACCTTTACTCGGGATTACGGCCATGTCCGCTCCCTGTCACCGAGGTTCACGGGTCAGCTTATAAAGGCGTTTCTCATCGGGTCCTAGCCGCGGCCAGACAACCGGCATGGCCCGTCTCCCGGCGGGCCGACGCACGCTGGCACGGAACTTGCTCGAAAACAAATTTGCAGAAATTGGCTCATGAAATCATAATTCCACACCGTGTCGTATGCTCCCACCTCGAAGGACTCGATAGATGGCAGAAGGCGTTCAGATTGCCGCTCCGACGTCGGCAGCAGCGGCGCAGGTCGAGGCAGCCCTCGATCGGATCGGCGTCACCACCGCGCACAAGGTGATCGTGTTGCTGGTCCTGATCGGGGTCTTGTTCGACGTGTTCGAGCAGAACACCATTGGCCTGATCGGCCCGATCCTGCGCGAGCAGTGGCACATCGGCGCCGCCGACATCGGCTTCCTCAACACCGTCACGTTCGTCTCGGCCGCGATCGGCCGGCTCGGGTCGGGTATCCTGGCGGACCGCGTCGGCCGGCGCTTCATGCTGAACGTAAACCTGATGCTGTTCACGATCGGCGCCACGATCTGCGCCCTGGCGCCAGGCTACACCGTGCTGGCCTGCGGGCGGTTCCTGGTCGGCCTGGGCCTAGGTGGGGAGATCGTCACCGCGGTGACCCTGCTGGCCGAGTTCTGCTCGTCCGGCTTCCGCGGAACGGCGGTCGGCCTGATCAATGTCGGCGGCGGTGGGCTGGGCAACATGCTGGCGCCCGCCTTCGCGCTGGCGGTGTTCACCCTGTTCCCCGGCGCGAACGGGTGGCGGTGGCTGTTCGCCGCATTGGTCCTGCCCGCGGTCATGGTGGTGTTCTACCGCCGCTTCGTGCCGGAGACGCCGCGCTTCCTCGTGGCAAAAGGCAGGGTTGCAGAGGCCAACCGGGTACTGTCGCAGCTGGCCACCGGGTCGTTCCGGACCAAGAACTCCGCCATGACCGACTACGTGACGGCGGCGCCCGTCCGCACGGACGCGCGGCTCGGCAGCATCATCGCCAACATCTTCCAGGGCGGGTTACTGCGGCGCACCATCGCGGTCGGCATCGCATCGTGGATGACGTTCGGCGCGCAGCTCACCGTGCTGACCTTAATGCCGACCATCTTGGTGGCGCAGGGCCACAGCATCACGCGGTCATTCCTTTACACCATCATCCTACAGAGCGGCAGCCTGTTCGGCGCGCTGGCTGCCGCCATCCTGGCTGCGCGGGTTCGGCGCAAGGTGGTGCTGACGGCGGGGGCGGTCTGCGCCGTGCTGGCGGGACTGGGATTCGGCTTTCTGGCGACCACCGACGCGCTGATCCTGCTATTCGGGGCCACTTTCCAGTTCTTCGTGCTGCTGCTGAACACCACGATCTGGATCTTCGCGCCGGAAAACTACCCGACGCGGGTGCGCGGCTTCGGGACTTCGTTCATCCTGGCGCTCGGCACGATGGCCGGGGCATGGATGCCGCTGGTTGCCGGGTGGGTGTTCGGACTGGGCGGCACTGCCGGCATGTTCAGCCTGATGGCCGGGATGTACGCCATCTTCGCCATCGCTGTGCAGTTCGCCCCGGAAACCTTCGGACGCTCGATCGAGGCCGAGGCGGCGCCAGGCGAACACACCATGACCTCCCAGCCGGCCTGATCGCGGAAGGGCAGATCACATGACTGCCATTCTCCTGATCAATCCCAACACGTCAGCTCGCTCGACCGAGATGATGCTGGCCGTCGCAAGGTTGGTCCTACCGGCCGGCATTGCCTTGCGCGGGATCGGTGCGGCCCGGGGCGCGGCCATGATCCTGGACGAGGCAGGCCTGGCAGAATCCGAGGCCGAAGTGGTGCGCATCGGCCTGGCAGAACACCAGGGGAGCGACGCGGTGGTCGTGGCCGCCTTCGGCAACCCCGGCACCGACACGTTGCGGGCGATGCTGTCCATCCCTGTGATCGGGATCGGCGAGGCTGCCATTCGGGAGGCGGCGTTTGGCGGACGGCGCTTCGGCATTGCCACCACCACGCCGGGCCTGGTCCGGTCGATAGAGGAAGGGGTACGCCGCCTTGGCCTGGCGGCCGGCTTCACCGGTGTCCGTGTTCCGGCCGGCCGTGACCCGCTGGCCCTGGCCGCCGACCCAGTCGATCAGGACGACGAACTCGCCGCAGCGGCAACACGGTGCATCGAACTGGACGGGGCCGAGGCGGTGGTCATCGGCGGTGGTCCGTTGAGCGATACGGCCGCGCGTTTGCGACGCCGGCTCCAGACCCCGATCATCGAGCCGGTGCCAGCGGCAATACAATATCTTCTGGAACTCCTTGCATGACCTGCGACATCCTCGTTCAGACAGCCGAACACAGTCATCGTTCCTCGATCGAAGCGGCGGAAGCACAGGCGTACGCCAGCTTCCCTCGCCGGCAAGCGTCACCGAACGCGCCTCGACCTGCTGCGCAAACGGGTTTGCTACCGCGACCCGGTCGCAACGTGCGCCGTAGCCTGGTCCATGAATTGCGCTGGGTTAAGCCTGGATCTCTTGCAGCATTGGTGAGGTGATTGATGTCGTCCGATAGCAACAGCGTTCCAACCGTCGTCATCACCGGTGCGCACCCGCGGCTCTACAACCACGACCTGGCTCTGACGGCGCCCGAAGGCCGGCAGTGGGGAGTGTTCAGCCTGGTTGCGATGTGGATGTCCGACGTCCATTCGGTCGGCGGCTACACCTTCGCCGCCAGCCTGTTCTTCCTGGGGCTGACAGGCTGGCAGGCTGGCAGGTGCTGATCTCGATGCTGGTGGGCATCACCGCCGTGTACTCTGTCCCGGGCGAACCTGCTCTACCTGCGCGCCTTCGCCGAAGCCTGGCCGGACCCGGCAATCGTCCAACGGGTCGTTGGACGATTGCCTTGGGGGGCAGAACGTCGAGCTGCTGGCCAGGCTCAAGGACCCCGCGGCCCGACTCTGGTATGCCGAGGCGACACTCGAACATGGCTGGAGTCGGCCGGTCCTTGCCGCGCAGATCGAGACGCGGCTGCGCGACCGCCAAGGGCAGGCGGTCACCAACTTCGGCCGCACGCCGCCCCCACCGGACTCCGACATGGCCCAGGAAATCCTGAAGGACCCCTACCACTTCGACTTCCTGTCCTTGGCAGTGGACGCCAAGGAGCGCGGGCTGATCGCCAGGATCAGGAACATACTGCTGGAGATGGGCGACGGCTTCACCTGATCAATCGCGGGGGTGCCGGCGTAACTTTGGACATAACGCGGGCCGCTCGGCGTGACGATGGTAGCCAGGTCCTGCAACGGCGCCTGCGCGAACGCGGTGGTCAGAAAGGTTGACCTGTTCCGTACGCGGCGCACGACTGAGCGTTCGAATGGAGAGCGGCTGCCATAGGGCGTGTCGTCCGCCGCAGCGCCCTGCTTGGTCATCCAGGGCGGCGGCATCAGGGCTGGTTCCGCCGCAGCAGCCTCAGATGCTGCCCACGCGCCGACCAAGGCCCAACCTATTTTCTGCGGCATGCGACGCAGCAGCAATCCTTCGGTCCGGTTTGGCCGTTCTTCCTGGGTAGTCCGGCGACCGTCGCCTTGGCTGCGGATTCGTAACGTCTCTACGTTATCTGCATCGGAAGAGTATGCATGAAATCCCGCTATGGAAGCGTTAGGATCGCAGCTTCCGGCCTGACCCAACCAATCGTCACCACCGAACATATCCAAATTCCGATTTTGCGACAGAACCGGTTATGACACATCAGCCAACCATCGCTGCCGACGTGACTAAAATGCCTGCATCCTGCAATCATTGGCTTTCAAGGTAGCTGCGCAGCCTTTGGGCGAGCATAGGGATGGCAGCGTGCACGGATGGCAAGCCGGATGCAGAACGGGCAAGGATGTCGGCCCGCAATGATTCCGCCGCTGCAAGCGCAGCCGCCTCGTCAAAGGCGAGAATGCGACCGTTGCGCAACGCCCAGGCACCCCCGATCATCACGGCCTCGATGGCGCTGGTATTGGCGTGCAGCACGAAGCCGTCGAGCGTATCCCCAAGCAGCAGCGTAGCCGCGTCATCCCGGCGCACGAGCACGAGGTCGGCAAGGCAGCCTTCCGCGATGCGTCCGGCCTCGCCACCAAGGCCGAGCACGTGGGCGCCGTTCACGGTCGCCATTGCCAGGATGTCCGCAGATGTTGGCCAATCAGCAAGGTCGGCGCCAGGGGCGCGGTGGAGCATGAAGGCCAGACGCATCGCCTCGAAGAGATCATGCCGCCCGCCGGTGTTGGCGCTGTCGGTGCCGAGCGCCAGGCGCACGCCGTGGCGGCGGTGGGCGGCGTAAGGCATCGTGCCGCTGCCGAGCATGAGGTTGCTGGCGGGGTTGTGGCTGATCGTGACGCCGTGGCGGCCGAGCATGGCGCTGTCCGCCTCGTCCAGCCAGATGCCGTGCGCCACGGACAGGCGCGCGTCGAGCAGGCCCTGCCGCTCCATCTCCGCCACGGTGCCGCCGGGCCAGCGCATCCCGGCAAGTCGCTGGGCCTGGGTTTCCAGCAGGTGCGTGTGCACGGGCACGTCGTGGCGGTCGCGCAGGCGGCGCCAAACATCCCAGGCAAGGGGCGAGCAGCGCTGAGGCGCATTGGGACCCAGCAGCGGGTGCACCCGGCCGGACCCGGCCCGCGCCTGCTGCACGATGGCGGCGAAGCGGGCCGCGTAGGCCGCCGGGTCGAACGGCGCCATGTGCTCCATGCCGGCGAGCGCGGGCGGAAGGGACAAGCCCATCAGCTCGTAGTCGGTGATGTCGTGCAGGAACGGCGCATAGCCGACGCGCAGGCCGCTTTCCTCATGGGCGGCGAGCGCGGCCCCGGCCAGCGCCACCTGCGGCGTGTGGTCAACCGTCGCGGTGATGCCGCAGCGCAGCCGCTCGGCGGCGCCGACCAGGATGGCGGCGCGCAGGGCGGCGGCGTCGAGCGCGCGGCCATAAAGCGTCGTGTACAGCGCCCACAGCTCCAGCGGCAGGCTGCTTTCCGTGCCGCGCAGCATCGCGGCGTAGGCGTGGGCGTGGGCGTCCACCAAGCCGGGGATCAGCCAGCAGCCTCCGGCATCCAAGCGGTCCCCGGCGCGGGCGCGCAAGGCCGCCCGGTCCGGCTCGGTCCAGCCTAGTCCGGCGATGCGCCCGTCGGTCACCAGCACGGTGCCGGGGCGGAATCCGGTCCCGTCCAGGACGTGGGCGTCAATGGCGAGCGGCGGGGTCAAGATGCCGCCCGTACTGCCGCGGCGGCCGGCGCCGCTTGCAACGCATGCCCGTCGTTCAGGCTCTGGGCGATGGCGCCGACCAGGGCATGGCAGGCAGGCGTGAGTGTGCGGCGTGTGGGCACGAATAGGCCCACGCGCAGACCGGCGAGGCCGGGCGAGTCCAGCGGCACCCAAACAAGCGCGCCCGTCCCGATCTCTTCGCGAAAGGCAAGCTGCGTGTAGAAACCGATGCCGAGGCCCCTGAGCAGCATCCGCTTGATGAAGTCTATGTCGTTGGACACGAAGCGCGGCTTGATGCGCTCGCGGAACTCCGCATAACCGGGGCCGGCGGAGACGGACGGCGGCAAGGTGCTCTGCTGCACGACCGCCGGGTAAGGCAGCAGCTCGTCGAAGCCGAGCATGGCGCGGCCGGCAAGCGGATGCTGGACGGACATCACGGCGCCGACCGGCGTTGCGATGCTGGCGACCTCGGATAGCGCCGTGCCGGTGGCCGCCGCGAAGGTCAGGCCGATGTCCGCCTCCCCTGCCTGCACCTGGCGCAGCACCTCGGCCGGCGCCTCCGCCGCCACCGACAAGGTGACGGCGGGATAGCGGGTGGCGAACCCGCCCAGCACGTCGGGCAGGACATGGAGCATGAGGCTGTCGAGCGTGGCGATGCGGACGTGGCCGCTCCGCAGGCCGCGCAGCCCGTCAATGCCGGCGACGGCGCGGTCATACGATTGCAGGGTGTCCCGGACGTGGCGCAACAGGATCTCGCCCGCCGGGGTCAGGCGCACGCCCCCGGTCATCCGGTCGAACAGCTTGGTGCCCAGGTCCTGCTCCAGCTTCAGGACCTGCCGGTTCACGGCAGAGGAGGCGACGTTCAACGCCTGCGCCGCCTTGCGTATGGAGCCGTGATGGGCAACTTCCTGCAGGTAGCGGAGGGCTATGGCGTGCATCGGGGCGGTGGCGAACCGGTTTCATCCATGTCGATGCCGGGCGTAGGCATCAACGGCCCATCCACCGCGGGGCGCGCTTCTCGCGGAAGGCGCGCACCCCTTCCACACCATCCTCGGAACGCAGGCACTCCATCACCGCGGGCAGACGCATCGCCTGGGCCTCGGCCGCACCCATTTGCGGCGTGCGGCGCACCGTCTGCTTGATGGCGCGCAACGACAGCGGCGCGCAGGCCAGCAGCTCACCCAGCCAGCGGTCCACCGCCGCGTCCAGCGCGTCCGCGGGCACGACCTCGTTGACCAAGCCCATCGCCAGCGCCTCGGCCGCAGCCACGCGGCGGCCGGTCAGCATCATTCCCATCGCCGGGCGGAAGCCGATCTGGCGCTGCAGCAGCACCATCCCGCCGTCCAGCGGCAGCCGGCCCACACGCGGCTCCGGCAGGCCGAAGGTGGCATGGTCGGCGGCAACGGCGATGTCGGCGCCGAGCATCATCTCCAGCCCGCCGCCCAGCGCATGGCCGTTGACCCTCGCAATGACCGGCACGTCGAGCGTCGCACGCAGCGCGAGGCCGCCGAACCCGCCGGGATGGGACGCCACCCAGTAATCGAGGCCGGTGGCGTCCCCCGTCCCCTTCATGTCGGCGCCGACGCAGAACGCCCGGTCGCCCGCGCCGGTCAGCACCACCGCGCGCACGTCCCGGTCTGCCTCGATGCGCTGCCACACCGCTTCCAGCTCATCGGACGACGCGGCGTCGAGCGCGTTCAACACCTCCGGCCGGCTGATCGTCACCCGGGCCACGTGGTCCGCAACGCGGAGGCTTACCGTCACGCCAGCACGCCCCCGGCCCGCAACGCCCCGATCTCCTCCGGCTTGTAGCCATGCTCGGCCAGGACGTCGGCGCCGTGCGCGCCCACCCGCGGCGGCATGTGGCGCAGGGTGAAGCCTCCCCCGGACAGGTGCACGGGCGAGCCGACCGCGCCAAGCGCCTCTCCGTCCGGCTGGTCCTCGCGTATCAGCATGCCGTTGATGGCGGTTTGCGGGTCGTCCAGCGCCTCGGCCAGGCGGCGGACGGGGGCGCACAGCACGTCGCGCGCCTCCAGCGCCGCGATCCAGTGCGCGGTGGCACCGGTGAGGAAGTGGCCGCGCAGCACGTCATGCAACATCGTGCGGTTCTGCATCGCCAGGGCGAAGGTGCAGAAGCGCGGGTCTGCTGACAAGTCTGGCAGGCCGATGGCCAGCGAGATTTCGCGCAGCGGATTATCCTTGAACGCACCGACCACGACCAGCGCGCCGTCCGCGGTGGCGAAGGCGCCGTTGTGCGGCAGTGCGCCCCAGGAGAAGTCAACGCCACGCATCATCGCCATGGAGGCTTCCTGCATCTGCATGGCCAGCATGGAGTCGTACAGGGACACGGACACCTTCTGGCCCAGCCCGGTCCGGCCACGGTGCAGCAGCGCCAGCAGGATGCCCTGCACCATGTGCATGCCGGCGGAATAGTCGGCCAGCGAGGTCGGGTAGATGGTGAGCGGGTCGGAAGGGTCGCACTTGCGCGCCATCACACCGCTGAGCGCCTGGGCCAGGATGTCCTGCCCGCCCTTGTGGGCATAGGGGCCTTCCGAGCCGTAGCCGCTGCCCTCCGCATAGACCAGGCGCGGGTAACGGGCATGCAGCGCCTCCCACCCCAGCCCCATGCGGTCCATGACGCCCGCGCGGAAGTTGCTGGCCACCACGTCGGCGTCCGTCAGCAGCCGATGGACGACCGCCATGCCGTCCGGCGATTTTAGGTCGAGTGCGACCGAACGCTTGTTGCGGTTGAGCGAGGAGAACACCGGGTTCTGCTGCCCGGCCGGGTCGTCGCCGATGGACCAGCGGGACAGGTCCCCGGCGCCGATCCGCTCGATCTTGATGACGTCGGCGCCGTAATCGCCCAGCATCTGGGTGCAGCACGGACCCATCATCACCTGGGTGAAGTCAACGACCCTGATGCCGGTCAGGGGCTGGGCGGTATCGGACGCCGTGGCGTTGGCGATCATGTTCATGCGGCTTGCTCCGTCAGCGCGTCCATGCTCCCCGGGTCCGCGCCGGCCGCGCGCAGGCGGCGCTGCAACCCCGCCACGTCAACCTCGCGCACCGTGGTCCCGGCGCCGAGTGCCATCGCGGCGGCGATGCCCGCAGCCTCGCCCATCGCCATGCAGGGGGGGATTTCGCGCGAGATCTTCTGCGCGGCGGGCGTGGCCGAGTAGTGGCGGCCTGCCACCAGGAGCTGATCCACCTCGCGCGGCACCAGGGCGCGGTAAGGAGTGTAGTAGTCGCGGCCACGGGCGACGCTGTCCGGGAAGCGCACCCGACCGGTGATATCGTCCTTGGTGACGATGTACTCGCCCTCCAGCATCCGTGTCTGGCGCACGCCGGTCTGCGGCGCCACGTCCACCACGTAGCAGTCGCGGAAGCCCGGCAGGTTGGCGCGCACGTGCTCCACCATGGCATGGATGCGCTGCCGGCCCTCGAACTCGGCGCGGGTCAGGTCCCGGACCGTCAGGCCGTCCAGCCCGGTCATGTGCGGGCAGTTGCACCAGACGATTCCCGGCAGCGGGGTCTTGAGCCACCAATAGTTCCAGGAACCGCCGATCACGCGGCGTGCAGCAAGGTCCAGGTCGCGATACCGTTCTGGCTCCTCGAACTGGAAGCGTTCGGCCTCGTCGGTGTTCACGCCGCCCAGGCGGAACACGGTGGTGACCATGTAGGAGTCTCGGCTGAACGCCGCGCCGGCTGCGGCGGCCACGTCCAGGTCGCCGGTGGTGTCAATGACCACGTCGCCCAGAATCGCCTCGCGGCCTTCCTTGCTTTCGGCGATGATCCCGCGGATGCACCCGTCCCGGACGATGGCGTCGGCGAACTGAGAGTGCAGGCGCAGGTCAACCCCGGCCTCGGCAACCATGTCGTCGGAGGCGCGCTTCCAGCCATCCGGATCGAAGGCAACGGCGTAGCAGATCGGGTGCGGCTGGGTGTGGGTGTTGAAGTCGAACAGGCCCCAGCGGGACCACTTGCGATACATCGCCGGGTCGTGGCCGCGCTCGTGCTCCGGCGGGTAGATGGCCAGGCCGCGGTGGCGCATCCGTTCCACCAGCTCGGCGCATAGGCCGCGCACGGTGATCTCCGGCCCGGCGCACATGTCGTCCAGGACCAGCACCATGCCGCCGGACGCAAGGCCGCCGAGGTAAGGATAACGCTCAACCAGGCAAACGGACGCGCCCTGGCGTGCGGCGGCGACGGCGGCGCTGAAGCCAGCGGGTCCGCCGCCGACCACCACCACGTCGGCCTTGGCGGCGACGCGCAGGGTGCGCGCGGGTTCAGAATAGGTGTCGGTGGGCATGGGCCTCTCCTAGGATGTGGCGGTCAGCGCGGGACGGCGGGCGCCCAGCGGACGCACAGGCGCTCGGCGGCGCGGATGGCGAGGAAGAACAGCACCGACAGGGCTGAGCCGGTGATCACGGTCGCATACAGCAAGGCGCTGTCGAAGTTGTAGGTGGCCTGGATGATCAGCGCGCCGATGCCCTGCTGCGAGCCGACCCATTCGCCCACAATGGCGCCGACCACGGCGGTGGAGGCGGCGATCTTGAGGGCCGAGAACAGGTAGGGGATGGAGACTGGCACGCGCAGCCGGGTGAAGACCTCCCATCGGCTGGCCGACAGCATGTGCATCAGCTCCATCGCCTGCGGGCTGACCGCCTCCAGCCCGCGGACCATGTTCACCAGGGTCGGGAAGAAGCAGATCACCGCGGCAATGGCGATCTTCGGCGCCATGCCGTTGCCCAGCAGCAGTAGCAGGATGGGTGCCTTGGCCACCACGGGCACCGAGTTCAGCAGCACGATGACCGGGAAGAACGCCTGCTCAAGCCCTTTGCGGTGCACGAACAAGGTGGCCACCGCGATGGCGGCGAGGTTGCCGATGGCGAAGCCGGACAGCGCCTCAAGGGCGGTGGGCACCAGGTTGGCCCACAGGATGTCCGCCTTGGCGAACAGCGTCATGGCGACGACCTGCGGGGCCGGGGCGATGAACGGCCTGACGTCGAACGCCGCGATCACCCCCCACCACAGCAAGAGCAAGGAGGCGCCGCCGGCCAGCGGCAACAGGCGGCGCTGCCAGTTGGCGCGGCGCTGCCGGGCCAGCCATGCCGCACGGGCGCCCTCCCGCCCGTGCCCGGCGCGCACGGGCGGGAGCGCGTGGCCGTCCAGCCCGGCGTCGGGCGCCATCAGCAGGTTTCCAGCGTCGCGCGCAGGTGCGCGGCGATGGCCGAGAAGCCCGGCGTGTCGCGCATGGCCAGCCGGCGCGGCTCCGGCAGGTCCACTGGCACAAGCTCCCGCACTCGGCCCGGGCGTGCCGCCAGGACCAGCACCTGCTGGCCGAGGAAGGCGGCCTCGTGGATGGAATGGGTGACGAACAGGACGGTGGTGCCGGTTTCCCGCCAGATGCGGAGCAGCTCCTCGTTCAGCCGGTCGCGCGTGATCTCGTCCAGGGCGCCGAACGGCTCGTCCATCAGCAGGACCTGCGGGCCGCCCAGCAACGCGCGGGCAATGGACACGCGCTGGCGCATGCCACCCGACAACTCGTGCGGCATGGCCCCCTCCCAGCCAGCCAGGCCGACGAGGGCGAGCAATTCGCCCGGGTCGCGGCCACCGGCGGCGTGGGCCGTGCGCCCGACCTGCAGCGGCAGGCGCACGTTGTCGAGCACGTTGCGCCAGGGCAGTAGGGTGGCATCCTGGAACACGAAGCCGATCTGGCGCTGGCGCCGGGCCACCGACGGGGGCTGGCCCAGGACGCTCACGCTGCCGGCGCTCGGCGGGATGATGTCGGCGACCACGCGCAGCAGGGTGGATTTCCCGCACCCCGATGGCCCCAGCAGGGTGAGGAAGGCGCCCCGCGGCAGGGACAGCGAGATGTCCTGCAACGCCGTGACCTCCGACCGCTCCGTCATGAACGACACGCCGACCCCGCGCAGTTCAATGGCCATCTCGCCAAGGGGACCAAGGGCGAGGTCGCGCGCCGCCACGGGCACGGCCGCAGGCATCAGCCGATCTTCGGCCGGCTGCCGGCCGTGGCGTCCAGCACCGCCATCGTCATGACCTCATCCACCTTCGGCACTGCCTTGGCGAACTGACCAAGCCCGGCATAGAGGTCAATCTGGTCCTGCCAGACCGCCGGCTCCATCGTACCGTAGCCGCCCGCGCCGGTGTGCTCGTCAAAGCAGTAGTCAAGCATCACGTCCGCGGCTGCCCGCTCATCGGCCGCGACCAGGTTGGGAAACGCCTTCACCAGCAGGTCCACCGCGCGGTCCCGGTTGGCGTGGGCATAAGCCCAACCCTTCGCGCTGGCGCGCAGGAAGCCGGCCAGCAGGTCGCCCCGCTTGGCAACTGTGTCCGGCGTTGCGTAATAAGGGTTTGCATACAGGTGCACGCCGGTGTCCCACAGCCGCAGGGTCACATGGTCTGGGCCGAGCACCTTAAGCGCGGTCGTGTTGGTCAGCCAGCCTGTTACCACGTCCACCTGGCCCGTCATGATCGGCATCATGTCCGACCCGATAGTGACGACCGTCACGTCCTTGGGGTCTATACCGTTCTTCTTCAGCAAGGCCCGCAGCAGGACCGCGCCCGTAGCCTGGATGCCGACCTTCTTGCCGCGGAAGTCGTCGGGCGTACGGACGGGGTTCTTGGCCAGCGAGAAAAAGGCATAAGGATGCTTCTGCGCCGACACGGCAAAGCAGCGCACCGGCAAACCCTGCGACGCGGCCAGCATCAGCGATGGCGAGGATGACACCTGGCCCACTGCGCTGCGCCCGGACGCCACGCCTGCGATGCCGTCGTTGTTCGGCCCGCCGGGCACGATCTTCAGATCCAGCCTCTCCTCGGCATAGTAGCCGAGCTGCTGGGCGACCACCTCTCCCAACTGGTTGCCGCCGCCGATCCAGCCGAGCTGCATCTCCATGGCCTGCGGCGACGCAGCGCGCGACCTGCCCGGCAGGCTCAGTGCCATTCCGGCAACGCTTGTTATGACGAAACGTCGAGAAGCCCGGCCAGCGGAAGTCATGCAGATGCCCCTATCGCCCGATGATGCAGGTTCGCACGGCAGGGGTGCTGCTGAATAGCGCCGTACTTCGCTCGTCGCGCTGCTGTTTCGGCATCGGGGCAGACGGAGTTGAGAGCATTCAAAATCGTGGGGTGCTGATCGGGTCGGGTTAGGGTTCGGGCTCACGGGACGAGGGTGGACTGGTGGCGAAGCTGGTGTGGCGGGTGATGCTGGTTGCGGAGCTGCGGCCTGGGGTGATGACGGAAACCGAGGTTGCCCGCATCGAGCGCGAGGAACAGACCGGCTTGGCCGAGCTTGGGCTGCGGCTCGCCGAGGCGAAGCAACTCACGGCAGCACTTCAGGCTCAGATCGTGCCGGCCCAGGTGACCGTGCTGGGCGAGTGCCGTCGCAATTGCTTGGCGTGCGGGCGCGTGCTCGCCAGCAAGGGCCATTATGGGGCGAGGTTTCGCTCCCTGTTCGGCGACGTGCCGGTCCGGGTCCGCCGGCTGCACGTCTGCCCCTGTCAGGGTGTGGGTGGGGCGAAGAGCTTTGCGGTCCTGGACTTTGGTGGGGATGCTGTTGCACCTGAGCTCGCCTATGTCACGGCCCGGTATGCGGCGCTTCTGCCCTTCGGCAAGGTCGCGAGCATGTTGTCCGAGCTGCTGCCGGTGGGTGGGGCGCAGAACACGGGCACGATCCGGAACAGGACGCTGCGCGTCGGCCAGGATGTTGTCCAGCAGCACGCCACCGAGACTGCGAAGCGTCCCCCGGCGCCGTCGGCTGGTTCCGTCGTGGTTGGGCTGGATGGCGGCTATGTCCGCAGCCGCCACCGGCGGGACGAGCGCCACTTCGAGGTGGTCGCGGGCAAGGTCATCCATGCCGATGGTGCCCAGCACCGCTTCGCCTTCGCCCGCAACGGCCAGGCGGTCTCAGCCGAGGCGTTCCGGCAGGCGCTCGCTGCGGCCGGAGTGCACGCGGACACGCCGGCGACCGTGCTGTGCGACGGCGATGCTGGGCTGTGGCGGCTGTAGCGCGCGGTGCTGCCGGGTGCCACAGTCGTGCTGGACTGGTGGCACGCCGCCGTGCGCTTTGAGCACGCGCTGCAGGCGGCGCGGGGTCTCGGCGCGGGCACGGCCGACGCGCACTTTGCCGACGAGGCGGTTCGCGGCCTGGAACGGGCGAAGTGGCGCTTGTGGCACGGGCGCTGGACGGGGTGCCGGCGCAAGCTCGCGGCCCTATGCCGTTGGACGGAGCGCAAGCCGCTGC
>CAXTCI010000138.1:0-14904 GCA_964242325.1 uncultured Acetobacteraceae bacterium
CACGCCTCAGCACCATGCACCACACCTGAAGCCCAGGGCCACTTAGAATTGCTGGTAAAGTCCTGCTCGGCACCCTCAGCCGGCCTGGTTGCGTGACGGGCCTGGCACCACCCTGGAACCCAATAAGCGCCATATATGAAAGCACGATCCATTTCTTCTGGGCCGTGCGGAGCACTGCGGTCGTCAGCGCATGAGCTCTAAAAGGTTGCGGCGTAGGTATGCGGAGACTCCGTGGCCCGGTTGTCGCTGGCAGACTGCTCGGAAGCCCGGCCCTTCCTGCCGCGTGCATAAGGTTCGGTGCCTTCAGACTGGGAGGCTGTGGGGTCTCAGGGGCGTGCCGGCGCCCTGCGGTGCGGCATCAGCACCCCAATGCTGATCGGATATCTCCGAGGAAGGGCGGCGGATATCGACGGCCTGGCCCTGCAACGGCAGGCGCTGGCGGAAGCGAAATGCGAGCAGGTCGTCGAAGACCTGGCCGTGGGGCTGCGGCAGGAGCAGCCCAAGCTGCTCCGAGTGCTCGCAGATCTGCAGGTGGACGACGTGCTCGTCGTGCCGCGGATGGGCACCCTGGGCCGCTCCATGGCCGGAGTGGTGCGCCGCGTCCAATACGTTGCCGCGGCCGGCGCGGGCCTCCGCAGCCTCCAGGAAGGGATCGACACCACAACAGAAGCCGGGCGGGCGGCGGTGGAGGTGATCGGCGGTCTGGCGCAACTGGGCCGGAGCGGGGTTCGCAAGCCGCCTGGCGTCAGGAGTGAGGCGACGCGCACCCAAGGGCGCAAGCCCGGTCGGAAGCCGAAGCTGACCCCCCAACAGCGTGCGTTTATCGTGGAGAAGGTGCTCTTCGGCCGCGAGACCGCCGCGAAGATGGCGCGGCACCACAACGTGAGCGAGGCGACGATCAGCCGGGTCATGTCCGCCTACCGAGCCAAGGGCGACGTGCCAGAAGGCGGCCGGTTTCGCGTCACGGACACCGATCAGGGCCAGAAGATCGCGGACGTGCTGCCCTTGTCGGCTCTGGACGAGCGGCTGGCCATCGTCGGCACGTCAGGGTCGGGCAAGACTTACGCCGCCAAGGGGCTGGTGGAGCGCCTAGTTGAGGGAGGCGCCCGCGTTTGCGTCGTGGACCCGCTCGGGGTGTGGTGGGGCCTGCGCGCTGGACCAGAGGGAGGTGCGTCCCCCCTCCCCTGCCCCGTCGTGGTGTTCGGCGGACGGCACGCGGACGTGCCGCTGGACGAGGGCATAGGCGCGGCACTCGGCCACCTCATCGGCACCCACCAGATCGCGTGCGTGGTGGACGTCTCCGACCTGGGCAGCGCCGCTGCCCGGCGCGGGTTCATGACGGCGTTCACCGAGGCGCTGTATGGGGCCAACACCGAGCCTTTGCACCTGGTGCTGGACGAGGCCGACCTGTGGGCGCCGCAGCGGGTGCAGCCGGACGGCTACGACCTGCTTGCAGCGGGTCGAGGAAATCGTCCGCTGCGGGCGCATCCGGGGCTTCGTGCATGGGCTGATCAGCCAGCGCCCGGCGGTGCTGCACAAGGACGTGCTGAGCCAGGCCGACATCCTGGTGTCGATGAAGCTCACCTCCAGTCAGGACCGCGAGGCCGTGGGCTGCTGGATTGAGGGCCAGGCCGACCGGGCCGAGGGACGGCGCATCCTGGCGGCGCTGCCGCGGCTCGCGCGCGGTGAGGGCTGGGTGTGGGCGCCGTCTGATGGCGTGCTGGCGCGGGTGGCCTTCCCGAGGATACGCACTTTGGATAGTTCGCAGACGCCGTCCCGCCCTGAGCGCGCAGCGATGCCCTGCCGGCTGCCGGCGTTGGACCTGACTGCTGCCGGCGCGGCGCTGGCCGGCATCGGGGCAAGCATCGAGGAGCATGGCGATCCACCCCTGCCCGGCCGTGGGACTACGGCGAACCTGGAGCAGCGGCTCAGGCAACAACACCACGAACTCATGGCTGCGCGGGCCCAGGTGGGCGAGTTGGAAGCGGCGATGGCAGCGCCCAGTCGGCTGGATAGTACGTAGCAATTGGGTGCCTGTGCGCTGCCGGACTTGCCGTCGGTGTACGCATTGCCACGCCTTGATTATAGCGCAGCAGTCGGCTTCGGTCCGACCCTCGGTCTACACCACCTCGCCCAGACTCACCTGCGACCAGACGTTCCAGTTCGGTTCGAGTTACTTCCGCACGGAACGCGCGCTCACATAGACTGGGCCTTTGTTGCGGTTGCATGCCTCTGCCGTAGCTATCAGGCAGCTTCATGGCTGACTACAGCGCCTTGGTCGGGCTGGTTGCCAGTCCGGTGACGCGCGGCTGCCAGCACCACTATGGTTGTGACAGAGCTTTGGCGGCGATCCAGAGCAGGATCGGCTCTCCCAGAGGTGTTGGCATTCGCCATGACTTGCTCCCACGTGCTGTCGGAGCGTTGTGGCAGGGGAGTGGTGCGAGCTATATCGCAGGACTCTGAACCTTGAGTGGTATTCATAGGTCCTTCAGCCAACCCCCAAAGCCTCGTAGATGCATCTCGGTCATACTCTGCATAGTGGTATCACGGTTGCATGATACCGTGATATCAACATACCATAGCCGGCGTCAGCATAGGAGGCTATCATTCAAACGCTAGTCATAGCCAACCGGAAAGGCGGTGCCGGTAAAACCACTATCAGTGGGCATCTAGCCTGCGAAGCCGAGCGCGTCGGTTTAGGGCCGGTAGCTTTGCTGGACACCGACCCGCAAGGAAGCCTCACAGACTGGTGGAACGAGCGCGAGGCGGCAACGCCGGTTCTGTTGCAGATGAAAGGTTCGCTGCTTGACACTGTTAAGGCCGCAGCCGAAGCCGGCTTTACCTACCTCATCATCGACACGCCGCCGGCCATCTCGGAAACGATCGCAACCGTCATTGAGGTGGCCGATTTGGTCATAATCCCCATCACGCCCAGCCCTCACGATCTCCGGGCAGCGGGACGCACCGTCGATTTGATCGAGGAACGGAAGAAGCCGCTCCTCTTCGTGTTGAACAATGCCAACCAGCGTGCACGCATCACGATCGACACCGTCACTGCCCTATCTGAGCATGGACCTGTAGCCAAGGCGGTACTTCATCAGCGCACCGACTTTAGGACCTCAATGATACGCGGAAAGGTAGTTAGTGAGTTGCCCCCCGGTAAGGCGGGAGCCCCCAATCCATCCGCGGCGGAGGTGTCAGCACTTTGGTCATACATCCACACTCGAGTCAATGGAAAGCAGCGTAGTCATGTCGCAGCCTGACCGAATGACATCTGATCTTATTGCCCGAAAAAAAGAGGCTGTCGCACTCCCAGATCCATCCGAAGTACGTCCTATGACTCCCGCTCCTGTGCAACCTTCGGTTTTGCCTCAGGTGCCCGTTCTGCCACCACAGAGTGGTGGCACAAAAAGCATGACGATGAGGCTCCGCCCAGAAGTTCACCGGCGCTTGAAGGTGCTCGGGTTCCAAAAAGGCATCTCAATGGCAAGTATGATCGAGATTGCGATCGATGAGTGGCTAGAACGCAACCAAGAGTAACTGATTGCACGGTATCACGGATGCATGATACCGTGATACCGTGCAATCTTGCCCGACGTTGCCGGGCAGTCCTGACCACTGCAGTCAGCAAGGTAAGTAGCAATTCGCAGCCTAACCATAGCAACTTTGAAAACACTGACTTCTCAAATCTAAAAGTTAGTGCTTCGGCACGGTGATTTTGAGGGTTTGGGCGTGCCAAGATAGCCCCGTGCAAGCTTGGTGCGTGCGTTTTGGGTGATGACTATTCACTTGACGCAGCGGCCTGACACATTGCGTTGCGATTTCAGCGACAAGGCGTTTGCGCTCGCTGACGCGGCGATCCAGGCATTGGCCGCGTAGCACGCTGATCTCGATCTCCACCATGTTGAACCAGGTGGCCTGCTTGGGCGTACGAGGGAATTCCAATCGCCGCAGGATGCGGTGCGCCTTAAGTGCAGGGAAGGTTTCATGCACGGCGCCGGCGGTGTGGGTTGACAAGCTGTCGAAAACTGTGGAGATCAACTCCGCCTCGGGGTGATATGTGTCGGCCAGCTCGCGCATACACATGGAGACGTTCTGCGCCGTGCGCCACGTCACCTTTACATGGCGCCGCGGCTGATGGGTGTCGAGGAACACGAACCGGTTGGCCGTACCGTTGCGGCGATGCTCGCAATTAAAGCGCTCAGTTGGGCGGGCACGGGCCGGATCGGCTGGCGCACCTCGCCGATGAGTCGTGCTGGGTATTCGCCGAAGCAGACCATCGGACGCTTGGGATCGGGCGTTTCGGCATACAGTTCGAACCCGTCTTCCACGCGTGCGACATGCTCGCCGTCGACCTGCGGGATGCGCCACATGTCGTGGCGCCAGGGCTTCAGGTTGTCCTCGGTCAGGCGTCGCCGCATATTCTCGCACGACCCCCCTTCCTGGTCAGCGAGCCTGACCATTGCACCCGCCAGCATCTCCAGCATCCAGCGCTTGCGTCCTTCGGGGGGGAGCAGACCGTCGCCGCCAGCAGCGCCGTCTACCCGACAGCTTGCGTGCCTCTCCCCGGCGCGCCTCCTCGCTCAGTGCGAGACTCAGGGCGCCTTCCACGAAGCGGCGTTTGGTCCGATGCACTGTCGAGCCTCCCGCAGGGCCGCAGCCCACGATCGCGTCGTCGCTGATACCGGCGTCGGCGGCCAACGGGACCTGCGCCCGCTTCAGCTTGCACACCGCCTGCGTGCCGCCGCTCAGCAACGCCCTGAGCCCCGTGCACCTGGCCTCGCTCAGTACCACCCTGTATCGCACGTTCACCGTCTTCCCCTGCCGCCGACAACAACAATTATCCGGAATGCCGATGATCTCCGACCGGATGTCAGGCCCAGGCAGGGCCAGCATCTCGCCGTCATTCACGCCTACACACCGGGCAACGGCCGTCCGCCGGCCCTGGCCGACATGCAGCGATACTTCCGTGTCATCCCGCCGGCTGTCCACCTGATGCTGCTCACGCTTGGGAAAGCCGGGCTGACCTCGCGCATGCCGGGCGCAATCCACGCCGTCGCAGTCCAAGTGGGCCACGACCATTTGCCTGCCCTACAGCATAGATATGATTAAACCATAGCAGCTGTCGTGCAGCGATACCCGCATGGAGTGATGGAATTAAGGTATTGCGGTATGATGGTATAATGATACCTTGATACCAATATGCCGTGATTTCGCTCATAATGCAGTCGGTTCAGTGCAAATGTCAGTAGTCGAACACACATGCTAGCCGTCGATGCCACCGTGAACAGGTCGAAGCAAATAGTTGGCGACGAGTGGCGTCCGCACTTGGACTAGCGCCAGGCGACCAAGGTCGAACTCACCGTCCACGCGTTCAACCGCATCCTCGAACTGGGACGCCGAGCTACGTCCGTGTCGTCTGAACCTAAATGCGGGCAGGGTTGGTGCGCCCGCATCCGTTGATCCACGCACCTGTATCCGGAATGGGCAGGGTTGGCTGTAAGCTGGCCCTGCGAGCCGGTCTGCCGGGAGCGACCATCCATGCACCCGTGCCAGGAGCAACAAGCGTGGACTTGTGCCCCGGCAGGCTGGCCACGACGGATGCCCAGTAGGAAGTCGCGCCTTTGAGCGCCCATACAGGTCCCGGCAGGCGTTGTGGTGGTTCGTGCAACACGGGAGGGCAAGGAACATGAGCGATGACACCGTAAGCTGGTTTGCTGCCGTCGATTGGGGCTCGGAGCAGCATCAGGCCTGCATCGTCGATGCGGCAGGTAAGACCAAAGGCTAGCGGGCGTTTCCGCACGGCGGTGCTGGTTTGGCCGCGCTGTGCGACTGGCCTGTGTCGGTGGCCGGTGACCCAGGTGTGGTGGCGGTGGCGATCGAGGTGCCGCACGGGCCGGTGGTCGATGCATTGCTGGACCGCGGCTTTGCCGTCCATGCGATCAACCCCAAGCAGTTCGACCGCCTGCGCGACCGCTTCAGCGTCGCCGGCGCCAAGGACGACCGGCGTGACGCCCGGGTCGCAGCCGCTGGGCTGCGCACCGACCCGCACCTGTTCCGGCCGGTGCAGGCCGGCGACCCTGGCCATCATCGAGCTGCGCGAGTGGTCGCGCCTGGCGGAGGAGCTGCAGCAGGAGCGCGTGCGCCTGGGCAACCGCATCCGTCAGCAGCTTTGGCGCTACTACCCGCAGCTGCTCGAGGTGAGTGACGACGTCGCGGCTGAGTGGGTGCTCGCGCTGTGGGCGGTGGCGCCGACCCCGGCCAAGGCGGCGCGCCTGCGCGAGGCGACAGTGGCGCGCCTGCTCAAGCGGCATCGTATCTGCAGGATCGATGCCGCAACAGCGCTCGGCATCCTACGTGCGCCTGCGATCAAGGTGGCCCCAGGCGTCACCGAGGCCGCCATCCTGCATCTGCGGTCCCTCATGGCCCGGCTGCGCCTGGCGAACTGCGAGTTCCACCAGGCCGAGCGCAAGCTTGGCGAACTCTGCGCCGCCCTGACCCAAGCAGAACCGGCACAGGGCGGCCAACCCAGCGATGCCGCCATCCTCGCGTCGCTGCCCGGCGTCGGCCAGAGCACCCTTGCCACCTTGCTCACCAAGGCCGGCGGCCCACTCGCGCGCAGAGACTACGCGGCTCTCAGAACGCTGACGGGCGTGGCGCCAGCGACGAAGCGCAGCGGCAAGACATGCATCGTCGTCATGCGCCATGCCGCCCAGGCCCGCCTGCGCCAGGCCGTGTTCCATTGGGCGCGGACCGCCGTGCAGCATGACCCCAAAAGCCGCGGCCGCTACGAGGCGCTCAGGGCGCGTGGACACTCCTATGGTCGCGCCCTGCGCGGCGTCGCCGACCGGCTGCTCGGGGTCGCCTGCGTCCTGCTGAAGCGTCAGACCCTGTTCGACCCCGCCCACGGCACGGCGGTCGAACCGTAGCAACGGGCATCCCTTGGTTCGACTGCCGCTGCCATCCCTTCGTCCCGACCTGCTCTCGGCAGAGCGCCGCGCGCAAGGGCTATCCAGGAGGCCGCGCAGCGGCACCGGCGCGATGCGTCCTGGATAGCGCTTGCGCGCGTTCATCAGGCGCTTGACGACAGGTAGGAAATCTACGCTCCTGGCTGACACACCTTGGACTTTGCCGATGCTCCATCGGAAGAGTCCAACTCGGATCGCGCGCAACGTCGCGTTCTGACAAGCCCGCGACGATTCGGCAGGTTGCGACACTCGGTATTGGACTCTACCGATGGATTCTATACAATCACTCGTTGGACTCTTTGGATGGTGGCTTGGACTTTGACGATGGTTGTCGCCCATGAAACTTGGGACATTCAGGCTTATCCACAGGACTTTAGCGATCCATACTAATACTAGATTCTACTAAACACTTCCTAGTAGATGCCATCGGTAAAGTCCAAATGGACGGCTGCACCAGGACGTGGCGTGATGGGCTTCACGATGTTATTGCGAGTCGACGATGGGAACGATCCATAGCCTTATAGAGACCAAAGGTAGACGGGCAGCTCTCGAGTTCGCTGCCGACAATCGTGAGAGGCGTGCCATCGAGACCGCAGCCGCCTACATGATCGACGAGCAGACAGATATCGCCTTCCTCTTCTCGGGATGGGCGCACGCCGCTCTTCCGCACCGCAGGATCGCCGACGATGCCGTATGGCGGGTCGAGACCGAGCACGTCACTTTGCTGGTGGAGCCAGGTCGCAAGCCGCTAGCAGGCGGAGAGAACGCATGGGTGGGCGTCCCCTACGGATCACGAGCGCGCCTCATCATGCTGTACCTGCAAACTGAAGCGATCCGCACGGGATTGAGGCAAGTCGAGCTAGGCAGGTCGCTCAGCGACTGGCTTGTCAGACTGGGCATCCCGCTAGGAGGCAAGAGCTACAAAGACGTGAAAGAGCAGGCTAGCCGAATCAGCCGGTGCCGTCTGAGCTTCCATATTCAAGCAGGCAACCGCAGTGGGCTTATCAATCAGAACATTCTCGACACCGCTATGTTCCTCGATGGGGGAGGAGACCAGGGCGACCTATTCGTCGAGACTGCCAAGCTGTCGGAAAGCTTTTTCGAACAACTGAAGAGGCACCCGGTCCCAATCGAGGAGGCTGCGATCTCTGCCATCAACAACAACTCAATGGCGCTCGACGTGTATTGCTGGCTAGCCTACCGGCTGCACTCACTTCAAAAGCCAAAGCCGATCACTTGGAAGGCGCTCCGGGTCCAGTTCTCGCCGAACGTTAAGCAGCTTTTTCACTTCAAAGCAGCGTTCAAAGACAACCTTGCCTTGGCGATGGCGGTCTATCCTGGCGCGCGGGTCGAGGAGACGGAGAACGGTTTGATGCTGCATCCAAGTGCGCCGCCGATCACGCCGAAAAGCCAGCGGATCGCGTCAGGACTATAGGCATCGCAAAAGTCCAAGCCGAATGCGACGTGTAAGCTAGCGGTGGGTTTCACCGCTGATCGCTTGTAACCGGGGCGGATTCCCGGGCGAGGTGGTTGCGCTGAGAGTGGCGGCATGACTCACAACCCGCATGTCATTGCCGGATGCTGCATTGCTGGAGGACCTCTCGGTTGCCGAGTTGCGCGACATCGTCGGCGTTCTACGACCTGGTGCCCGAGCAGCTCTAGCCCCGTATGCTGTTCGCAACCCACGACACGGCGCGATCGGCCAAGGTCGTGGCAGCGTTCGACGTAGTGAGCGCCCGCTATGGCCGTGGCACGCTGCGGCCGCTGGCGACCGGAATCGAACGGCCCTGGGCCACCCGGTACGATCGACTTTCGCAGCGTTACACCACCAACGCGGCGGAGATGCTGGTGGCAACGGCCTGGTGAAACCAGGAGCAGGCTAACTGGACTGAAGGCCCATCGCCATGCCGGCCAGCGCCGCCGCGGCGCGCATGTCAGCGTCACCCTCGTTCCCCGCACGGCGGGCGAGCAGCATCGAGACGTCGCGTATGGTGGCCGGTCGCCCAGCGGCGAGGAGGGCGGTCCCGGCACGTTCAACCAGGGCCTCGGCGCGGGAGGAGGCATCTTCCTGGGCCGCATAGCGGGCCATCCAGGCAGCCCGGACGCCATGGAATAGCTCAGCGAGCGCATCACGCACAGCCCGGTCGTAGGGCGCCGTGCTGGGTGCGCCCCTGCTACCTACCGGATCGTACGGCACGAACGACGCTGCCAAGCCCGTCATTGGACACCCTCTCGGCGAGACGATCATCGCGCGGCCTGGTTTAGGCGTCCAGCAATCAGAACCCAACGGCCGTTCGCAAAGTCCTGGGGCATCCAGGTGCTGAGCTCCCGAAGCAGGGTACATGGACGACGGCACGATAGTGCATCCGCACCCAGTCCTGGGATGTGGTGCTGACCGGCCAGGGCCCGGTGCTACTGGAGGTGAAGTTCGGCGGCGACCTCAACATGACCCAGCTCGCGCTTGGCGCGGGCGTCCTCAACGACACCTGCGCCGAGCGCCTGCAGCGGTGCGGCTACCGGCTCTGACCGCGACGGCTGCGGGGGTGCCGCGCCCTGAATGCCTGCCCTCTGGCCGTCCTGCCGGCCCATCCGTTCGCAAAAGCCCCTCGCAGAGTGGGCCGGACTGGAGAGGGGGGAGACGAGAGAATGCTGCTACCGCCGCCGCAGGCCACGCCGCAAGGGTGCGTCGCGCTGACGCGCTCCCGTGCTGCGCACGCCCTTGCCCCGCGGCCCGCGCCCGCGGGTGCCGGGAGGGGATCAGGGATGAAGCATGGGGGAGAGGGAAGCGGAGACGCGTCCGGCCCTGGCCTCGCCCTGCCACCCCAGGCGGAAGCACGGACATGAGCGGACAGGATGTGGAGCTGGAGCAGCTGCGGGCGGGCGTGAGCTGCGCGGTGCTGCTGGAGCGGAACGGCTACCAGGTGGACGAGAAGGAGAGCACGCGGGGCAGTCAGAAGTGGCGGCGTGGCGCCGGCGAGATCGTCATCGTGTCGCACGAGGGGCGCGGCTGGTGGGACCCGCAGCGGCCCGGCAACGACCGCACCGGCAAGGGCGACGTGTTCACCCTGACCCAGTACCTCGATCCCCGGCTGAACTTTGGCCAAGTCCGCAAGGTCCTGCGCGGCATGGTCGGCCTGACCTCGTCCTGCCCGGCGATGGAGCGGCAGCACGAGCGCAGGAAGCCGGCCATCCCTGTCGCGCTGCGTTGGGAGGCGCGGCATCGGCTGAGCCAGGGGTCGGCCACCTGGGGCTACCTCACCGGCGAGCGCTGTCTACCGGATGGAGTGCTAGTGGCGGCCGACTTGTTTGGCGTCGTGCGGGAAGGGCCGCGCGGCAGCGCCTGGTTCGCCAGCACCGACCATGCCGGCGTGCTGACCGGCTTCGACATGCGTGGCCCGGACTGGCGGAGCTTCTCGAAGGACGGCGACAAGTGCCTGTTCCGCCTGCCCGGCGGCACCGGCGTGCTCACGCGCCTGGCAGTGTGCGAGGCGCCGATTGATGCCCTGAGCCTGGCGGCGCTGGAGGGGCTGCGGCCTGACACGCTCTACGTCTCGACCTCGGGCGGCATGGGGCCGCTGACGATCACCGGTCTCGAACTGCTGCTCCAGGGCCTCGCCGCCCACCGGAATGGCGTGCTGGTTCAGGCCACCGACAACGACCCGCAGGGGGACCGCTACGCCGGGCACCTGGCGGAGCTGGCGCGGGCCGCCGGCGTGCGCTCGGAGCGGCTGCTGCCGCCGGGCGGGCTGGCCGACTGGAATGACGTGATCAAGAAGGGGAGGGGATCATGACGGAGGATCGCGCCTGGGTGCTGCTGAAGTCGGGCCGGCGGCTCGACCTGCTCAATCCGCATCCGCACGCCTGGACCGATGACGACATCGCCACCGGGCTGGCCCGCACCTACCGCTGAGGCGGCCACTCCTACTGGGATCTGCCGCTCTCGGTCGCCCAGCACTCGCTGCTCGTCCTGCACATCCGCGAGCAGCTGGCCGCTCGGCCGCTCACTGCCGCCGAACGCCTGCGCGAGCTGGCCCACGACATGGACGAGGGCCTGCTGGGGTATGACGCCCTGACGCCGCTGAAGCCGCACCTCGGCGACGGCTAGCCGCCCATCCCGCACCCTCCTGCAGGAGCACCTGCCATGGACAATTTTGACTGGACCGATGAAGCCATAACCCGCCTGCGCACCCTCTGGGACGAGGGGCACGCGACCGCGGAGATCGGCCGCCGCATGGGCATCACCAAGAACGCCGTGGTCGGGAAAGCACACCGCCTCGACCTGTCTGGACGGACCAGCCCGATATTGCGCAACGGTCCGGCCCAGCCGCGAATCCCGCGGGGCAAGGGGCCGACCCTGCCCACGATAGGGGCGTCGAAGCCAGCCGGCGCGTCGGCTATGGCAGCAACGACCCCCCAACCACCGGCAGCACCGTTGCGGACCGTCGCTGCCACCCTGGCCGCGCCGGTCCGGCGCATGAGCGGTGAGCCCTGCTGCTGGCCGCTCGGCGAACCTGGCACGCGCGGGTTCCGCTACTGCGACGCGGCCACCGAACGCGGCAGGCCCTACTGCCCCGAACACGCCGACCTTTCCACCGTGAAAGGCAAGGAGAGGCGCAGCCGGGCCGATGGCGCCAGCCTCGACCGCTACCTGGGCCGCCTGACCGCCACCGCCTGACCCAGCCGGCCAGGACCTGACCCGGCCGGACCTTACCCATTCGCCCTCCGTCCCATCCGCGTCGCCAACCCGGCTGCCCCGTGCAGCCGGGCCGTCGGCGCTCGACCTACAGGAACCCACCGCATGTCCCGCACCACCCCGCCGCCTGCCACGTCCCAGCCCACCCTGTCATTGTTCGACAGCACCGCCCTGTCCGGCGGCCTCACCCTGGACGCCGCCCAGGGCGGCATGCGCTTTCGCGAGCCGGAGTTCGACGACGACGACGCGCCCGCCGCTCCAGCACCGGAGCGCGTCCCTGCCCGCAACTGGCGCCTCCTGGGCGACCGCGCCCTGGCCCGCGGCTGGAAGGCCCGCGCCGCCGACAACCTCGCCGCCATCCGCATGGCGCAAGTGCTGACGCGCGAGGACCGCCATGCCACCTCCGAGGAGCAGGAGGTGCTGTCGCGCTTCGTCGGCTTCGGCGCCAGCGAGCTGGCCAACACCCTGTTCCGCCGGCCCGGCGAGATGTTTCGGCCGGGCTGGGAGGACCTTGGCGGCGAGCTGGAGCAGCTCGTGACGCCCGAGCAGATGGCGGGCCTGGCGCGCGCCACGCAGTATGCCCACTACACGCCGGAGTTCATCGTGCGCGCCCTGTGGGCCGCCGTCGTCCGCATGGGCTTCCAGGGCGACACCATCCTGGAGCCGGGCTGCGGCACCGGCCTGTTCCTGGCGGCAATGCCCGAGCACCTGGTGGGCAAGACGGCCGCCACTGCCATCGAGATGGACCCCTGCACCGCGGCCATCGCCGGGCACCTGCACCCCGACGCCTGGGTGCGGGCGGAGGACTTCACCAAGGCGCGCATCGCCGAGACCTTCGAGCTGGCCATTGGCAACCCGCCGTTTTCCGACCGCACGGTGCGGGCGGACGACGCCGCGGGCAAGCTCGGTTTGTCGCTGCACGACTACTTCATCGCCCGCAGCATCGAGCGGTTGAAGCCGGGCGGCCTGGCTGCCTTCGTGACCAGCCGGTTCACCATGGACAAGCAGGACGAGACTGCCCGCGCCCACATCGCTGGGATGGCCGACCTGGTGGGCGCGGTGCGCCTGCCCGCCGGCAGCATGCTGGAAGCGGCCGGCACCGAGGTCGTGGTGGACGTGCTGGTGTTCCAGCGCCATGGCGGGGGCCGCGCGCCCAACGGCATCGAGTGGGACAGCGTGCTGGAAGCGGTGCCCGAGGAGGATGGGCAGGGGGCGCTGCACGTTAACCGCTACTTCGCCGAACACCCCGGCATGGTGCTGGGCACGCACGGCCGCACCAGCGGACCGTTCGGGCCGACCTACACCTGCCGCGGCGAGACCGGGCCGGCGCTCACCGCAGCCCTGGACGCGGCGCTGGCACTGCTGCCCGCCGGCATCTGCCAGGTCCCAGCCGCCCCACTGCAGCCGCGCACGGCCGCGAGCAGGCTCAAGGTCGGCACCGCCGCCGAGGGCGCCACGATCAAGGAGGGCAGCTACCTCGTGCTCGATGGCAAGCTGGTGCAGGTAGTGGACGGAGTGGCCGTCCCGGTGCTGGTGCGCGTAGGCAAGGGCACCGAGGGCATCCCTGCCAAGCACGCACGCATCCTGCATGCGCTGATCCCGGTGCGGGACTGGACCCGCGCGGTGCTGCGCGCCCAGGAGGCGAACGAACCCTGGACGGCGGCGCAGGTGCGGCTGCGGGTGGCCTACACCACGTTCAAGCGCAACTTCGGCCCGATCAACCTGACCAACATCAGCGTCAGCACCGATCCCAAGACGGGTGAGGAGCGCGAGACGGTGCGCCGGCCCAACCTGCAGCCGTTCCTGGACGACCCCGACTGCTGGCTGGTGTCCAGCATCGAGGGCTACGACGAGGAGACCAGCCAGGCCCGGCAGGGGCCGATCTTCACCGAACGAGTGATCCACCCCCCGGCGTCCCCGGTGATCATCACCGCTGCCGACGCCCTGGCGGTGACGCTGAACGAGGTCGGCGCGGTCGATCCAGACCGGATGGCGGAACTGCTTGGCCGGCCGCGCGCCGAGGTGCTGGCCGAGCTGGGCAGCGCGGTGTTCCTCGCCCCTGCCGTGGACGCCACCGCTCCCGAGACCTGGCTGACCGCCGACGCCTACCTCTCCGGACCCGTGCGGGCCAAGCTGGCCGCGGCCGTCGCGGCAGCGGCGCTCGATCCCCGCTATGAGCGCAACGTCGAGGCGCTGCGGCGCGTGCAGCCGGAGGACCTGCGCCCGTCCGACATCACCGCTCGCCTGGGCGGGCCGTGGATACCGGCCAATGTCGTGGAGCGGTTCTCAGCCGAGGTGATCGGCGTCAGCACCCGAGTGCGCCACACCCGCGAGATCGCCTGCTGGTCGGTGGACCTGTCCCGGTTCGAGGGCGCCGCCGAGGCCACCTCGCAGTGGGGCACCTGGCGGCGTCACGCCGGGCTGCTGCTGGCGGACGCGCTGAACGCCGCCTCGCCGCAGGTTTGGGACGTGAAGTGGGTGGACGGCACTGAGACGCGCACGCTGAACGCCAAGGAGACCGAGGCCGCCAAGGAGAAGATGCAGGCCATCAAGCAGGCGTTCGAGGGCTGGGTCTGGACCGACGCCGACCGCACGGACCGGCTGGCGCGAATCTACAATGATGCGTTCAACAACCTGGTCCCGCGCGCCTTCGACGGCTCGCACCTGCAGCTGCCCGGCATCAGCAGCGCCGTCACCCTGCGCGACCACCAGAAGCGGGTGGCTTGGCGCATCATCAGCGCCGGCGGCACCTACATGGCGCACGCCGTCGGCAGCGGCAAGACGATGGCGATGTCCGTGGCGGTGATGGAGCAGAAGCGCCTGGGCTTCATCAGCAAGGCGCTGATGACGGTGCCGGGGCACTGCCTGGCGCAGGCCTCGCGCGAGTTCCTGACGCTCTACCCGAACGCCCGCATCCTGGTCGCCGACGAGACCAACTTCGCCAAGGAGAAGCGGGCGCGGTTCCTCGCACGCGCGGCGACGGCCAACTGGGACTGCATCATCGTCACGCACTCGGCGTTCAAGTTCCTCGCTGCACCGGCCTGGTTCGAGCGCGACATGATGCAGGCGATGATCCGCGCCTTCGAGGCCCTCCTGCTGCTGGTGGACGGCGGAGACCGCATCACCACGAAGCGCATCGAGCGCGCCAAGGATGCGATGCAGGCCAAGCTGGAGATCCTCGGCACCGACAAGGACGACATGCTGACCATCGCCGAGATCGGCGTGGACCAGATCATCGTCGAC
>CAXTCI010000139.1:0-2086 GCA_964242325.1 uncultured Acetobacteraceae bacterium
ATCGAGCAGGAGGGCACCTATCCCCTGCCGGAAGCGCAGTTGGACCGCTTCCTGCTGCAGGTGGACGTCGGCTACCCGTCCGAGGACGCCGAACGTGCGATGCTGCTGGCCACCACCGGCTCCGGCAGCGCCCGTGCCCGCCCGGTGCTGACGGCGGCGGAGCTGATGTCGGCGCAGGCGCTGATCCGCCGGGTTCCCGTGGGCGAGACGGTAGTGGATGCGATCCTGAAGCTGGTCCGCGGCGGACGCCCGGAAACCGCCGGTCAGGACGCGGTGCGCCGTCACGTGGCCTGGGGTCCCGGACCCCGCGCCGCGCAGTCCCTCATGCTGGCCTGCCGAGCCCGCGCCCTGCTGGACGGCCGCTTGTCCCCCAGCATGGACGACGTGGCCGCGCTGGCGCAGCCGGTGCTGCGGCACCGCATGGCGCTGAACTTCTCCGCACGCGCCGAGGGCGTTGGGTTGTCGGAGGTCATCACTGGCCTGGTCGGCGCCGTTGTCTGACCGATTGAGGACTGTACTGCCGACGACGCAGGCCCGCCGGGCGGAGGCGTTGGGTGCGCGCCTGCCACCCCTGCTGGTCGCGGCGCAGCGGGTAGCGGCCACGGTAGCGCAGGGCGTGCACGGCCGCCGCCGGGTCGGGCAGGGGGACAGCTTCTGGCAATACCGTCCTTTCCTGCAGGGCGATGGATTGTCACGCGTGGATTGGCGCGCCAGCGGCAAGTCGGACCGCCACTTCGTGCGGGAAACCGAGTGGGAAGCCGCGCAGACCGTGTTCCTCTGGCGCGATGCCAACCCGACGATGGCCTGGCGCAGCGGCGCCGCCGTGCCCGAGAAGCGCGAACGGGCCGAACTGCTGCTGCTTGCCCTGTCTGCCTTGCTGCTGCGCGGCGGCGAGCGCGTGCGTCTGCTAGGAGGCGGGCCCCGGCCGCGTGGTGGGCGTGCGGCGCTGGAGGGCATTGCCGAGGCAATGGCCGACCTGCCGCCGGACGGCGGCGTGCCGCCGGTCCCAGCCGTGCCGCGCCACGCCCGCGTCGTGCTGATCGGTGACTTCCTGGCGCCCATTGCTGAGCTTCGCAATGCAGTTGGCGCTTTGGCGGCGGTGCCCACCACGGGCCACCTGCTGCAGGTGCTGGACCCTGCGGAAACCCTGTTACCCTATAACGGCCGCATCCGCTTCCGCGGCCTGCGCCAGGAAGCGGACGAAGTTGTGCCGCGGGTGGAAGGCATACGTGACGCTTATGCAGAGGCGCTCGCGGAACAGCAGCGCGCCCTGCAAGCGATGTGCGGCGCCGCCGGCTGGACGATGGGCGCGCACCGCACGGACCATCCGCCCGAGGCGGCGTTGCTGGGCCTATTCACCGCACTGTCCCCGGCATGAGCGCGGCGAGGGTTTTGGGAATAGGTGCGGAATTCTTCTCCCTCTCCCTCCGGGAAAGGGCCGGGGTGAGGGAGACCGCACACCCCCAACTCGCCAATATCAGCGTGGCCTTCCGCCCTCAACGAGGCTGGCCGTCGTGCTGGTGGCTTCCCTCACCCCAAGCCTCTCCCGAGGTGAGAGGGAGTAAACAGATATGATCTTCGCCGCGCCCTGGCTCCTGCTCGCGCTGGCCGCCTTGCCGCTGCTGTGGTGGTTGCTGCGCGTCACCCCCCCCGCGCCGCGCACCCAGTCCTTCCCCGCCATCCGCCTGCTAGCCGGCCTACGCTCGCCGGAGACGACGGCGGCCCGCACGCCCTGGTGGCTACTGGCACTGAGGATCGCAGCGGCCGGGCTGGTGATCCTGGGCTTGGCCGGGCCAGTGCTGGACGCTGGCGGCACCTTGCCGGGTTCGGGTCCCCTGTTGCTGGTGATGGATGATGGCTGGGCGAGTGCCGTGGATTGGCCGGCTCGCATTGCCGCTGCTAACGCCGCTCTGGACCGCGCCGCCCGCGACGGCCGCCCTGCCCTGCTGCTGACCACCGCACCTGGTGAAGCCGATACTCCGCCCACCCTGCCCCCAGCTTCCCCGGCGCCGGAACTTCGCCCTCGCCTGGCGGCCTTGCGGCCCAAGCCTTGGCTTCCCGACCGCGTTGCTGCCGCCAAGGCCCT
>CAXTCI010000139.1:2186-14646 GCA_964242325.1 uncultured Acetobacteraceae bacterium
GCCAGCGCCGCCGAGATCCCGGTCGTGCTGCCGCCCGAGATGCGCAACCAGCTAGCCCGCCTGGTCCTGGCCGGCCCGCCATCTGCGAGCAATGTCGCCCTGCTCGATGAGCGGTCACGCCGCCGCCCGGTCGGGCTGCTGTCGGCCGAGGCCGGCGCGGATACGCCGCTGATCGGTCCGTTGTTCTACGTCCGTCGTGCCCTGGCGCCGACCAGCGAGCTGAGAGAAGGCACGCTGGCCATCCTACTGCAGCGCGAGCTGTCCGTGCTGGTGCTGGCCGATGTGCCATTGGACGGTGATGATGCCCGTGCGCTGGACACCTGGGTTGCCAAGGGAGGGTTGCTGATCCGCTTCGCCGGGCCGCGGCTGGCGGAAGCCGGAACGGCGGACGAGGATGGCGGAGTTCGTCCCGCGCCCGACCCGCTGCTGCCGGTCCACCTGCTGGCCGGTGACCGGCAGTTGGGTGGCGCCCTGTCCTGGAGCCAGCCGGCTGCTTTGGCGGCGTTCCCGGAGTCATCCCCTTTCACCGGTCTGACTGTACCGCCGGAGGTGCTGGTGAGCCGGCAGGTCTTGGCCGAGCCTACTGCCGTGCTCGCCCAACGCACCTGGGCCAGCCTCACCGACGGTACGCCGCTGGTGACCGCGGCAGCGCATGGACAGGGACGGGTGGTCTTATTCCACGTCACGGCCAACGCCGACTGGTCCAACCTGCCGCTATCCGGCCTGTTCGTCGACATGCTGCGTCGCCTAGTGGACCTTTCGGCGGGGGTAGCTGGAGTTGCCGACGATACCCTCCTGGCACCATCTGAAACCCTGGACGGCTTTGGCAGTCTGTCGCCACCCTCCCGAGCCGCCACAGGGATCACCGGGGTGGACCTGGCCCATCCCGCCGTGTCGCCGCGCCATCCACCAGGCATCTACGGCCCGCCGAGCGGGCGCCAAGCCCTCAACCTCGGCGCAGCCCTGCCAGAGTTGGCTGCGGCACCCGTAGTGCCCGGCGCGTCAATCGCGGCCTTGACCGGTGCCCCGCGCGAGCGGCCGATTGGTCCAGCGCTGCTTGCGGTCGCGGTCGGGTTGCTGGCTTTGGACCTGTTGCTGTCCCTGGGACTGCGCGGGCTGCTACGGACCGGAGCTGCCGCCGCGATGCTGCTGCTGGCCGTTATGCCTGCTCAGGCCGCCGACCTGCCAGCCTTGGCGACGCGGCTGGCCTACATCGTGACCGGTGACGCCCGGGTGGATGGCGTATCCCGCGCCGGGTTGGTCGGGCTGTCCACCTACGTAAACCGCCGCACCGCTGCGAGCCTCGCCGAGCCAACCGCCGTCACCCCGGGCGAGGATGACCTATCGTTCTACCCACTGCTCTACTGGCCCATCACCCCAGACGCCGAGCCAAACCCGGCAGCGATCGCAGCGCTGAACGACTACACCAGCCGTGGCGGCATCATCGTGATCGACACCCGCGGCGGCGGCACCGAGGGCACAGGCACCGGCGCTGGCTTCAACCCCGGCAGCGACGCCGCACTGCGGCGCATCAGCGCGGGCTTGCAGGTTCCGCCCTTGGCGCCGTTGAACGGGGATCACGTGCTGGCGCGGTCGTTCTACCTGCTGCAGGACTTCCCGGGACGGTTCGATGGCGACACCGTTTGGGTCGGGCGGGACCAGGACCGCAGCAATGACTCTGTTAGCCCCGTCATTATCGGCGCCAATGATTGGGCAGCCGCTTGGGCGGTGGACGGCTCTGGGCGCAATCCCTATGCCACCATTCCCGGCGGCACCCGGCAGCGCACGCTGGCCTACCGGTTTGGAGTGAATCTAGTGATGTACGCGCTGACGGGGAACTACAAGGGCGACCAAGTCCACGTGCCGGCGCTGTTAGAGCGGCTAGGCCAGTGAGTACGGCGATCACCTACACCCTCGCCCGTCGGGAGAGGGTCGGGGTGAGGGAAACTCCAGGCATCAACGTCTCAGTTTCACGGCTGCGGGCATTTGAGAGACGAACCAGATTCAGTTCTGGTGGCCTTCCCCTTACCCCACTCCTTTCCCGGAGAAAGAGGGGGCAGGCCCGCCTTGGAAGTTTCCGCCCATGAAGCTTGAACAAGCCTATGCCGCCCTACGCTTCGACCCTGCCCTCCCCTGGTGGGCACTTGGCGTGCTCGCGGCTGTGTGTGTCCTGGCGCTGCTGCCTGCCATCCTCCGTCGCGCCCGTGGTACGGCCTGGCGCGGCCTGGCATTCTTGGTCTTGCTCGTCTGGCTGGCCGGCCCTCGCTTGATCCGCGAAACCCGCGACACGCTGTCCGACATCGCCCTGCTCGTCGTGGACCAGACCGCCAGCATGTCGGTCGGTGACCGTGCCGCCCTGCGAGACGCCGCCCGCGCCCGCTTGCAGGAACAAGCATCCGACATGCCCGACCTTGAACTCCGCACGATAGAAGTGCCGGAAGCCGGGCATGACGGCACCGCGCTGTTCGCTGCAATTGACCGGGCGCTGGCCGACATCCCCCGCTCCCGCCTGTCCGGCATCGTCGCGCTCACGGATGGTCAGGTCCACGACATCCCTGCCACCCCGCCCGCCGGACCCATCCATGTCCTGATCCCCGCAAAGGGCGAGGAAACCGACCGCCGCCTGCGTGTGATCGAGGCCCCGACCTTCGGCGTTGTCGGCAAGGATGTGACGGTCAAAGTCGTCGTGGACGATCTAGGTGTTGCCAACCCAACCGGCTCTGCCCGCCTCACCATGCGCCGCGACGGCGAGCCGCCCGTTACCCAGGATGTACCCATCGGCCGCGAGGTCGAAGTCACGTTGCCCATCACCCGCGCTGGTCCCACCATCGCCGAGTTGCAAGTGGCGCCCTTGCCCGGCGAGGTCAGCCAACTCAACAACCGCACTGTCATCCAGGTCAATGGCGTGCGCGACCGCCTGCGCGTGTTGCTGGTCTCGGGCGAGCCGCATGCCGGCGAGCGCACCTGGCGGCGGCTGCTGAAGGCCGATCCGGCGGTAGACCTCGTCCACTTTACCATCCTGCGCCCGCCAGACCGCGACGACCTGACGCCCTTGAACGAGCTGGCGCTGATCGCCTTCCCAACGCGCGAGTTGTTCCAGGTCAAGATTAAGGAATTCGACCTCATTATCCTGGACCGGTTCCAGAACCGTGGCATCCTGCCGCCGACCTATCTACGCAACATCGCCGACTATGTGCGGCAGGGTGGCGGGTTGCTGTTGTCCGTGGGACCGGAGTTCACCGGCCCCACCAGCCTGGCTGCAACGCCTCTTGGCAGCGTGCTGCCAGCCCGGCCTACCGTGGGTGGTGAAGTGCAGGGTGAATTCCGTCCAGAGGTGACGGCGTTGGGCACCCGGCATCCCGTGACGGAGGGCTTGCCAGGTTGGTCTCCAACGGGGGAGCCCGCCTGGGGTGACTGGTATCGCCGCATCAACGTCGCCGGGTCAGGCTTGAACCCGGAGATGGCTACGCCGGACGGCTCGCCGCTGCTGCTACTGGAGCATGTGGACGAGGGCCGTGTTGCCATGCTGCTGTCCGACCAGATTTGGCTGTGGTCCCGTGGGCATGAGGGCGGCGGCCCACAGGCCGAACTTCTGCGCCGTATCGCCCACTGGCTGATGAAGGAGCCGGCGCTGGAAGAGGAAGCGTTGCGCGCCCGCCTGGAAGATGGCCGGCTGCTGGTGGACCGCCGCACCCTTGGCGACGGCCTGCCGCCCGAGCTGACCGTGACCTCGCCGGACGGTGCAGTCAGCCGGGTGCCACTTGTACCGGGAACGCCGGGCCACAGTACGGCGTCACTTCCTGCGGCAGCCCCTGGCGTATGGGCAGTGTCGGACGGCACCCGCCAGGCTTTTGCCGCCGCAGCCGACGCCAATCCGCGCGAAACCGCAGACTTGCGCGCTACTGCAACTGTCATGGCGCCCATTGTGCATGCCAGCGGCGGCAGCATACGCTTCATCGGCGGCGGGATGCCGGAGCTGCGCCGGACCGAGCCGGGGCGGGACACCTCGGGTTCTGGCTGGATCGGCCTGCCACGGCGGCACGACCACGTGGTGACCGGCTTGGACGCCTTGCCGTTGCTGCCGCCCTGGGCGGCGCTGCCGTTGCTGCTCGGGCTGGTGCTGCTGGCGTGGCGGCGGGAAGGGGCGGGATAAACAGCCAGGGGCGACATTTCCGAACATATTCAGATCGGTTTCGTTATTGACCCAATTGGAGCTGTAACACTTTCTTGAGGACATCCGGCCTACGAGCTTGTTGCGGATCAACCCTCAACCTGAAAGCCAATGTCATGCGCCGCCTACTCGTCCTCGCCGCAGTGCTGCCGTTTGCCATCCATGCCCCGGCTGCACACGCAACGGATCGCCATGTGGAGATCATCAACAAGACCGGCCAGACCATGACCAACTTCTTTGCCTCCAAGGTCGGCGCAAAGTCGTGGGAAGAGGATATCCTCGGCAAGGACACGCTGGATGATGGCGATACCGTCACGATCAACATCAATGACGGCACAGGCGCCTGCCGGTTCGACTTCAAGGCGGTCTTCGACGGCGGCAAGTCGATCGAAAAGGGCAATATCGACGTCTGCAAGATCAGCACCTTTACCTACAACCCTTGATGATCGGCGGCGGTGGCAAGGCCACCCCTTCCCACCGCCGCCCATCCACCCCAACTTTGGCGCGCAGCCCAGGAGCAGCGTGCCTTCCAGCCCACCGAACCCCCTCGTCGCCGCGCCGCGCGATTTCAACTGCTAGTCCTCGCCGGCTTCGTCGGCCTGTGCTTGCTGACCGGCCTCAGCAATGCTGCAGTGACGGAAGGTGGAATACGGGGCTGGTATGCCGGGCTGGCCCAACCGCCAGGTACGCCGCCCAACTGGCTGTTCGGCCCGATATGGACCCTGCTGTATGTTCTGCTGGGCGTTGCCGCCTGGGTGGTATGGCGGCGGGTGGACGTGGGTATAGACCGCAAGCGTGCCGCGTTGCGCGCGTGGGGGTGGGCATTGGGGGCCAATGCGCTTTGGTCACCAGCGTTCTTCGGGCTGCACCGTCCCGACCTGTCGCTGCTGGTGATCGTGCTGATGCTGGGCACGGCGGCAATGGCGCTGCATCGATTCCGCCGGTTGCAACCGGCTGGTGCGGTGTTGTTGCTGCCCTACATGGCCTGGATGGCCTACGCCGCCTACTTGAACGCCGGGGTGTGGTGGCTCAACCGCGCTTGATCACGACTATGGCAACGCATTTCGGAATCACCTATACCGCTGGCATGAAGCGCATCCTGCCTTTCCTGCTCCTCCTCTTCTTCTCCCTGCCCGCTGCGGCGCAGATGGGCGGCAGTGGGGGCGCCGGCGGCATCCATCCCACGCCTGGCACCTCGCCAAAGGCGGCCGCCAAGCGCGAAGAGCCGCCCCCTGCCGTACCTGGCTCCCGCGCCGAACCCACCGCCGTCGCACCCGCCGAACGAAATGCGGCCGACCTGCCGCCGAACGAGGCGCTGTTCGACGCCATCAACCGCGGCGACCTCGCCACCGCCAAGGACGCCATCAACCACGGCGCCGACCTGAACAGCACCAACGTCCTGGGCCTGACACCGTTGGAACTGGCGGTGGATCTCGGCCGTAACGAGATCTCGTTCCTGCTGCTGACGCTGCGCGGCGGCAACGGCTACACCACTTCGAGCGGACCGGTGCCCACCACGCCGCAAGGCCGGGCCGCTGCCGCGCATGCCGAGCGCGATGCCGCACGGATCGCCGCGCGGGAAACCAGGGCCGAGCGCGAGGCCGTTGCCGCGCGTCCTGGCACCGGGCCGTCACTGCAAGCGCCCCGGCTGTTCGCCGGCCAGGGTGGCACCCCGGTGCCGCAGGCCGGGTTCCTCGGTTTCGACGCCGCACGCTAACGAGGACGCAGCAGCCGAACCAGCCTTGGACGACGCAGCCGCCGAGTTGCCGTCGGGCGATCATCCACAGAAGCCATGCGCGAATTTCTGGCGTGGCTGCGGTATATGCTTCCTCCCCGGCAGCAATATGCGTGCCCTACGCCGCGTACCACTGACGCCGGCCCAACCGCCCGCCTACAGCTAACGTGTCCCGCGTCGGCCCGTAGCTGGCGATCAAACCGCCGCCAAGCAGGGCCTGCATAGTGTCCAGCATCGCCGCCGGTGCTGCCGTATGGGCCGTGTCGTCGTGCCAGAACGCCACCTGCTCCCCCACTTGATCCACGCACGTGACGGCCACCTGGTGCGACACCGGCAACGGCGACGTCGCCATGTCCGCCGCCACTGCCTCGTGCAGCAGATCCAGGTCCAACTGCCCAAATCGCAGCGTGCCCTGCCAGGGATTCGGCACGTTGGTCGCATCCGGATACGATACCGCCGCCTCTCGTGGGAACGGCCCGGCGCCGTGCCGGGTCGCGTAGGCGCGGGTCACGTAGGTCACGTCAAGCGCACCAATTCCAGCCTCCTGCGCCAGGATCGCCACGTTCGTCAGCCCGGTGCGGCTGCGGGTGACGTTCGGGAACCAGCGGTGTTCCGCGTCCAGGAGCAGGCCCTGCGCGCCCTCGAACAGCACGGGGCCGGAATGCGCCGCAATGGCATCTGCCGCCATCGGCACCTCAGCCGCGAACGCCTGCGCCGCGTCCATGAACGCGTCCCATATTCCGGCGCTGTCCAGCCGCGCCAGCCAGTCCGGGCCGGGCCGCAGCCCTAGTTCGTCCAGCCGCCGTGGCACCCATTGCGCGCGTATGCCGTGCAGCAGGTCCCGGAGCGGGCGGGCACCGCCAAGCTGCCCGGCGGTCAGCGCAAACCCTGCCTCCGTCCGCGTCACGGTCTCGTTCAGGCCCATGCCGCAGGAGCCGTGCCGCCCCGCCCCGCGCGCCTGCTCCGCCATCTGGTTCAGCATCATGTCCCAGGGCGTCGTAACCATGCCGTGCGGGTCCGCGATGACTCGGGGCGTCAGGCCAAGGCGCCGAAGCCGCGCCACCTCCTCCCCGTGCAGCAGCGGGTTGTGGACGTGGAAACGCGACAGGAAGGTGGCCGCACCCCGAAACGTCCCGCTGCCAACCCCATGAAACACGTGCCGCCGCCCATCCGGCGCCGCCACCGTGTGCCCGGCCTGCACGCCGCCATTGAAGCGCACCACCAGCGTGTCCGGCCGCGCCAGGGCGTCGGTGAGCAGTCCCTTGCCCTCATCACCCCAGCATGCGCCGATGACGGCCTGCGCCCGCCGGATCATCGGCCCAGCAACCGCAGCAGGCCGGGCCGCCTGGTCTCGGGTGGCACTCCAAGCCGCATCGCGTGCCGGACCACGTCCGCCGTGCTGCCGCCCCAGCTTGCCGCCACGTCGTCCATGTTGCCGCCCTCGTTGACCTGCATGGCCGACACGATCACCTCCGGTAGGCGGGTGTAGTCCGCCAGGCGCAACGCCCGCTGGCCCAGCAATCCCGTCCACTTGCGGACCACCCGGTCCATGCCGCCGGACTGGCAGTAGCTGCCCTGCTCGACGATGATGTGGAACACCTCCCATTGCCGGCTCACCAGCCGCAGCACGTCCGGGGTGTAGAGGTCGCGCTGGCCCTGCCCGAGCACCCGGCGCTGCTCCCGCGCGGTCAGCACCTCTGGCGGCTCCTCGTCGCCGATGGTGAACAGGTAGCCCTTGCGGCCGCGCTTGCTCCAGGCGTCTGTTGCGGTATGCAAGGCAGCGAACAACCAGGGCAGCGTGTAGCTCTCGCAGCTATTGCCGCCGCCGCCGCCCTCCAGCCACAGGTCCACCAACTGCTCGGCGATGCGTATGTCGGCCTCGAACTGGCTGACTTGCAGCGGCGCCTGGTCGCAGGTCGCGTCGCCGATGCCCATGAACATGATGTGCGGGTCGGGGACAGGCTGGCGGTCGTAGATGGACTCGAACAGGGTCCGCAGGCCGTGGCGGGCGATGGCCTCGGCGATCATGCCCATGCTGCCCGTCACGTCCAGGCCGACAATCACCGGGGTGCTGCCAGGGTTGTCCGGCGAGTCCCGGCTTTCCCGCACTCCGGCCGCCAGCAGCCGCGGGTCCATCGTGGCGCGAAGGCCGCGGCTGAACACGTCGTCCCGGCTGCGCCCGGCGGTGCGGTGCGCGGTGAAGCTGTCCCAATCCGTCGAAGTGAAGCGTCCGTAACCCATGATGCCCTCCCTTTGATAAGGTATATATGCACCTAACTATGGTTATGGTCAATAGCACCTAAACATGCGAATAGACGGCATGGAATACGACAAGCCCATCGCCACCGTGGATGTGGCATTGTTCGCGCTGGTGGAGGGCGGCCTGGGCCTGCTGCTGCCGCGCCGCGACCGAGAGCCTTGCGCCGGCGCCCGGGCGTTGCCTGGCGGCTATGTCCGCGTGGACGAGGACGACGACACCGAGGCCACCGCCCGGCGCGTGGCGCGTGACAAGCTGGGCATGGAGGTGTCTTACCTGGAGCAGCTTTACACCTTCTCCGGTCGTCACCGGGACCCGCGCGGCTGGTCGCTTGCGGTGGCTTATCTGGGCCTGGTGCCGTCGGGGCACCTGCACGGCGAGGTGCTGCGGGACATCGTGCCGGTGGACCGGCTGCCGCCCCTGCCCTTCGACCACGGCGCTATCGCCGCCAAGGCGGTGCGGCGGCTGCGGGACAAGAGCAGCTACTCGTCCCTGCCGGGCTTCCTGCTGCCGGAGGAGTTCACCCTGCAGGAGTTGCGGATGCTGTATGAGCGCATTACCGGGGAAGCGTTGGACAAGGCGAATTTCCGCCGGCAGGTGGTGGACGCGCAACGGCTGGTGGAGCCGACCGGGCGCCGCCGCACGGGTGAGGCCCACCGCCCGGCGGAGCTGTTCCGGCTTGCGTCGCCAGGCACGCTGATGCTGCGCTCGGGCGGCGGCCCGGCGCGGCCGCTTGATGACGAGTAGCCCTGCACCATGGCAGTTTGACCGCAAGCGGCGGGATGCCGCACCCGGCCTTTATCGGCAGGGTGCAGGCATCGGCGCCATTCCGGCGCCTTATGCAGAGGTCAGCATGGACCATCCCATCCCCCTTACCGATGACGCCCGTTATGACGCCATCCGCCGCCGCGACCCCGCGCTGGACGGCGCCTTCGTGTTCGCCGTCCGCACCACCGGGGTGTATTGCCGCCCTGCCTGTCCCGCCCGTCTGGCCCGGCGTGAGAACGTCGAGTTCCACCCGACCCCTGCCGCCGCCCGCGCTGCCGGCTTCCGCCCCTGCCTACGCTGCCAGCCCGACGGGGAGGGATTGGCCGCCCGCCACGCCGCGGCGGTGCGGCGTGCCTGCCGCCTGATCGAGGACGCGGAGGAGGCGCCCACCCTCGCTGCCATTGCCGCCGCTGCCGGCCTCAGCCCGCACCACCTGCACCGCGTGTTCAAGGCGGCCACTGGCGTCACCCCGAAGGCCTATACCGGCGCACACCTGGCCCAGCGCGCCGCGGATACCTTGCGGGCGGGCGGCACCGTCACGGAGGCGATCTATGGCGCCGGCTACAACGCACCCAGCCGGTTCTACGAGCAGTCCGCCGCGCGGCTGGGCATGACGCCGACGGCCTACCGCCGCGGCGGCCAGGGCACGGCGATCCGGTTCGCGGTGGGACAGTCCTCGTTGGGCGCGGTGCTGGTTGCGGCGACGGACAAGGGCGTGTGCGCGATCCTGCTCGGCGACGATCCGGACGCGCTGGTGCGGGACCTGCAGGACCGCTTTCCCCGCGCCGCCCTGGATGGCGGCGACCGGGACTTCGACGCCACCGTCGCGGCGGTGATCGGGCTGGTGGAGGCGCCGCGGCTCGGCCTGAGCCTGCCGTTGGACATCGGCGGCACGGTGTTCCAGCAGCGGGTGTGGCAGGCGCTGCAGGCGATCCCGCCGGGCCAGACCCGCAGCTATGCCGCCATCGCCGCCGCCGTCGGCAGCCCGGCCGCAGTGCGCGCCGTCGCCGGCGCCTGTGCCGCCAATCCGCTGGCCGTCGCCGTTCCCTGCCACCGCGTCGTGCGCCGGGATGGTGGCCTGTCCGGTTACCGCTGGGGCGTCGAGCGCAAGCGCACCCTGCTGGACCGGGAGGCCGCATGACCCTGGACGGGTTGGACTGGGACGCCGCAACGGCGGCGTTGGACGCCGCGGGCTGCGCTGGCCTTGGCCCGCTGCTGACGCCCGGGGAATGCGGCGCGTTGGCCGCGGAGTATGAGGGGGATGCCTTCCGCTCCACCGTCGTCATGGCCCGGCACGGATTTGGACGCGGCGAGTATAAGTACTTTGCCTATCCCTTGCCGCCCGCCGTCGCCGCGCTGCGTGCCGGGCTGTATGCGCGCCTGGCTCCGGTCGCCAACCGTTGGCACGAGGCGATGGGCCTGAGTATCCGCTTTCCGGCGGAGCACACGACGTTCCTGGCGCGCTGCCACGCCGCCGGGCAGACGCGCCCGACGCCGCTGCTGCTGCGCTACGGCCCGGGCGACTACAACTGCCTGCACCAGGACCTGTATGGCGAACACGTTTTCCCTTTGCAGGTCGCGGTCCTGCTGTCCGAGCCAGGCCGGGATTTTACCGGTGGCGAGTTCGTGCTGACGGAGCAACGGCCCCGGATGCAATCACGGGCGGAGGTGGTGCCGCTCCGCCAAGGGGAGGCAGTGGCCTTCGCCGTCCACCAACGGCCGGTCGCCGGTTTGCGCGGCACCTATCGCGTCACGATGCGGCACGGGGTCAGCCGGGTGCGGACGGGGCAGCGGCACACCCTGGGCGTCATCTTCCATGACGCGGCGTGAGGCACGGTGCGGGCGGCAGGTTGGATGCCACTCCCCGCAGGAGGCTGTGATCTCGCGGGGGAGGCGGACGAGGCTGGCACAAGGCGCTGGGCGGCTGCGTATGGGACCTTGACATAACAACGGCGCCTTGCGGCGCCGTTGCTTAGACCGAAAGGAGGCCGCAGGACTAGCTGCGCTTTGTCCGGCGCACGAGGCCGAGGCCAACCAGCCCCGAGCCCAACAGGGCGAGGCTCACCGGCTCTGGCACGGCAGACGGAGTGGGCGTAGGCGTCGGAGCGGGAGTGGGGGTGCCCGGGCTGCCGCCGCTTGTGCCCCCGATCGTCTGGTCAATCAAGCTGATCGAAGCCGTTGTGAGCGACGAGGTGCCGAACGCAGTCACGGAAACATCCTTCGTCAGGTAGAGTGAGGTTTGTCCCGGGTTCAGCGTCAGAGTGGACGACAACGAGTTCGGGGTTTGGACCTGAGTCTGCCCCAACAGCGTGCCGCCCGGAGAAGTGTATGCACTTTCGACAACTTGGGCCTGAGCAATGGCGCTGGTGGAGCTGACGGCGCCGTCAAAGTCGAGGCTGACAGTCGAGATCGGCGTTGCCGATGTGACCTCGTAGCTCAGCATCACGTCGAGGAAGGCACTGCTGGTGGCGCTTGCCGGGGAAAGGGCCTGCAACAAGCCGTCGAATTGGATGCCACTGGTTCCATTGGCCATGACGCTCAGGGTGCCGCAGCTGCCAGCAGTAACGTTGCCACTGCCGCCGGGAGAACAAGAAAAGTTAGAGAATGTAAAGCCGCCATCCGTGATGACCGTGCTGGCGGTGATCGGGGCGGCGTATACGCTGGTGGCTGACAGGATGCCTGCGACGCCAGCGAGAAGAAGCTTTTTCATAGACTTAACCTCGGATGTATGGACCGCAGAGTTGGTCGGAGTTCCCACAAAGGGCTCGCTTGCCCCTTTGCAGGTTCAAGTCATGTTAACTAAGCATGTTTTGTGCCAGTTTGACCAGACATAACTTTTCTCTGCAAATCCAAATGTGTGTAGACGGGCTTGGACGTCTTGCCCAGCCCGAGGTTAAGCAAGTGTAAAGTGCGTTTTACACAAAGCGGGACTCAGTTTTCATTTGCTTTACACTCTTGTTCGAATGGCAGGTCAGCCGCGCGACGAGATTTGGGCCTCGTGCCACACCCTCCGTTGCCCGCCATGGAAGCGGCTGCGGGACCTGCCGGTGTTATCAAGGCGAGCCCCGGCGGCACTCTCAGACGGCACGAGAGGGGTATGTCGGCGGTCGTGCCAAGCGGGGACGCATGAAGGTTGAAGCGACCCGCGCCCGCTAGCCCCAAGCATCAAGTTGGCGGATCTGTTAACCAAAAGTGCTGTTCATGCAGCTACATAATTCCTAACTTGAACACTCTATTAACGAACTGCAATAGACACGTGCAGTTCGACACGAAGGGCAGCGCAGTCACGCATAAGACGGTTAACGCAAGATGCCTGATTGTTCGTTGTTTGGAAATATTTGTAAATATTAGAGCTTTGACTTCATTATTCTCCAATAGAAGTAGAACAGCATGACAATATTGACGGTGGGCGCTGGCCAGCAGTTTTCTACCATCTCTGCGGCCGTTGCAGCCTCTCAGGACGGCGACACCGTACAGGTCCAGGCCGGCACCTACACCAACGACTTCGTCACCGTGAACACCAAGATCA
>CAXTCI010000140.1:0-14512 GCA_964242325.1 uncultured Acetobacteraceae bacterium
ATGATGTTCATCAAGAAGGCGCCGAACAGCCACGGCTTCGTCAACCCGCGCGACATCGAGCAGATGTGGCGCGACCAGTTCGACTGGGTTTACCGCGAATACGACTATGCCGTGTTCCCGATAACCATCCACCCCGACGTCTCCGGCCGCCCGCACGTGCTGATGATGCTGGAGCGGCTCTACAACTACATGATCGGCCATCCCGGTGTTCGGTTCGTGACGATGAACGAGATGGCGGACGATTTCGCCCGCCGCTCGCCGCGCGCGAAGTAGCGGTGCCATGTGCGCGCTGTGCGGCGTCCTGGGCGGGTCGGACCACTGGACCGACGCGGCCAGCCGGCCCGGCGTATTCACCCGCAATACCGACCCGGTCGAACGCCGGCGCGAGCGGACGCGTCGCGTCGCCGGCGCAAACCGCGTGCTGGCCTGCTACGGGCTGCGCCTGTCGGATTGGCAAGCCAGCGCATTCCTGCTCGCCACCGCGACCGGCAAGACCGAGATCGTGGACAACCTGACCCATCTCTGGGCGACCGCCGAGCGCCTCATCGGACGCCCATGCGACCCGCTCGATCCCGCGCTGATCGCCCGCCTGGAGGCGCCGAGTGACTGAGCTGTTCACTCCGGTCAACCTGCTGACCGGATGCCTCGGCTCCGGCAAGACGACGCTGCTGCAGCGCCTGCTCGCCGACCCGGCGCTAGCCGACACCGCCGTGCTGATCAACGAGTTCGGCGAGGTCGGCCTAGACCACCATCTGCTAGAGCGCATCGATGACACGATGGTGCTGCTCCAATCGGGCTGCCTATGCTGCACCATCCGCGGCGAGCTATCCGACGCGTTGCGGGACCTGCATGTCCGCCGGGCGCAGGGCGCGATCCCGCCGTTTCGCCGCGTCGTGGTCGAGAGCACCGGCCTGGCCGACCCGTTCCCGATCCTGTCCACCGTCCACGCCGACCCGGTGCTGCGGCACCATTTCCGCCTCGGCAACGTCATCACCACGATCGACGCCGTAAACGCGCCGGCGCAGCTCCGCCGCAACAAGGAAAGCGTGCGGCAAGTGGCGGTGGCCGACCGCCTGGTGCTGACCAAGACCGATCTGGCCGACCCGGCCGCGCTGATGGACGACATCCGCGCCATCAACCCGGGGGCGCCGGTCTGGCGCGCCGCGGACGAGGTGCTCGATGCGGCGGCGCTGCTGGCGCACGACGTGTTCGAACTGGCCGGCAAGAGCGAAGCGGCACGGCGCTGGTTCGCCCACGAAACCCAGGCGCCGGCCCACGCGCATCACCATGACCCGAACCGGCATGGCACCATCCGGGCCTTCACCCTGGTGTTCGATGCTCCCCTGGACTGGACCCTGTTCGGCATCTGGCTGACGATGCTGCTCAACCGGCATGGCGCATCGGTGCTCCGGGTGAAGGGCATCTTGAATGTGGCGGGAAGCGACGCCCCGGTCGCCGTGCATGGCGTGCAGCACCTCGTGCACAAGCCCACCCACATGGCAGCCTGGCCGGATGCGGACCGGCGGTCGCGGCTGGTGCTCATCGTCGATGGGCTAAACCCGGGCGTGCTCAAGCGCTCCTTGCGCGCCTTCATGGGCGTGCACGCTTCGGCCGGCTTGCAGGCAGCAGAGTAGGAGGCGGAGATGCCCAAAACGATCGACATCAACTGCGACATGGGCGAGGGGCTGGGTCCGTGGACCCTAGGCGAATCGCCCGACAGTGCGCTGATGCCCTTGATCAGCTCTGCCAACATCGCCACCGGCTTTCACGCCGGCGACCCCAACCTGATGGACGCCACGGTCGCCATGGCGGGCCAGCACGGCGTCGGCATCGGCGCGCATCCCGGTTTCCGCGACCTGCATGGGTTCGGCCGCCGCTTCATGACCGGGTCGCCGGCGGAGCTGGTGAACGAGGTGCTGTATCAACTGGGCGCACTGCGCGAGTTCGCGCGGCGCCACGGCCTCAAGCTGCAGCACGTCAAGCCGCACGGGGCGCTCTACATGCACGCGGCCAAGGACGAGGCGTTCTCGCAGGTGCTGGCCGAGGCGCTGCAGGCGGTAGGGCCGGAACTCTACCTATACTGCATGGACCGCTCCGTCACGTCAGGCATCGCCCGCGCCGCCGGCCAGCCAGTCGTGCGCGAGTTCTACGCCGACCGCGATTACGACCGCTCCGGCTCGATCGTGTTCGCCCGCCGGGTCGCCGCACCCGACCCGGCGCATGTGGCCGACAAGGTCGTTCGCGCATGCCTTGATGGCAAGGTCGCGACGGTCGAGGGCGACGTGATCGACATCGAATTCGAGTCGATCTGCTTCCATTCCGACACGCCCGGCGCGTTGGCGATGGCGACCGCCATGCGGGCGGCGCTGGAGCGCAACGGCATCCGCATCGCCCCGCCCACCCAGTTCGTCGTGCAGTCCGAGCCGGTCCCGGCCTGAACGGACCTGCCTGAACGGAGAAGTCCCCCATGCCAATCCAAACTATCGCCTCGCCGCTCCCCGGCACCTTCTACCGCGCGCCCGAACCCGGTGCCCCGGTGTTCAAATCCGAGGGCGACACGGTTGCAGCCGGCGACACGGTCGGGTTGATCGAGGTCATGAAGACCTTCACGCCGGTCACCGCCGACACAGCCGGAAAGCTCGTGCGCTTCCTCATCGAGAACGAGGACCCGGTCATGGCCGGCCAGCCGCTCTACGAACTGGAAGGCTGAGCCGGTTGGCGATCCAAAAGATCCTAATCGCCAACCGCGGCGAGATCGCGGTGCGCATCATTCGCGCTGCCAAGGAGCTAGGGATCACCACCGTGCAGGTCCACAGCAGCGCCGACCGTGACATGCTCGCGGTGCGTATGGCCGACGAGGCAGTCGAGATCGGCCCGGCACATGCCGGCAAGTCCTACCTGCGGCCCGAGCCGCACATCGCGGCCGCGCTCGCAAGCGGCGCCGATGCCAAGCTCTATCCGGGCTGCCAGATGCCGCCGTTCTACGACTCGTTGCTCGGCAAGCTGATCGTCTGGGACCAGGACCGCCCGAGCGCCCCGCGCCGCCTCGGCCGCGCGCTGGGCGAGCTCGCCATCGCGGGCGTGCCGACGACGCAGCGCCTGCACGCCGCATTGCTCCACGCCCCCGAAGTCATCGCCGCCGATGTCCACACGCGCTGGCTTGAAACCCACCCGATCGCCAAGGAGGACGCCCACCCATGACCGCACGTTATTCGTTCGGCGGCGACGAGCACATCTTCGTCGAGGTCAGCGAGGCGATGTCGCTCGACGCCTTCTTCACCAGCCTCTCATTGACCAACGCGGTGCGCGAGAGCCGCATCCCCGGCGTCACCGAGATCTGCCCGGCGAATGCCTCGTTCCAGATCAAGTTCGACCCCGACCGGATCGCCCCAGACGACCTGCTAGCCGAGCTGAAGCGGCTGGCATCGCAGGCGGGCCAGGCCGATCCAGTGCTGCATACCCGCATCATCGAGGTGCCGGTCTACTACAACGATCCCTGGACCCACGAGACGCTGATGCGCTTCCGCGAGCGCCACCAAGACCCTGGCGGGACCGACCTCGACTACGCCGCGCGGATCAACGGCTTCGGCGACATTGACGCCTTCATCGCCGCGCATTCGGGCACGCCGTGGTTCGTCTCGATGGTGGGGTTCGTGGCCGGGCTGCCGTTCATGTATCAGATGGTCGAGCGGGACAAGCAGATCGAAGTGCCGAAATACCTTCGCCCGCGTACCGACACGCCGCGCCTGACCGTGGGCCACGGCGGCTGTTTCGGCTGCATCTATTCGGTCCGTGGCGCCGGCGGCTACCAGATGTTCGGCATCACGCCGATGCCGATCTACGACCCGCGCCAGCAAATCAGCTACTTGCGCGAGTTCATGATCTTCTTCCGCCCCGGCGACATCGTCGCGTTCAAGCCGGTTGACCGAGCCGGCTACGACCAGGCCGTCGAAGCCGTGGATCACGGTCGCTACGAGCCAAGCATCCGTCCCGTCACCTTCGACCTCAACGCCTTTCGCCAGAGCCCGGAGGCCACCAGCCGGGCCGTCATGGAGACGTTGCATGGCCATTGACGTCCTCAAGCCCGGCCTGTCCACCTCGGTGCAGGACCTCGGCCGCCCCGGCTACTACCACCTGGGCATTCCGATCTCCGGCGGCATGGACCGCTACGCGCTGCGGGTCGCCAACATGCTGGTGGGCAACGACGAGGATGCGGCCGTGCTGGAGGCGGTGTTCATGGGGCCGGAACTGCGGTTCGGGCACGACGCGATGGTTGCCGTAACCGGTGCCGAGCTGGCACCCCGCGTTGACGGCGCCGAGCGGGAAACCTGGACGTCGTTCATGGTCAGGGCCGGGCAGGTGCTCTCATTCGCGACCCTGCGCCGGGGCGCCCGCGCCTACATCGCGGTCTCCGGCGGCATCGACGTGCCGCTCGTGCTGGAAAGCCGCTCGACCTACCTGCTGGGCGCCCTGGGCGGCTTCGAAGGCCGGGCGCTGAAGGCGGGAGACCAGTTGCAAACTCTGCCCGACGTGCGCAACGCCGCCGAACAACGCACCGTCGCGGCGTTGCACCGGCGGCTGCCCGCGGAAACAGCAGAGCTGCGCGTCATGCCTGGCCTTTACTGGCACCGCCTGACCGAGACGGCAGGCGCCGGCTTCTTCGCCGATACCTGGAAGGTGGCGCCCGAGGCCGACCGGATCGGCTACCGGTTCCGCGGCGGCCACCCGCTCGCGTTCAACGAACGGACGCAGCCGTTCGGAGCGGGTTCGGACCCCAGCAATATCGTTGACAGTTGCTACCCCTACGGCTCGATCCAGGTGCCCGGCGGCACCGAACCGATCGTGCTCCATCGCGACGCCGTCTCAGGCGGCGGCTACTTCATGCTCGGCACCGTCATCTCCGCCGACATGGACTTCATCGGCCAGTTGCAGCCGCACACCCCGGCGCGGTTCGTCGCCGTTGACATGGCCGGCGCGCTCGCCGCCCGGCATGAACGCCAGGCCATGCTGGCGGAGGTGCGTGCGCAACTGGGATGACGATGGCACGCCGCTCGCTCCGCTCCCCAGGAGACATTCCGCGGAGGCCGAGACATGGATATCAGTGATGCCAACCGTCAGTGGAGTTGACAGCATCAGTAGTTGAAGGCCGGTTCCTGCAGATCGGTTTCATTCTGCAGCGCCAGCGTAATTGCCTTCTGCACTGCAAGCGTCACCATCTCGACGCACATCGAGGGCATCTCGACCTGCGGATAAACCTGCCGCGCCGCCAGGGACGGCGAGGCAGGGATGTGTATGAACCCCGCCCGTGTCGGAAGCCCCTGACGCGCGATCAGATGCAGGGTTGTATACATCATCTGATTGCAGCCATAGGTCGAAGCGCTGTTGGAGATCTTGGCCGGGATGCCGCCGGAGCGCAGCCCGAACGCAATTGCCTTGACCGGAAGGGTGGCGAAATAGGCGGCCGGCCCATCCGCGAAGATCGGCTCGCCGCCGGGCTGATGCCCGACATTGTCCGGCACGGGGAAGTCCAGCACGTTGGCCCCGATCCGCTCGACGGCAATGACCGACGAGCCCGGCGCAAGCCCGAGGCTGATCCACAGGTCGGGCCGCACGCGGTCAAGCGTTTCCTCGACGATGCCGGCGAGGCGGGAGGCGTCCACCGGCAGGCGCACGGTGCTCAGCTCCCCTTCGACCTCGTTGGAACGCTCCAGCCGGTCCAGCACCTCCAGCGTCGGGTTTTCCGTGCCGTGCTCCCACGGCTCGAAACCGGTGACGACGATCTTAGCTGTCATGGGACGCTCCGTTGGGTGAAGGCGGGACGTGCAGGAAGCAGGCAACCTCATGCCGCCCTGGCGCCGGCAGCAACTCCGGCGTGACCTGATCGCAGACCGCCATGCGATGCGGGCATCGGAAACGGAAGGAACAGCCCGCCGCCGCATCAAGCGGGCTCGCCGCCTCGCCCTGAACCACCCCGAGCTGGCGGACACGCATGCGACGGGGATCGGGGATCGGGATCGCGGCGAGCAGCGCCTCCGTGTAGGGATGCAGCGGCGCGCGATAGATCGCCGCCGCCGCCCCCAACTCGACGATGCGCCCGAGATACATGACGGCAATCCGGTCGGCGATGCGCTTCACCACCCCGAGATCGTGCGAGATAAAAAGGTAGGCGAGTCCGAACCGCTGCTGCAGATCAAGGATCAGCCGCAGGATCTGGGCGCGGATCGACACGTCGAGCGCGGACACCGCCTCATCGAAGACGATGACGTCGGGCCGGAGGATCAATGCGCGGGCGATGGCGACGCGCTGGGCCTGGCCGCCGGAGAACTCATGCGGGTAGCGGTCGGCGTGCTCCGGCCGCAACCCGACGAGGTCGAGCAGTTCGAGCGCCGCCGACCGCCGTTCACGCTCGGAGCCGATGCCCTGCAGCCGCATCGGCTCGGCCACGTTGACGGCGACGGACATGCGGGGGTTGAGCGAGGACAGCGCGTCCTGGAACACGATCTGCACCCGCCGGCGCAAATGGCGCGTTTCCGCGGGGGAACACCCGGTGAAGTCCTGCCCGGCGACGCGCACCGTGCCCGTATCCGGCTCGATCAGGCGCAGCGCGAGCCGGGCCAGGGTGGACTTGCCACAGCCGCTCTCGCCAACCAGACCCAACGTTTCACCGGCTGCCAGCTTGAAGCTCGCGCCGGCCACCGCGCGCAACGTGTTCCCACGGCCGCGCCGTGCGGCGTAGCCCTTGCTGACGTCGTGCAGCTCAAGCATCGCTTCAGGCATCTGCCATCGCCCTCTGTGCCACGATACAGGCGACCGACTGTTGACTGGACACCGCTTCGAGAGGCGGATCAATGCGCCGGCACTCCGGGACCGCATCGGGACAGCGAGGATGGAACGGGCATCCGGTTGGGCGCCGGCGCGGGTCCGGCGGGGCGCCGGCGATCGGCTCCAACGCGCTGTGCCGGTCGTCCTCCAGGTTGATCGCACAGGACAGCAGCGCCCGGGTGTAGGGATGCAACGGCGCATGGAACAGGGTGTCCACGTCGGCCTGCTCCACCACGCGGCCGGCATACATCACCGCCACATCGTCGGCCATCGCCGCGACCACGCCGAGGTCATGGGTGATCAGCAGCAGGGAGGCCTTGGTTTCCTGCCGCAGGTCGTCCAGCAAGTGCAGGATCTTGGCCTGCACCGTCACGTCGAGCGCGGTGGTGGGCTCGTCGGCGATGATCACCTCGGGACCGCAGGAGATCGCCGAGGCGATCAGCACCCGCTGGCGCATGCCGCCGCTGAAATGGTGCGGGTAGTCCATTGCGCGCGCCTCCGGGTCGGGTACGCCGACATGGCGCAGCAGCTCGACCGCACGCCGTTCCGCCTCGGCCCAGGTCATCTGGCGATGCGCCCGCAGCGTTTCAGCAATCTGGAAGCCGATGCGCAGCACCGGGTTGAGCGAGGCGAGCGGGTCCTGGAACACCATGGCGATGCGGGCGCCCCGCACTTCTGCCATCTGCCGCTCGGTCAGGGCGAGCAGGTCGCGGCCGAAGTATCGGACGGTTCCGCCGGCTACCCGAACCGGCGGTTCGAGCAGGCGGAGCAGGGACATCGCGGTCATGGTCTTGCCGGAGCCGGACTCGCCGACGATGGCGGTGGTGCGCCCGCGCCGCAGGACGAAGCTCACGCGGTCCACCAGCCGCACCTCCTCCGCGCCGATCGTCACGGTGGTGATGAGGTCCTTCACTTCCAGCACGACGTCGTCGTCCATGGACCTAACGCCTCCTGGAGCGGGGATCGAGCGCGTCGCGCAGGCCGTCACCAAGGAAGCTGAAGGCGAGCGAAACCGCCACGATCACCAGGCCGGGCAGGACGGTCGCGTTCGGCGCCCGGCGGAGCACGATGCGGCCCTCCGACACCATCGCGCCCCAGTCCGACGCGGGCGGCTGCACGCCGAGCCCAAGGAAGCTGAGGCCCGAGCCCACGACGATCATCAGTCCGATCAGGGTCGTGGCATAGACCAGCAGCGGCGGCAGCACGCCCGGCGTCACGTAGCGCAGCAGCAGCGCCGTGCGGGTGGCCCCGGCAGCGCGTGCCGCTTCGATGAAGGGCATCGCGGCCACGGAGAGCGTCGCGGTCCGCGCCAGCCTTCCGACATAGGGGATCAGCACCACGGTGATCGAGATGACCTCGGTCCACAGGCCAGGCCGCAAGACCCCGGCGATGGCAATGGCGAGCAGCACCATCGGAAAGGCGAACAGCACGTCCAGCGTGCGCATGATGATCTGGTCGGTCCAGCCGCCCGCGGTTCCCGCCAACAGTCCGAGTGCCAGCCCGGCCGCGCTGGCCAGCGCCACCGGCACGATGCCGACCACCAGGGAAACGCGCCCGCCCCAGAGCAGCCGTGACAGCATGTCGCGCCCCTGCGCATCGGTGCCGAGCAGGTGGCCCGCTGTAAGCGGCGGCGCATAGCGCAGGAGGTTGTCGGCCGCGGCAGGATCGTATGGGCTGAGCAGCGGCGCCAGCACCGCCGCACCGGCGATGAGAAGGAGGATGATGGCGGCGACAAAGGCGGTCCGGTCCCGTGCGAACGCGGCGATGCGCCAGCCCCGCCCGGGGGCAGGCGGAACCGCGGGCGCGCCGGAGTCTGAGCCGGACAAGCTGTCCTCGCGCATGCCGGCATGGGCCGTGTCGGGCGGCATGGTCAGGTCTCCTTTAGCCGTGGATCAAGGGCGGCGTTTACCAGATCCACGAGGATGTTCACGATCACGAACAGCAGCGCAATCAGCAGGGTCGCCGCCTGCACGACCGGGGTGTCGCGAGCGGTGATCGAGTCATAAAGCAGGGACCCCAGACCCGGCCACGCGAACACCACCTCGGAGAACAGCGCGCCGCCGAGCAGGTAGCCGAGCTGCAGGCCGGTGATGGTCATGATCGGCGGCAAGGCGTTTAGGATGACGTGCCGGCGGAGCAGCGCCGCGCGCCCCAGCCCCTTGGCACGGGCGACGCGCACGTGCGGGCGGCCCATCGCCTCCAGCACCGAGGAACGCACCAGGCGCGTGATGATGGCCGCCGGCCCCAGCGCCGTAGTGACCGTCGGCAGCACCAGGTGACGCGCCACGTCCAGCACCCCACCGTCTCCGGCCATGTCGGTCATCCCGGACACCGGCAGCCAGTGCAGGCGCAGGGCAAAGAACAGCACCAGCACCAGCCCGAGCCAGAACGGCGGCGTGCTGCCGAGCAGCAAGGTCGCTCCCGTCAGCACCCGGTCCAGCACCGAGCGCGTCCGCAACGCCGCGACCAGCCCGGCGCCGTAGCCGATCATCATCGCCAGCGCGAGGCTGGCCGCGGTGAGCAGCAGGGTGTTGAGGAAACGCGGAAGGATCAGCGCCGCGACCGGGCGAGTGGTGGCGATGGAGGTGCCAAAGTCACCCTCCGCCACCCGTGCCACCCAGCGCGCATATTGCACCGGCACCGGCTGATCCAGCCCCAACGTGACGCGCAACGCAACCCGGTCGGCCTCCGTCGCCTGGGGGCCGAGCAGTGTCGTCGTCACGTCGCCAGGCGCCAGGTGCATCAGCAGGAAGATGACGATCGAGACCCCGACCAGCACCGGAACCAGCGCGGCCAGCCGGCGGGCGAGGAAGCTGCGCACGGGTGTTGCGCCGGGTCAGTCCACCGAGACAGTGGAAAGGTCGAACCAGTCCTCCGGCGGGTTGACGAAGCCATGGACCTTGGGCGACAGCATCACCGGCTGCAGGTCATCCACGACCGGCACATAGGCCGCGTCATCCATGATCAGCCGGTTCGCCTTCTGATACAGGGCTTTTGCCGCATCCTGATCGCGTGTGGTCAGCGCCTGGCTGAGCAGCGTGTCCACGTCCTTGTTGCAGTAGTAGCCGGAGTTCTGGCCGTTCGGCGCCATCGTGTCGCAGCGGGATACAATGTCGATCCAAGCCGGGGTGGACATGCCCCAGCCGATCTCGTTCATTCCCACGTCGTTGCCCATGCCGCCGGCCCAGCGGCCCATGTAGGTGACCCACTCGAATTTGCGGAGTTCGACGTCGATGCCGACCTTCTTCAGGTCCCGCTGGATCCAGGACTCCACCAGCTCGCCCGTGCCGACCTGCGGGATCTCGAACACCACCTTGAAGCCGTTCGGGTAGCCCGCCTCGGCGAGCAGCTTCTTCGCGGCGTCGGGATCATAGGGGTAGCTGCGGAAGGCCGAATCATAGGCGGCGGTGCCGGGCGAGAGCAGGCCGAACTCGGGGCGGCCGGTCTGTTTGTAGATCTCGCGTGCGATCCCCTGCCGGTCGATCGCCATGTTGACGGCGCGGCGGACGCGTATGTCCTTAAACACGTCCTGCTTCATGTTAAGATAGATGTAGTTGATGTAGGGAACATTGGGACTGGTTGATAACTTGAACCCGTCATCGACCAAACCCTGGATCTCGTCCCAAGGTGGGGTAGTGATCATCTGCACCTCGCCATTGGAGAGTGCGTTGACACGGGTCGCCGGGTCCTGCAGCGGGCGGTAGATCACGCGGTCGAGCTGCGCCTTCCGGCCCCAATAATCCGGATTGCGCTCCAGCACGGTCCGCACGCCCTGCTGGCGCTCGACGAACCGGAACGGCCCGGTGCCGATGGGATGGAGCGTGATCCCCTCGTTGCCATACTTCTTCACTGCGGCAGGGCTGACCATCAACGGTTGCCCGTAGCTCTGCAACCCCTGCCGCAGCCATTCGTAGTTGGGTTCCGTCAAGGTGATGCGGACCGTCATCGGGTCCAGCACCTCCACGCCCTTGATCCACTTCGCGTAAGCCGCGACGAAGGAAGCAGCCTTCGGATAATAGTTCGGCGAGGACTTGTCCCAGAACCGCTCGAAGTTGAACTTGACCGCGGCGGCGTCGAATGGCGTGCCATCATGGAACACCACGCCTGGACGCAGCTTGAAGGTGTATTGGAGCCCGTCTGGCGAAATCTCCCATGAGGCCGCAAGGCCTGGAATCAACGGAGGCGAGGGAACGTCGCCCTTGGTCAGGTCCTCTTTCACCAGGCCCTCGAAAATCTGGTAGGTAATCTGGTAAGTGGTCCAGCCGCCGGTTGCGTGCGGGTCCAACGTGTCGGTCTCGGACGGCATGCCCCAGATCAAGGTGCCCGCGGCTTCAGCCCGATGGGCGGTTACGGGCTGGATGGCGGCGAGGGCCACACCGATCGCGGCCCGGATAAGCAAAGACGTTGCGGCACGATGTCTCATTCTCTTAGTCCTAGCTGGGCGATGTGCGTGAACAGACGCAGCGTTGATCGTCGGGTAGCCAAACATAAGCACATCGCGTGCCAATGCTGTGACAGCCCATCACGCGCGGAAAGGCGAACGAATTAATAATCAAGGGGTTCGTGCGACTGCGGGGCAGGGGCCATGGCGGGATTGCCTGCGGTAGGATGGCACGGGGGCGTCTTTCCCCGTCACCGTCAGGGGCAGGTGCCGTGCCGATCAACGCTACTGCCGAGCGCCGTCATCACAGCCCAAATTAAAGGCACCGGGCGACGAACTCGGCAGCCTATGACGCCACCCTGCGACAATGCGGTAGTTCGACGGTAACACTGGCACATCCAGGACATGCTGCTGATCACCTCGCATGGGCCGGATCTGCTGTCACCGGCCTCCCGACCGACGAGATCTTCGCCTGCGTGTGATCCCGGCGTTGGTCCCCGGCTTTCACCCTTGGGCGTGGTCTCCACGGCCCGCCGATGCGGCGGCGCTTTCATCTCCGCGTGCCGCCCCGTCCCGCCCGTCATTGCGGACCACCCCGGCGGCGTGGCAAGCCAGGAACTGCCAGGGTATCAAGCACTGTTCTTCGGTGCCGTATCGCTGCGCCCCGCAACGATGCCGGCCGTCGGGCGGATGACCGCTGGCAAGGCCCGCCGGCCCAATCTATTGGAACACTGACCATGACGCACCTGGCCATGACGCATCCGCCCGAACCGCCCTCCCGTCCCACTCCGCCATCCAGCGCCCGCGCAGCATGACCGAGGCCGCTCCCAGCATCCGGATTGGCATCGACATCGGCGGCACCTTCACCGACCTGCAGATCTTCGACGGTCGCACCGATGCGCTGCACAGCTTCAAGACGCCCACCACGCCCGATGACCCCTCCGCCGGGCTGATCGACGGCATGGCCGAGGCCGGGCGCCGCTTCGGCTTCGCCCTCACCGACGTCAGCCTGCTGCTGCACGGCACGACCATCGCCACCAACGCCGTGCTGGAGCGCAAGCTGCCCCGCGGCGTGCTGCTGACGACCGAGGGGTTCCGCGACGTGCTGGAGATCGGGCGCCACGCCCGGCGGGACATCTACGGCCTGCGCCCGCACCGCGAGCCCGCGCTGATCCCCCGGGACCGCCGCATCGGCGTGCCCGGGCGCATTCGCGCCGATGGGAGTGTGGAACGCCCCCTGAACCCCGCCGGCCTGGATGCCGCCCTCGGCGCCCTCGGTGCCGAGTGCGTTGCCATTGCGCTGCTGAACGCCAGCATCAATCCGGAGCACGAGCAGCGCCTGCGCGACCACGTTGCCGCCGCGTTTCCGGGCCTGCCGGCCTGCATCTCCTCCGAGGTCAGCCCGGAAATCCGCGAATACGAGCGCACCTCCACCACCGTGCTGAACGCCCTGCTGATGCCGGTCGTGCGCGCCTACCTGGACCGGCTGGCCGCACGCATGGCGGCAGCCGGGATGGCGGCGCGGCTGCTGCTGGTGCAGTCCAACGGCGGCGTATGCACGGCGGAGATCGCCGCGGCCCAGCCGGTACGGCTGCTGCTGTCCGGCCCCAGCGGCGGCGCGCTGGCGGCGCAGCGCTCGGCCGTCCGCCTGGGCCGCCCGGACCTGGTGGGCATCGACATGGGCGGCACCAGCTTCGACGTGTCGGTGGTGCGCGGCAACCAGGTCACGCTCATGACCCAGGGCGACATCGACGGCCTGCCGGTCCGGCTGCCAATGCTGGAAATCCGCACCATAGGCGCCGGTGGCGGCTCCATCGCCGCGGTTGACGCCGGCGGGCGCCTCACGGTCGGCCCGCGCAGCGCCGGTGCGGTGCCCGGCCCGGTCTGCTACCGCCGCGGCGGGTCCGAGCCCACCGTGACCGACGCCAACGCCGTGCTCGGGCGGCTTGACGCCGGGTCGTTCCTCGGCAGCGCCATGACGCTGGACGTGGAAGGCGCCCGGGCTGCCGTGGCCACGAGGATCGCCGGGCCGCTCGGCCTTGGGGTCGAGCAGGCCGCACAGGGCCTGCTGGCCGTCACCGACGTGAGCCTGGCCGGCGCCATCCGGCTGAGCCTGTTCGAGAAGGGCCTCGACCCCAGGGATTTCAGCTTGCTGTCCTTCGGTGGCGCGGGCGGCCTGCACGCCATCCCGGTCGCGGAGGAGCTTGGCATTGCCGAGGTGATCTTCCCGCCGGACGCCAGCACCTTCTCCGCCTTTGGCATCCTCAACTCCGACATCGTGCACGACCTGGCGCGCAGCCGGCTCATGCCCGCCACCCCGGCCAGCCTGCCGGACCTCGCAGCCGCCTGTGCCAGCCTCCGCCGCCAGGGCGAAGCCCTGCTGCGCCAGGATGGACTGCCGCCGGAGAGCTGGACGCTGAGCTACTCGGCCGACCTGCGCTACCGCGGCCAGGCGTTCGAGCTTGTCGTGCCCTGGCTTGTGGCGCCTGGGAGCGGCGCGACGCCGTCGGCGGACATGCTGGCGACGCTGGCGGCGGACTTCCATGCCCTGCATCAGCAGCGCTTCTCCTACTCCAACCCCGGCGACCCCGTTGACATCGTCACCCTCCGCCTCGCCGCCATCGGACGCCTGCCCCGGTGCGAGGCCAGTCCGGCACCCCCCGCGGTCGGCGCCCCCAAGCCGATGAACCACCGCCGCATCTACGGCGCGTCAGGCTGGGCGGAGGTAGAGGTGTTCGACCGCTCCAGCCTTGGCAGCGCGATCAACGGCCCCGCGCTGATCCAGGAGGCCTACACGACGGTCTATATCGCCCCGGGATGGCATTGCGCGCCGGGGCCGCAAGGCGACCTGATCGCCGCAAGGAACCCGGCATGACCGACAGCGCCCGCCCCCTCGGCCCGATCGAGCTTGAAATCCTCCGCAACGCGCTCACCGCCGCGGCGGCCGAGATGGACGTCACCGTCTGGCGCACCAGCCGCTCGACCATCGTGCGGGAGCTGCTGGACTACTCCACCGCCGTGTTCGACGCAGCCGGCTACAACATCGCACAATCCGCCCGCATCCCGCAGCACCTGAACTCCATGGGTGCCGGGCTGCTGACGGTGCTTGGGTCCTTCCTGCCCATCGAGACGTGGGAGGACGGCGACGTCGTCATCACCAACGACCCCTACTGCGGCGGCCAGCACATCCCCGACATCCTGGCGTTCCGCCCGGTCTTCGCGGATGGGGTGCGCATCGCCATCGTGGGCACCTGCTGCCACCACCTCGACATGGGCGGCATCTCCGCCGGCAGCTACGGCGCCACGGCG
>CAXTCI010000141.1:0-14373 GCA_964242325.1 uncultured Acetobacteraceae bacterium
CAGGAATAGGCTTTTCGCCCGGCTCGCCTCCTCGGCCTGCTTTTTGGCGTCCGACAGCTTGCGGATTAGCTGCCCCGCATACAACGGTATGACCAGCAAGCCCACCAGCAGCCCCAGCCCAAGCGGCAGGTTGTCCAACCAGTACGGCGTGCAGGACACGACAATGCCGAAACCTAGGACGCTGGCTCCCGTGACGAGATACAGCCACGGCAGGCCGAAGCGGAACCCATTGCCAAGGATCACCCATAGGTAGAACGGGAACAACGGCGCTGCCGAGGCGTCCCCCAGGTAGAAACTGCAGGTCAGTCCCCCGATGTCGATGAACACGGCGACAACGCGACGCACCCGCGATGGGCCAGGCCAGAGCAACGGGTGCAGCAGCAGCAGCAGTGCCCCAAAGCCGTAAGCGCCGCAGAGTAAACGCAGGCGGCTCCCCGCTTCGCCGTCTCCCGCAACGAAGGCCAGGGTGTAGGCGGACGTCAGGGCACCGATCAGCAGACGGTTGCCCAACATCTCATGTTCCCGGTCCCCGCTGCGGCGCAAACGGTCCAGGATGGCCGCGCCGAATGCGGCCATGCTGGCGGCACGGGTCATGCGTGCTGCACAGCGGCTGTAGATACCCTGGGCAGATGGTCGCGCTGGAATTGCTCTGCCGGCATTGGCCTGCCAAAGAGGTAACCCTGGGCAAACTGGCAACCTGCCTCGCGCACCCGTTCGAGCTGGCTTGCCGTCTCCACCCCTTCCGCCACGACCTCCATGCCCAGGCTGCGCCCGATGCCGATGACGGCCCTCACGATCGCCGACCCATCCAGGTCCGCCTCGAACCCTTGGACGAAGGAGCGGTCTATCTTAAGGCGGTCAATCGGCAGTTTCTGCAGGTAGGCCAAGGACGAGTAGCCCGTTCCGAAATCGTCGACCGCAACACGTACGCCGATGCGTCGTAGGGCGTGCAGGCTTGCAGCCACCTGGTGCTGGCTGGCCATCAGTGTTCCCTCCGTCAGCTCCAGTTCCAACAGGCCGGGCGGCAGCCTCGTGCGCTGAAGCGTGCGGAGGACAAGCGCCTCGACATCCTCCGCCTTGAACGACTCGGCCGGCATGTTGACCGCGACGCGGACCGGCGTGCCCGTTTCCGCCCAATATGCCGCCTGCCGGCACGCCTCGCCCAGCACCCACCGGTTGATCTCGACGATGAGGCCGGTGTCCTCGGCAAGCCCGAGGAACTCGCCGGGCAACGTCACGCCGTGGCCTGGCCGATACCAACGCAGCAACGCCTCAACCCCGACCACTTGCCCGGTCACGACGTCCATCTGCGGCTGATACCAGAGCTGAAGCTCGCCGCGTTCCAGCCCCTCGCGCAGGGCGATCTCGAGCAGGACGGTGTCGCGCGCCGCCGTCTGCATTTCCGGATCGAAGAAGCGCGCCCGCCCCCGCCCTTCCTGCTTGGCGCGATACATCGCAAGGTCGGCGTTCTTCAGCAGTTGCTCCGACGTCGCGGCGTCCCGGGGCGCCATCGTCATGCCGACGCTCGCGCCGATGGACACGCGGTGGTGCTCGATGTCGAACGGTTCGGAAATGACCCGAATGACCTGCCTGGCCATGCGCTGCGCGTCGTCGGGCCCCACGATGCCGACCTGCACGATGGCGAACTCATCCCCGCCCAGCCGGGCAATGGTGTCCTTGGGTCCGACAACGTGGCGCAGGCGAACCGCTGTTTCCCGCAACAAGGCATCGCCATGGTCGTGCCCGAACCCGTCATTGATGGTCTTGAAGCGGTCGAGGTCAATGAAATGCAGCGCGAACCCGCTGCTGCCGCCCGCGAGCCGGCTGATCTCCCGATGCAATACAAGCTGCAAATGCAGCCTATTGGGCAGGCCGGTCATCGGATCATGATGGGCCAGGTGGCGCATGGCCTCCTCTGCCCGCTTGCGGTCGGTGATGTCGAACGACGTCGTCAGCACGTGGCGCACGCCGTCGCCGGTGTCGTGCAGGGGAAACTTGCTGGTCAGCATGGTGCGGCGCCGCGCTTGCCGGTCCACAACCTCTTCTTCATAGCCCAGGACCGGCTGGCTGCTGCGGAGCACCTCCTGGTCCGTCGCGTTCTGGATCGCGGCCGCGCTCTCGTCCAGCACGGCCGCGATGGCGAGGCCATACTTGTTCACGAACACGCGACGCCCCTCGGCGTCGGTGGCGCTGATCGCGGCTGGGATCGTATCTATGACCTGGATCAGCCGCGCCCGGCTGTCCCGGATCGCCGTTTCCAGCGTTTGCTCGCTGCGCTCCAGGTCGCGTTGCAGCGTGTCAGCCCGGGAACGGATGAAGCGCTGCTGCTCCCCCAGCCGCAGCACGTTGCGTCCACGGGTGATGAATTCCTGATGGTCGACCGGGCTTTGCAGGAAATCGGTCGCGCCGGCCTGGAGCGCGCGGAGCCGGAAGTCCCGGTCCTCATAGGCGGTGATGACGATGATCGGCACATCCTCGCCGGCGGGCATGGCCCGCAGGCGCTCGATGAACACGCCCCCGTCCATGCCGGGCATCTTGTAGTCGGTGATGATCAGGTCCGGCCGATGATCGGTGATCCAGGTCAGGACCTCCGTCGGGCTTTCAAACGAAATCACCTCCGCCCCATCGCGGATCGCCGCGGCAAGCTGGGAAAAGATCATCCGGTTTGTGATCCGGTCGTCAACAACCACAATCAACGCCATTCCGACCCAGTCCTGACCTTGCCGCCGTGCCACTGTAGCATGATGTGTTTGCACCTTCGCTGATGCGAGGCTCTGCCGCGAGTGAACGAGCCTGCAGCGTAGAATATTATCGCAGCAGCCACGTCCCCTCGGCTCACCTGGGTTGGACAGGGCTGAAATCTGCCGCCCTCCTCCTGGCGGGACAGCGCGGCGCGGCAGGCGCCGCAGCCTCGACTGCTTGGCAGCCTCATTGATGCGACGCCATAATAGGATACGGGCACAGGCACCCTTGACGGCTTAAAGATTTGTCATGAACGCCCACTTAACAGATTAGCGTGCCCGCGGCCGCGTGGGAAACGGCTGGTTCTGCGGTTGCAGCCGGGCCGGCTCAGCCGCATCTTGCCTGGCCACCCCGGAGCTGCGCCATGTCCTTGTTCGATCACTTGCAACCTGAGGCCCTTGATCCGATCATGGCGGGCTTCCAAGAGTTTGGCGCGGACCCACGGCCGGGCAAGATCAACCTGGGCGTCGGGATGTACTACGACGAGGACGGCCGCATCCCGATCCTGCAGGCCGTCAACTCTGCCGAAGCCATGCTGTCCAGCCGCATCGCCTCATGGGGATACCTGCAGCCGGACGGATTGCCCGCCCTGCGCGACGCCGCCAAGCGCCTGGTTTTCGGCGACGCCCTGCTGGCGGATTCGAACGATAGGATCGTCACGGTGCAAAGCCTCGGCGGAACCGGTGCGCTCAAGCTGGGAGCCGACGTGATCCGGCGCTTGGCGCCCGCCAGCACCGTCATGCTCAGCCGCCCGACCTGGGGCAACCATCCCAGCATCTTCGCCGGCGCGGGGCTGCAGGTGGCGGAGTATCCCTACTTCGACCTGGCCACCGGCGGCGTGGACTGGCCAGGAATGCGGGATGCCGTCGCCGCCATGGCGCCGGGCACTGTCCTTCTGCTGCACGCCTGCTGCCACAACCCAACCGGCGCCGACCTGCGCGCCGAGGACTGGCAGGAGCTTGCGGGGCTGATTGGGGATCGGCGCCTCGTGCCATTCCTGGACATGGCCTATGCCGGATTCGCCGACGGGCTGGAGGCGGACTGCCAGCCAGCACGCCTCCTGGCCGGGCTTGGCGTGCCGGTGTTCGTCGCGACCTCGTTCTCCAAGTCCTTCGCCCTGTATGGTGAACGGGTCGGCGCATTGTCGGTCGTTGCCGCCGATGCGGCCCAGGCACGGCTGGTCGGAGATCAACTGAAGGTCGCCATACGCACCAACTATTCCACCCCGCCCAGCCACGGCGCGCTGCTGGTGTCCACCATCCTGGGCGACCCGGCGCTGCGGGCAGGCTGGGAAGCCGAGCTGGACGGCATGCGCGACCGGATCAAGCGGATGCGGCAGGGCCTGGTCGCGCGCCTGGCCGGCAACAACGCCCGGGATTTCAGCCATTTCCTGCATCAGCGCGGGCTGTTCTCCTACTCTGGCCTGGATGCGGCACGCATGGACCGACTAAAGGTCGAGTTCGGCATCTACGGCGTCAGCGACGGCCGCTTCTGCATGTCCGCGCTGACAGAGCGGACGCTGGACCGGGTGGCGGACGGCATCCGCGCCGTGGCTTAACGCCCGCCACGCAACGCGCCAGCGTTTGGGAGAAGGCCGGCCGAGTTGCCTCGGCCCCTGTCCCGGCGCTGGCAAGCGGCACGCCGCAAGATGGGCATGGCACGCTGCAACGGAACCGGCAAGGTGCGGTTCGATCTCGTGTGCCGCGGCGTCGCTGGCCGGATACGGAGGCGTATCCAGCATAGGTGAGCTGTCAAAACGGTGTATGGCGACAAAAGTTAAGCTGTCGCACACTGTAAGCAAACGCGCGGCGCCCCGCCGTGTCCACGTGCCAAACGGAGCGCCCCGATGAGCCAGACCCTGACCGCCCCACCCCTGCAGCGTACCGTGTTCTCAGTCCTCCTGGCAGTCAGCTTCTGCCACTTGCTGAACGACCTGATCCAGTCGCTGTTGCCGGCCATCTACCCGATCCTGAAAGCGCAGTATCACCTCAGCTTCGCCCAGATCGGTTATATCACCCTGGCGTTCCAGTTGACGGCATCGCTGCTGCAGCCGGTGGTGGGCCTATACACCGACCGTCGCCCGGTGCCGTTCTCCCTGCCGGTCGGAATGGGCTGCACCCTGCTCGGCCTGCTGCTGCTGTCAAGCGCCGGCAGCTTCGCCCTGCTGCTGCTGGCGGCGGGGATGGTGGGCCTAGGCTCCTCGGTCTTCCATCCAGAGTCCGCCCGCGTGGCCCGGGCGGCGTCCGGCGGGCGTTACGGCCTGGCCCAGTCGGTGTTCCAGGTCGGCGGCAACGCAGGCTCTGCGCTGGGACCATTGGCAGCTGCCTTCGTGGTGCTGCGCTTCGGCCAGGGCAGCATCGCCTGGTTCTCCGCCGTGGCGCTGCTGGCGATGGCGGTGCTGTGGGGCGTCAGCCGTTGGTATTCGGCGCGCGGCCGGACGCTGAACACCGTTGCGGTGCGGCAAAACGGGCTGTCGCGCGCCCGTGTCGCCATGTCCATCGCCGTGCTGGTCGCCCTGCTGTTCAGCAAATTCTTCTACGTCGCTAGCCTCAACACCTACTACACCTTCTACCTGATCGAGACTTTCGGCGTCTCGGTCCAGGCATCGCAGTTGCTGCTGTTCCTGTTCCTGGGCGCCTTTGCCGTGGGTGTTCTGATAGGCGGCCCGATCGGAGACCGGATTGGGCGCAAACGGGTAATCTGGTTCTCGATCCTGGGGGTGCTGCCGTTCACCCTGGCCTTGCCCTATGCCAACCTGGCCGGGACCGCCGTGCTGACCGTCATCATCGGCCTGGTGCTGGCCTCTGCCTCCTCCGCCATCATCGTCTATGCCCAGGAACTGATCCCCGGCAACGTCGGCCTGGTCAACGGCTTGTTCTTCGGCCTGGCATTCGGCTTGGGCGGCCTCGGCGCCGCCGCGTTGGGTGAGTTAATAGACCTCACCAGCATTACGACGGTATATCGCATCTGCGCCTACCTGCCGGCGCTCGGCCTGCTTGCGGTGCTGCTGCCGGACATGCGGCGCCGTACATGACCCCGCGAAGTTGGCCTGCTTCGGCAGAGGTCAAGTTCAAAGAAACCTGATGCTCCCCGTCGGAAACTCCCTGCGGAACCCGCGTTGCTGCGGGACACCTGAAAGGGGTTAAACCATGAGCGATGTCACCGAATACTACCTCACCGGCCTGCGCAATCAGCATGCCGTCGAGGGCCAAGCCGTCGAGACCATCGAGGCCCAGCTCAGCCGCATGGAGGCCTACCCGGAACTCCACACGCGCATGAAGCAGGAGTTGGACCGGTCCAAGACCCAGGCCACCCGGCTTGAGGGCTTGCTGTCCAAGCACGGCACATCCGCCTCCACCGCCAAAGAGACCGTGACCAACCTCGTCGGCAAGGTGTCTGGCGTGGTTCACATGACGTCCGATGACGAGGTCGTCAAAAACGTGCTCGCAGCCGTCGGCTTCAAGGCCTACGAGATCGCCTCCTACAAGGCGCTGATGGCAACGGCCGAGTTCGCCGGCATGACCGACGACGCGGCGGTGCTGAAGCAGTCGCAGACCGAGGAGATGGAGATGGGCGACTGGCTCGGCGAACACCTCCCCGGCGTCATGCAGCAGTATCTCGGCTCGATGAAGGCAGCCTGATTCCCGACGACTGGCGGCAAGGTGCACATCCCGCACCTTGCCGCATCTGCCCCACCTAGGAATGCTGGAGCACTCCTTCCAATGTTGACCCGGCTGGCGCAATAGCGTGACCTCCGGCGCGCATGTCGGCATAGACAAGGGAATGGACGGGATGAATGAGACGAACTGGCTTTGGATCGGCGCGGTCGGCATGTTGGTCGGATCCGTGGTGCTGTTCGCCGCGGGGGGGCGGCGGACCCAGGATGAGGAAGGGCACAGCCTGCTCCATGGCTTCGTGCCGTTATTTGCCGCAATCTCCTACTTCGCGATGGCGGTGCACCAGGGTGAGGCAACGCTGTCCAGCGGCCGGGTCTTCCTATTCGCCCGCTACGTCGATTGGTCCGTGACCACCCCGGCGCTGCTGCTGGGCCTATCCATGACCGCGTTGCACGGTGCACGGCGGCGGGTCGGCCTCGTTGCGGGGCTGCTGACATCCGACGTGGTGATGATCGTGACGGGCCTGTTCTTCGGCGCGTCGCAGGTGCCGTTCATCAAGTGGGTTTGGTATGCCGCAAGCTGCGTCGCGTTCCTTGCGGTGCTGTGGGTGCTGTTCGGCCCTTTGATGGAGGAGGCTCGGGCCCGTGACCAAGTTCGGCGCGACACCTACGTCCGCAACGCCATCCTGTTGGCGGTGTTGTGGCTGATCTATCCCCTCCTGGTGCTGGCTGGCCCAGATGGGCTTGGCCTGCTCGCACCAACGCCGGCGACGGCTGGCATCACTGTCCTCGATCTCGTCGCCAAGGTTGTTTATGGCGTGATTGCAATGTTCGGCAGCAGGGCGGTTGCGTCGGCTGACCTGATCCGCGGTGAAGTCGCAGCGGCAGAAATCACCACCCATGCCATACCGAGCGGCGCGTTGCGCCCGGCACGCCGGGGCTAAGCAAACCACTGGAGGTTTGCGCACAGATGAAAAGCTAAGCAGGCTTGCGCGGCCTGGCACGGTCGCACGCTGTCTGTGTGACAGGTCGCGCAAGCCTACTTAGATCTATCCCTTCCAGGATCCTCCGACAAGCTCCGGCCATCCTGTAAGCTGTATGTGGCCAACGCGAGGGCCATGGTCTTGGAACCGCGTGCTAGACTGCTCGACTCATCCGCGATGTTGAGACTTGATCCAGTAAATTCGTTTTGAATCATTACTAATTTTGCTATAGATACCTGTTGTCAGGAAAATAAATGACACCCTGAAAGGAGTGGGCCTAAGCTCCGGTGCAAGGACGATCAGGGAGTGGTCCATATGGCTGCAGTGCCCGAACTCCGGCGGCGGGACGTCCTCAACTTGGCGATGCTGAGCGGTGCCGCCCTGCTGTCCGGCGGCGCTGCCGACCTGCCGCCGCCCGAAGCACCGCCGGGCGTCTGGGCCGCCAGCTACTGGGCCACGAAGCGGCGTGATGGCGTGGATATCCGCCTCGCGATGTATCGCAAGCGCGCCGGCGTCCCCGCACCGGGCGACGCGCCGCGCCCCGTCCTGCTCCTGGTGCACGGTTCCTCGCCCGCGGCGCTCGCCAGCTTCGACCTTTCGGTGCCGGGGCGCGACGAGTATTCGCTGATGAACGTCTTTGCCCGGCTGGGCTACGACGTTTGGACGCTGGACCACGAGGGCTATGGCCGCTCCACCCGGACTGAGGGCAACTCCGACATCGCCAGCGGCGTGCAGGACCTGATTGCTGCCACCGACCTGATCCGTGGGGAAACCGGCCAGGCTACGGCCCACCTGCTCGGCGAATCGTCGGGTGCCATCCGCGCCGCCGCCTTCGCGATGGAGCAGCCGGACCGCATGGGTCGCCTCGTGCTCTGCGCCTTCACCTACACCGGCGCCGGGTCACCCACCCTGGGCAAGCGCGCCGAGCAGACGGAATATTACCGCACCCACAATCGGCGCCCCCGCGACCGCGCCATGCTGGAAAGCATCTTCACCCGCGACCGGCCGGGCACCACCGACCCCGATGTCGTCAAGGCCTTCGTCGAAAAGGAGATCGTCAACGGCGACAGCGTGCCCACTGGCACTTACCTCGACATGACCGCCCACTTGCCCATCGTGGACCCGGCGCGCGTCCTGTGCCCGGTGCTGCTGGCCAAGGGGGAGTATGACGGGATTTCGACGCTGGAGGACCTGCAGGCGTTCTTCGCGAAATTGCCGAACGGCGACCGTCAGTTGTCGGTCATCAAGGGGGCGGCGCACTCGGTGATCGTCAGCCGCAGCCATAAGGTGCTGCAGCACGTCGTGCAGGCGTTCCTGTCCATTCCGGACGCCCCGACAACCGGCTGATCCGCCTCCTTGAGCCTTGCGCGAAGCCGTGCCGGAGCCGGCCGCAGTCCCTTGATCCGGAGGGGCTGTCGCCATGCCTTGCAGAGGCCGCCGCATACTCCTGTCAGCCACAATCCTCGCCAGCCCGTAACGCTGGCGCCCGTCGTCGCCCAAGCCCAGGCCAACCCGCCAGCCGCCCCAGGCATTGGCGGCGTTGTCGCCACTGCGCAGGGTCCGGAGGCCGGCGTATGGGTCATCGCCGAAGCGACCGGCTTTCCCACCAAATTCGCCAAGATCGTCGTCACCGGCGACGCCGGCCGCTACGTCAGCTCAGTTGACGACTCTCCCTGATGCCGGTCGGCTTCGGCCTTGATCTGGCGAGCCCAAGACCCGGCGGGGCGTGCGTTCAACCGGCATTCCTGCCAGTCTGCCGCCATGCTCCGCATCCTGCTGACTCACACGCCGCACATGCTCGCAAACTACTATGGGGACCGCGCCCTAGCTGGCCTGCGCGGGCATGGTGAGGTGCGGCTGAACCCGCATGGCCGGGTGCTGGACAGCACGGACGCTCTCGTGGAGGCTGCGGCCGGAGTGGACGTGATCGTCGCCGACCGCCAGGTGCCGGTGGCGGCGGAGGTGTTCGCCGCCCTGCCGGGCCTGATGGCGGTATGCCGGGTGGCGGTGGACGTCAGCACGATCGACGTGGAGGCCGCATCACGGCACGGCGTGCTGGTGACGCGGGCGACGCCGGGCTTCGTGCCGGCGGTGGCGGAGCTGGCGTTGGGCTTCATGGTGGACCTGGGCCGCAACGTGTCGCGCGCCGTGGTGGACTACCGCGCCGGGCTGGACCCGGTGCCGCGGATGGGACGGCAGTTGGCGGGCGCGACGCTGGGGATCATCGGTTATGGCGTGATTGGCCGGCGGCTGGCAACGCTGGCCGTGGCGCTCGACATGCAGGTGCTGGTGGCCGATCCCTACGTCACGGTGGACAGCCCGGGGCTGCACCAGGTCCCGCTGGAGGACCTGCTGGCCCGCTCGGACTTCGTGGTCTGCCTGGCGCTGGCCACCGCGGAGACCGAGAACCTGATGAACGCCGGCGCTTTTGCCCGCATGAAGCTCGGTGCTTACTTCATCAACCTGTCCCGCGGCGGACTGGTGGACGAGGCGGCGCTGCGGGATGCGCTGGACGCCGGGCATCTGGGCGGTGCCGCGCTGGATGTGGGCCGGGCGCAGGACCAGAAGCCGTCCCTCATGCTGTCGGGCCGCCCGGACGTGATTGCGACTCCGCATATCGCCGGGCTGACGCCGGAGGCTGCGGAGCATCAGGCGTTCGACACGGTCCGGCAGGTGGAAGCGCTGGCGCAGGGCCGGATGCCGGATGGTGCGTTGAACGCGGACCGGGCGACCCGATTGGTCAGCGCGGGCGGCAGCACCAGGCCCAATGGACCTATTTAGGTATTTAGGTAGGCTGCGGGTGATTTGGCCATCCACCGCGCGATAATGGGCCGGCATCGGGGCGGGCGTCAGATGCCGGCCGTCCTGCGGAGATCTCCGATCAAGGCGGTGCCAAGCACCTGCGTCTTTTCCCATAATGGCCGCATGCGGCGGATCAGCATCGCCTGCACCTGCGGCTGATCCGTGTTTTCATCCAAACGGGCGAGGTCATGAAGAAGGCCCTGATTGTGGGTTAGGAACCGGGCGACACGGAACGGCAGGTCGCCGCCGAGGCTGCCGAGCTGGTTCGAATACGACAGCGTAATCGCTTGGAATGGCGCGTTGTCGCGGATCAACGAACCGAACTGGACCGGTCGTCCCGCTTCCAGTTCGCCCAGTGCCCCCGAAAGCTCCGTGATCATGTCGCGTATCTCGATCAGGTCGAGAAGCGCGTTGATGGCGCCGGCGAGCGCCAGCGCCATGCCAATTCGATCGCGCCGGGCGTTATAGGGCTCCACCGCCAGGGCGCCGGCGAAGGTCGCGATGGCAGTCGCGACGCTGGCGAGCAGAGCAGCGAGGGTTTGCGTCATGATCGCTTGATCCTGCTCTGCACGACCAGGGGCCACTCGGCAGTCCGCTCGGCATGCACCCAGTCAGCCTGCAACCGCCATCCATCGGACTGGTGAACCCGGCCATCCTGTGGAGTGTGGTCGGCATCATGGCCGACCTCGCCGGGAACCCGCGCCACCAGCATCCCAACTCCGGGTCGCTCGCCATACGACTCCATGTCGGCGCCGAGATGCCCGGCGTGCAACACGGTGCCGATCCAGTCGGGCGGCACAGCCGGCGCGGCAAACGGTGCAGCCAGCACCCCGGTTAAAAAAACGACACCAGGGCAACGCCCACGATCGCCAGTGCTGCACCGAGCAAGCGAGGCCAGCTTGCCTCCCGCATCGGCAAGCCCATCAGCCCGTTCGCGTCGAGCACGATCGAGAGCACCACGGCAACCACCAGTACCGTCACAGTGAACGCTGCCGAGCCCATTTTCTGTGTGCTGATCGCCGCCGCCAGCGTGAACGTCAACTGGCAGAGTCCGCCTACGAACGCCCACCACGGAATCGTCCGGATCGGACCAAAACCCGGGAGCGACACGCCCGACACCATGGCGATCCCGGTGCACACCAGCAGGCCGGCGATGGCAACCGCATAGACCACCACCGCCGATAGCAGCGGCTGGCTCAAGCCCTTGTTGAGCGCTGCGTTGGCCGCAGACTGCAACGGGTTGCTGAGGCCAGCGAGGAACGCCAAGCCGAAGAACAATGCTTGCATTGACGTTGTCCTCAGTCCTGCAGGGCCGGGCCGCGAAAGGCGTCGAGGCGCCCGACCGGCGGCAAGGTCACCGGCTGCCCCGTGCGGCTCGATTCGTAGATGGCCTCCATGACGACGTGGTCCTGGACGCCCTCCTCACCGGGAGTGCGCGGCTGGCGGCCGGTCAGCACGCATTCTGCGAAGTGGTCGATCTCGAGGGTGAACTGGTTCTTGGCCGGGATGGCGGGGCTTTCGATGGCTTCCTCGTCACCGACCCGCCGGGCTATCCGCAGCGACTGCCCGCGATAGGCGAAGGCGTTCGCGACATCGAGCCACGCCTCGCCAAGCCGGACGCGCATATCCTTCGATTCATGGGCCGTGTAGCTGCTGGAGCACTGTGCGATCGCACCTGACGGAAATCGCAGCATGAACGCGATCGTGTCCTCGACGCTGGTGAATCGTTCGTCGCCCGGGGGGTTCCAAACCCGCGCGAACACCTCGACAGGTTCCTCGCCGGTATAGGCGCGCGCACCGTTCAGACAGTACAGGCCGATGTCCGGCAGCGCCCCACCGCCGGCCAGCGCGCCCTTCATCCGCCATTGGTCGGCCGGACCCTGCACCTGGGTGTTGCACGCCTCGATGATGCGAACGGTGCCGTACTGGCCTGACCGCACCAAGGCTATGGCCCGGCGGTTATACGGCTCGTATTGGCACCGGTAGGCAACCATCAGCTTCACGCCCGCGGCCTCGCAGGCTGCCACCATCGCCTTCGCCTCGGTCGAGTTGGTTGCCATCGGCTTTTCGCAAAGAACGTGCTTGCCGGCGCCTGCCGCGGCGGTGACGTGCTCGCGATGCAGTGCGTTTGGCGTGACGACGTAAACCGCAGCTACTTGGTCGTTTTGGGCCAGTCGGTGCCAATCATCATAGCTGTAGACGCTGCTTGGCGGGATACCATACTGCGCGGCGACGACCCGGGCCTTGTCCGGCGTGTTCGAGACGAGTGCGGTTACCTTCGCCCGCTTGGCCTCGCCGAATGCGGGCATGATTTGTTCGAGGCTAAGGCGGCCAAGCCCTGCGACCGCGAAGCCGACGCGGTCGCCGGGTGGCATATAAGCCGCGAGCGGCGGTGAGGGCCGGTCCGCCTCGCCTTTCCACTCGGGAAAGACAACGCGGTCGCCTTCAACCCGGCCGACGTCTATGCCGCTTGGCTTGGTGTCGCTCATGCCGCTCTCCACAGGCTTGCGGAGGGACGAACGACTCGGACGCACCGCCGTTTGGGCACCGCGGCAAGATTGAACTGAATGTGCGAGGGCGCTCGCTGCCGCGTCCGGTTATGTCCGTCACTACAAGCTGGATGTGCAGTTTTCGGCCCAACCCGGCCCGTGGTGTCGGCCATCGCGGCCGTCCGCTTCGGGTCGGTTAAGGTCGATCATGAGCGCTTGATCTCGCGACATGCACCCAGTCAGCCCGCAACCGACCTCCCATCACCATCGAACCGGTGAACCCGGCCATCGCGCGGCGTAAGCCCAACCCTGTCGCCGACATCGTGGCTGACCTCGCCCGGAATCCGTGCCGTCAGCATCCCGACCCCGGGAACCTCGACATACAGCATGGTGTCGGCGCCGAGGTGCTCGGCGTGCGACACGGTGCCGGTCCAGGCGCCCTCCCCGGCCACGGTCAAGTGCTCCGGACGCACCCCGACCGTCGCGGCGCCCACCCGGGCCGCCGCCTCCCCGCCGATGAAGTTCATCGTCGGCGAGCCGATGAAGCCCGCCACGAACAGGTTGGCCGGGCGTGCATACAGCTCCAGCGGACGCCCGGCTTGCTCCACCGCGCCGCCGTTCATCACCACCATCTTGTCGGCGAGCGTCATGGCCTCGACCTGGTCGTGCGTGACATACACCATCGTCGCCCCGAGTTGCCGGTGCAGCTTGGCGATCTCGACCCGCGTGCCGGCACGCAACGCGGCGTCGAGGTTGGACAGCGGCTCGTCGAACAGGAACAGGCTGGGCTGGCGCACGATGGCCCGGCCGATGGCCACCCGCTGCCTTTGCCCGCCCGAAAGCTCCGCCGGGCGCCGGTCCAGCAGGGCGTCGAGCCGCAGCAGCCCGGATGCCACCGCAACCCGGCGCTTGATGTCCGCCGCCGCCACGCCCTCCTGCTGCAAGGCCAGGCCCATGTTCCGCGCCACCGTCAGGTGCGGGTAGAGCGCGTAGCTTTGGAACACCATGGCGATGCCGCGCTTGGCCGGTGGCACGCCGTTCATCAGCCGCCCGTCGATCCGCACGTCGCCGGAGGTCTGCTCGTCCAGCCCGGCGATGATCCGCAGCAGCGTTGACTTGCCGCAGCCTGAGGGTCCGACGAACACCACGAACTCGCCGGCAGCTACCTCAAGCTCCACACCCTTCAGCACGTCAATCGCGCCGAAGCTCTTGCGAACGGCCGAAAGCGTCAGCGAGCCCATGCGCCGGTCCTCACAGGTCAACCGCCCGGCGCTCGCGCATGGAGCGGTCCGCCGCCAGCACCACGGCGAGCGAGCGGACGGCATCGTCCATGTGGCGGCCCAGGTCCCGGTCGTTGCGGATGGCATCTAGCACGAACGCCTGCTCCCGCTCGCACAGCGCCTGGTGGCCCGGCTCGTCGGCCATGGACAGCATCTCGTCCGCGGCCAGGAACGCTCCGTCCGGCCCGGTGTCCGCACGGTGCAGGCGGATGCGCGCGGTCCTGGTGTGCGTTTCCACGTCGGCCGAGCCGGCGGCGGCGTCCATGACGATCGAGGCCGATCCCCGCGGCCCCATCACGTCCTTCACGAAGTAGGCGGTCTCGGAGATCATCGGCCCCCAGCCGGACTCGTACCAGCCGACCGACCCGTCGGCGAACAGCACCTGCAGGTGCCCGTAGTTCACCTGGTCCGGTGCTATTTCTGGCGACAGCCGCACCCCCATGCCGCGGACCTGCACCGGC
>CAXTCI010000142.1:0-1514 GCA_964242325.1 uncultured Acetobacteraceae bacterium
CTGAACGGATTATTGCTGAGGCTGGGCGGCCTTTGGCGGTTACGGATGCGACTAGGCGGCTGTTGGAAGTGCGGCGGCCTGGGGCTTTGGATCGGCTGCGGCTGTTCAAGGCGTTGGGGCCGGTGCTGTCGGGCAATGACCGGTATGTCGGGTATGCCATGCTGGCCTACTGCGTGCAGGCGATTGATGGGGTGCCAGTGCCGGCGGCGGCGAATGAGGGGCAGTTGGAGGCGCTCGTAGCACGGTTGGGGGATGCCGGGCTTGCGGCGGTAGGGGAGGCGTTGTCCGACCCAAACTAGGCGGCGCGGCCGGGGGGCCTGACCCGGCTGCGCTGCATGGGCTGGTGGGGCAAGCGGACCTAGTGGATTGCCTCTTCCTGGTGCGGAACGGGGTGCCGCTGGACGTGGCGTTCTCGTTGGACGTGGGGGAGCGGACGGCATGGGTGATCGTGATCGGCCAGATGGACGGGTTGACGTGGGACTGGGCGGCGATGGCTTGGGCACCGCCGGGGTAGGCGGGGATGGGGCAGCAACGGGCGCGGTGTTCGGGGTAGATACGCTGGTGCTGCGGATCAAGGAGGTGCCGGGGAGCTTGCAGCCGGGTCGGCGCGGGGTGCCGCGCATGGCACGGTTGCGGAGGGGAAGGTGATGATTGACGCCTATGAGATCGGGATTAGCCTTGCGTTGCAGGACGGGGTCAGCGCCGGGCTGGACGTCATCATGCGAGAGTTGCGGGCGCTGGATGTAGCTGTGGCTGCAAGCAGTGTGGGGCTGCAAGCGCTGATGGCACAGGCGCGACAGGCTGCGACGGTGGCGCAGCAGGCTGCTGTGATGGCGTCGCGGGTTGGGCGGCCGGCGGCTGCGGGAGGAGTTGGCGAGGTTGCGGCTGCGCCGGCCGCAGCGCCGGTGGAGGTAGCCGGCGCGCTTGCTACGGCCGAGACGGCGGCGCGCGTGGCGCCGGAGATGCAAGTGGCAAGTGCTGCACCTGCTTCGGCTGCGGCAATGATGGAGCCGGTGCGTGGCACGGTACGGGCTGCGGCTCCACCCGTTGCCGTGCCGGCTGTTGCGGCGATTTCTCAGTCGGCGGCGCCGATTGCTGATTTCCCGGCACAACCGGCAATGGCGGCGCCTATTGGACCCGCCATACCGATGCCTTCGGCGATGCCCCCTTTGCCTATGGCTCCGCAAGCAACCGGGCCGGCAGTTGGGCCGGCAACTGAACGTGGTCCCGGGGGTGTGCCGCCATTGAAGGTGCCGAACCCGGCTGCGCCAGCCATGTCGGTTGCGGCACCTGCGGGGGCTCAACGAGTCGAGATGTCGGTGCTGGCGTTTGCATCGGCGCCAGCTTCGGTGCCTCGCGCTGCGATGCCAGCAGCGCGGAGGGCGGAGACGCCCCAGGCCGTGGCGGCGGCGCCTGTGCCGGTGCAGGCGCCTTCGGCGCCGCTCCAGGTGCAGCGACTGCCGCCGGTTGCGCCATCGACGCCGGCGCCGGCGCCGGCCATGCCGGGTGGGCCA
>CAXTCI010000142.1:1614-14216 GCA_964242325.1 uncultured Acetobacteraceae bacterium
GGCCATGCCGGGTGGGCCAGTGTTTTCCGGGCGGCCTGCAGCGCCGCCGCCTCCTGCCAACGAAGGTGGAGGCGGGGGTGGCGACGTCGTGCTGGACGGCCGGCTGGTCGGGCAGTGGCTGGCAGACCGCATGGGGCGGGATGCCGCTCGGCCCGGGGCGGGACTCACAGGGTTCGATCCGCGGCAATCGCCTGCCTGGACGCCGGCGGGAACGTTGTAGCGGTCGGGGCTACGCTTGGGCTGACACGTCATTGGGCGGGCTTATGCGTCCCTCACGGCTTTGCCGGGTCAGCCTTGGGGACGGTAGAGGTTGCGCCATGGCCGCTGAGCCGTCGTGTCGTTGCGATCTTTGCAGTGACGGGCAGAGGTGGGCCGGGCGGCCAAGCTATGGGCTGACATAAAGCCGCAACAACGGAGATCGCTATGCTTACCCTCGGTCCCATCGTGTTCGGGTCCTTTGAGGTCCCGCAAAGTATAACACTAGGCGGACGGCAGCGGCTGACAGTGCATCAGTTGCCGGGTGGGGGGCGTGTAGTGGACGCCATGGGTGCCGACGATGGAGAGTTGTCCTGGTCCGGCATCTTGTCGGGGCCGGAGGCGCCAGCGCGGGCACGGGCGCTGGACCGGTTGCGGCGTGGGGGGCTGGCGTGGCCACTGGCATGGGATGGATGGCGCTTCACGGTGATTATTTCGCGGTTCGAGGCGGACAGCGCCGAGCCGTTTTGGATGCCGTATCGGTTGTCAACTTGCGTAGTGGCCGAGGGGGACTTTGCCCTGGCTGAACTGCTCCCAACGGCGCCTACAGCGGCAGAGGCGGCGGCGCTGGGGGCTGGACCGGGATTGGAGGATCGGTTGGCCGCGGCGGGCGCCGGACTAGCTGGAACTGACTTGGCGGGGGTGCTGGCGGCGGCTGGGCAGACAGCGCAGCTGGCGATGGCTCGGGCGTTCCAGAGCGCTTTGGAGGCGGCATGAGGATTATCACGGTGGCTGGGGGCGACCTATTCCGGCTGGCGCTGGAGCAATTGGGCGACGCGACGCAGTGGAATCGGATTGCGGCGCTGAATGGGCTGGATGACCCGGTGCTGGTTGGCTTGCAGACGTTGCAGTTGCCGGAGCAGGACGCGAGCGCTGGGGGCGGGATTGCCCGTAATCCTGCTTGACGGCGGTTCGGCAGCCCCGGCTGCAGGTGCTGGCGGACGGGGCGGTGCTGCCCGGGGCAGTATCGGCGGAGGTCAACAGCAACAACCATCTGGCGGCAGACCGGTTCCGGGTGCAATTCGCAGCGCGGGGACTGGATCCAGCTGGCCTGAGCGGACGGTTGGATGTCCAGGTTGGGCTGGACGGAGGGTGGAGCAGCCTGCTGCTGGGGACGGCGGACAGCGTGCACTTCGATCCGATCCGGGGGACGCTGGATTTGGAAGGACGGGACCTGTCGGCGGCGCTGGTCGAGGCTCGGGTGGACGAGACCTTTGCCAACCGAACCAGCAGCGAGGTGGCCGAACTGCTGGCGGCTCGGCATGGGCTGGATGCGGACGTCACGGCGACGAGCGTGACCATTGGGCGGCTGTACGGGAGTGACCGGGAGCAGCTGACGATGGGGCAGTTCGCCCGGGCGGCTACGGAATGGGACCTGCTGGCGGCACTGGCGAGGCAGGAGGGGTTCGACCTGTTCATGGATGGATCTCGGCTGCATTTCGGGCCTCCGGACGGGGCTGATCCCGTGGTGCTGCCGGTTGGAGGTTGCGTTTCGATGGAGATGGAGCACCGGCTGGCGCTGGCGGATGTGCAGGTTCAGGTGCGGAGCTGGGGGACGCGGGCTGGGACGGCGGTGAGCGCGACGGCGGGGACCGGGTCGCGGCGGCACGGGGTGGTGCGGCCGAACCTACCGCAGGACGAGGCTCAGACCTTGGCGGAGCGGACGCTGGCGGACCTGCAGCGGCATGAGTGGGCGGCGCATGTGGTGATGCCCGGTGAGCTGGCGTTGACTGCTCGGAGCCAGGTGCAGGTGCAGGGTGCCGGGGCGGGTTGGGATCAGGTGTTCGCGGTGGCAGAGATCAGCCGGCAGTTGGATGTGCGGCGAGGGTTTTCACAGCGGTTGATGCTGCAAGGCTTGCCAAGCGGGGAGGCGGCGGGTGGACAAGCTGCTTAATGCGATCAAGGGGCACACGGCGGCGCAGGGCGCGGCGGTGGGGCAGCCTCGGTTTGGGTTGGTGACGTCGGTGGACCCTCAAGGCGGGACTGCTCGGGTACAATTGCAGCCGGAGGGGGTTTTGACGGGGTGGCTGCCTTTGCTCAGTCCCTGGGTGGGGGCGGGGTGGGGATTGAGCTGCCCGCCGTCACCGGGGGACCAGGTGCTGGTGCTGCCGCAGGAAGGCGATGCGGAGCATGGGGTCATTGTTGGGCGGACTTGGAGCAACAGTTCGCAAGGGCCGGCGACGCCGGCGGGGGAGCTTTGGCTGACGCATCAGAGCGGGTCTTGGGTGCGGCTGCTGAACGATGGGACGGTTTCGGTGAAGGGAGACCTTCATGTGGACGGGGACGTATTTGACCGGCATGGGTCGCTGGATCGGTTGCGGCAGCATTACGACGCGCATCGGCATCCGGATCCCCAGGGCGGGATGACCGATGTGGCGGATGTACAGGACTGATTTTGCTGATTTCAGAACTGGCTGTTTGAGGGCTGGATGGTGATGGGGCGGCGCTTGCCTTTTCCTCACTCCGGCCCTTTCCCGGAGGGAGAGGGAGCAAATGTCTGATCTTCATCATTTCTGGAGCGGCGACCTGTCTGCCGGGCTTACAGGTGACATTGAGGTCGTATCTGGCCCGGCGCTCGGGACTGAGCGGGTGCTGCGGCGGTTGCTGACCAACCCTGGGGATTACCTGTGGCAGCCGGGGTATGGCGCCGGGCTGGCGCGGTTCGTTGGGCAACCGGCGGACCCGGCGGCGATACGTGCGCTCGTGCAACAGCAGATGTTGCAAGAGGCGGCGGTGGCGCCGGACCCTGAACCTGTCATCGAGGTGCAGTCCGATCCGGGCGGCACCTTGTCCGTCCAAGTCCGCTATGCCGACGCCGAGACGGCAGATGCGCGGACCATTGCACTCCAGATACCGGGATAGACCCTCATGCAGCTTCCCTTGCAGGATTTCGCCGCGCTCGTACGGACGCAGGCCGCGGCGGTGTGCGGCGGGGCGGCGGGGCTGATTGATATGTCGGTCGGGTCGGTGTTGCGGGCGGTGCTGGAAGCCAATGCCTCCGTCGGGCTTTGGGTGCAGTGGCTGATCGTGCAGGTGCTGGCGACGACGCGGGCGGCGACCAGCTCTGGCGGGGATCTGGATACTTGGGTCGGGGACTTTGGTGTGCAGCGGCTACCGGGCACGTCCGCACATGGACAGGTGCGGCTGGGGCGGGGAGTGCCAGGGCTGGCGGCAACGGTGCCGGTAGGGGCGCTGGTGCGGACGGCGGGCCCAGGGGCGCTGACATTCCTGGTGGCGGCTGATCCCGGGAATCCAGCCTGGACCGGGGCGGGGTATGCTCTGGCGGCGGCCGGCACGGACGTGACGGTGCCGGTGCTGGCGGCGCAGGCGGGCGCTGCCGGGAATGTGCGGCCGACGGCCATCTTGCAGTTGGCAACCGCAATTCCTGGAGTGGACTGGGTGACGAACGATGCGGCGCTGCTGGGCGGCGTGGACGCGGAAAGCGATGCGGCGCTGCGGACGCGGTTTGGCGGGTTCATTGATAGCCGGACGCGGGCGACGCCCGGGGCAGTGGCTTGGGCGGTTGAGTCGTTACAGGCGGGGCTGTCGGTTTCCATCGCGGAGCGGGTGGACACAGCGGGACAGGAACGGCCGGGGCACTTCACGGTGACGGTGGATGACGGCACTGGGCTGCCAGAGCCGGCGCTGCTGGCAGCGGCAGGGGCGGCCATCGAGGCGGTGCGGCCGGTGGGGAGCACCTACTCGGTGCGTGGGCCGCTGGTGCTGCAGACGAACGTGCAGTTGATCGTGCATGGGCCTGCAACGGGTGGACCGGTGCAGGCGGCAGTAATCGGGTTTATGGCTGGATTGCCGACCGGGGCCGGGCTGGCGCGGTCCCGGCTGGTGCAGGTGGCGCATGATGCGGACCCGACTGTCGCGAGCGTGCTGGATGTGACAATCAATGGGCTGGCAGTAGACCTAGTCGTGCCAGTGGATGGGCTGGTGCGGCCGGGGACGGTTGCGGTGATACTGCAATGAAGGGCGACGTGACTGATGTCGTCGGGCGACTGCGGCTGGCGCTGCCGCGGCGGTGGTTCGGAGATACGGCACCGGTGCTGGACTCGCTGCTGGCGGGTTTGGCGTCGGGATGGGCAGGACTGTATGCGCTGTTGCAGGAGGTGCGGCAGCAGTCGCGGATGGCGACGGCGACCGAGCAGTTCTTGGACCTGGCAGCGGTGGACCTGTTCGGCGGCGGGCTGCCTCGGCGAGCTGGGGAAGGGGATGATGACTTCCGGGCGCGGATCGGGCGAGCGCTGCGGCGGGAGCGGGCTACTCGGGCCGGGCTGATTGATGCGGTGGCGGAGGCGGGCAGCGTGGCGGTGGTGTTTGAGCCGGCGCGACCGACCGATACTGGGGTTTATGGTGGGCCGGGGCTGGCCTGGGGCGTGGCGGGCGGCTGGGGATCGCTGGCGATGCCGCTGGAGTGTCTGGTAGTACTGCAGCCGGATGGTCCGGAGGTTCGGGCGGCGTTGGTAGCGGCGCTGCCGGCGGGCGGGGTGGCCTGGGTGCGTGGCGGGTAGCTCACTTTCGGCTCTTCGGCGCGCTTAGGCCAGCAGCACCGCGACTGCTTCTGCGGAGCAGACTAGTCGCTTCCTGCGGCTTCCTGAAGCACCCCAACATACAAGCTGCTGCCCTTGCAGGGTTTCTGGAACAACTTCTGGGGCTCCTGAAAAGGGACGATCTGCATCTTGTTGTCCAACGCGACATCTCCGGTCACCAAGGTTTCGTCATCGTCCACCTTGAGCCGCACGGGATGGGCGCTTTCCTCGGTCAGCCTGGTTTCTGGCCTTTCCACGGCGAAAACATCCTTTTCGCCCCTGTCACGAGCGAAGCCGACATAATGGCCGTCGGCGTCGCGCCGGTCTGAAACTGTCCAGCCACTGACCTTGACAGGGCCTTCGGGCGCTTTCGCCGAGGCAGCCAAATGGGTGGCGCAAGCAGTCATCATAATGAAAGCAACACGCATCCGACCCTTCATGGTCGCGTGATCCTACACTCGTCGCAACGAGATACACCACCCGGCAAGGAGGCCGATTTGGACCGACAGATCGTATATCCCGGCTCCATCCCGCTCGACACCGACCTGCTGTTGGTGCAGCGCTATGCGATGACGGCATTAGGGGCGCTGGCGCAGGCGGTGCTGGGGACCCAGCCGGTGGCGGATGGACTGGCGTGCACGCCGGCGGCTTCGGGCTATGGCGTCGTGGTCGGGCCTGGGACGCTGCTGGGCGTTGCGGCGGCGGATGCGACGCCGTTCGGCTCGCTGGGGGCGGACCCGACGCTGCTGGTGCAGGCGGGGATCAACCAGGACCCTGTGGCACTGACGCTGGGTGGGCCACCGGACGGGGACCATGCGCTGTGCTGGCTGGTGCAGGCGATGCTGGATTTGCACGACGCCGGGCCAGTGGCGCTGCCGTATTGGAATGCGGCCAATCCAGCGGTGGCGTGGAGCGGGCCGGGCAATGGCGGACAGGCGCAGAACACCCAGCGGGTAGTGCGCATTGCTTTGCAGGCGAAGGCTGGTGCGCCGCAGGTGCAAGTTGATCCGCAGCCGCCGGCGGCGGATCCCGGCTGGGTCGGGCTTTGGACGATCATGACCTACTTTGGACGGCCGCAGACGACGCAGACCGACATACGGGCGCTGCCGGGTGGGGCGTTCCTGCAGTGGAGACTGCCGCAGCTCAGCCCTGGGTTTTGCCGGCAGGAGGTGTTTGGCACCAACACGCTCTGGCGGGTGCCGGACGGGGTGGTGCAGGCGCGGGTGCGGGTGGTTGGCGGCGGGGGGGGGGGCGGTGGCGGCGACACAGATTATGCCGGCGGCGGTGGCGCAGCGGGCGGCTATGGCGAGGCGGTCGTTCCGGTGCAGCCCGGTGCGGTCATCCCGTTACAGGTCGGGCAGGGTGGCGCCGGCGGTGCGCCTCGGGTGAACGGGCTGCAAGGCGGCGCGAGCTGGTTCGGCGCGCCTGGCGCCGGGCCGGTGGGTGCGGATGGCGGGTTCGGCGGGCACTCCGGCAATCCCGGCAGTGCGGGCGGCGATGGCGGCGCTGGGCTGGCGGGCACAATGCAGATGGCGGGCGGTTCCGGTGGGGATGGCGCGCTGATGGCCGGGGTGCCCGGCGGGTGTGGCGGCGGTGGCGTGTTCGGCGGCGGCGGTCGGAGCGGGCTGGGCGGCGGCGGACAGAACAATGGACGCAATGCAGGGGCCGGCGCGGGCGGCGGTTATGGCGCCGGGGCGCCGGGCGGGGCTGGGGCGCCCGGGATTGTAATCGTCGAGTATTAGCAAGTTCTTCGTCTCCCTTCGGGGAGATCGGTCTGTGAAAGCAGGCCTTTTGGGACTTCGTGCGAGCGGCTTTTCCGGGTCTCCCCCGCAGCAAAGACCCCCTCGCCCCAGCCTGCTCCCGAAGGGAGAGGGAGAAGAAAGGATATCCACATGCTTACGCCTGCAAACCATCTTTACCGGCCTAGCGTGGCGCGCGTGCTGGTGCTGGACGGGACCGTGCCGGTGCCGCGCGGGGTGCGGCCGGGACCGCGGCCGTCTTGGCCGGCGAAGGACCCGGCGGACGTGCTCGACTACCAGTTCGACATCTCGCCTGCGCTGAGCGGCTGCCACGGAGACGCGGTGGCGACGCTGGACGTGTCCATCACCCCGGCTGATCCGGGTGGGGTGTCACTGGTTTCGGCGGCGGCCGATGGAGCTCGGGCAGTCTTGTGGCTGGGCGGTGGACAGGCGGGGGTGACCTATGCCGTTACGCTGACCATCGGAACGCAGGCTGGGCGCACACTGTCGCGCGCGGTGCTGTTGCCGGTCCAGGCGCTGTCGGGAGGCACGTCCGTGTCGGGTGTGCTGCAGACCGAGACTGGGGCGCCCGTCCAGGACAGTGCCGGGAACACCATCACCGTGGAAGGGTAACGCCATGCCGACCGTTGACCAGTTGGACCCGGCCAACGTCGCCGCCGATGACGACCTCCTGCCGATCAGCCGGGCCGGGCGGCTGTTGCATGCGTCGCGGGCGCAGGTGGTGGCAGGCTTGCAGCCGGCGTTGGCAGTGGCGTCCGGGACGCTGGTGGGCCGCAGCAGTTCGGGGTTGGGAGGGCCGGAGCCGATTGGGATTGGCGCCAACCTACGGCTGGCCGGGGGCGTGCTATCAGCGGCAGCGGTGTTCAGCGTTACGGCGTTGCCCGGTGCAAATCCGCCGGCGCCGGGGGATCTGGTGCCGGTGTCCCAACTCGGGCGCGACGGGGCCGCGACCTATGGCGCGTTGATGGCGGGGTTGGGCGGATTGCGGGACATTGACCTGTCGGCACACACGGTGCAGGCGCCGGGCGGGGTCGCACGCAGCCTGTCGGACTGGATGGCAGAGGCTGTGACGCCTGAGGCGTTCGGCGCTGTGGGCGATGGCGTGCATGACGACACCGATGCGCTTGACAGCGCCATCGCGACGGCACGAATGGTGCGGCTGGCGCCACGCACCTATGCCGTGCGTGGCGGCTGGACGGTGGCGCAGGAAGCCGTGCTGGTGGGCGTGCCGGGCTACAGCACGCTCAAGCGCATCGCATTGCCCGGCGTGCCGGCGGTTGGTGCGTTCATCAATGTGCAGGGCGCTTCATTCACGGCGCTGAATGTCGTGTTCGATGGCGCGGGCGTGCCCGGGGACAGTTGGGGCGTGCTGGTGCTGCCAGCCTGCACTCGCACGCTGTTCGATAGCTGTGTGTTTCAGGGCGCTGTAGGTGCGTCGCTGGGTAGCGGGCTGGTGATCCAGGCGCGGGATGGCGCGCTGAGTGGGCCGGACGGCGCCAGCCGCCACCAGGTCCTTCGGTGCGAGGCGCGGGACAACCAGGTGCACGGTATCTGGATACAGGCCGCGGCAGGGGCCTTGGTGCAGGGATGCTTGGCGCATGGCAATGGCGCTTACGGCATCTGCATGGATTTCAACGACCCTACCTTTCAGCAAGCGGTGCGGCATGGGCGGGTGCTGGGCAACGAGTGCTGGGGGAACGGGCGCGGCATCTCGGTTGGCAACTTCAATGAAACCAACCTGGAGCCGCCGCGGTGGGGGCACGCCAACCCGGACGCCTCTGACGTGCTCGTGTCTGGCAACGTCTGCCACGGCAACCTGGACTGGGGCATCGCGGTGTCCGGGCTCGGATTAGTGGTGCTGGGCAACATGTTGGAGGGCAACGGGTCCGGCATCCTGTGCAACGCGGAGGCGTCGCGCGTGATCGGCAACACAGTGTCGGCGCCGGGCTACTTCGGGATCGACGCCGGAGGCAGCGACGGGTGCGATGTGTCGGGCAACTTGGTGCGGGGCTGCGCGGTCGGCATCAACCCCGGCGGCAGCCGCAACGTGCTGGTGTCGGGCAACCAGTTGCTGGGCAACACCTGGGGCGTCACGGCCTATGACATGGAATCGGACGGGCATGGCTCGCCGTTTGGCATCTCCTGTTCAGGGCTGGTCGTCGAGAGCAACCGGATCGTGCTGCGGGATGGGACGGGCGGCGGCGTGCTGCTGCTGGATGGGGTGCAGGGCGTGAAAGTGGCGCGCAATGCCATCTCTCCCGGTACCGGCAGCCAAATGGCGCAGGCATTGTGCGCCAATACGGATGGGCTGCTGTTGGAAGGCAACACTTGGGACAACCAGGCGGTGGTTGTGGTGAACCCCTCCGACCTCGGCCCGTCTGGGGGGGGTGTGCAGCAGATGCAGGTGCCGGACCTGCTGGATGCGGTGATGGTGACGTCCGCCCCGCGCGGGGTGGACAGCATGGTTGGGCAGTACCAGGCGTCTATGGCGGGGCAGATCGCCTTTGTGCGGGTGACGGCAGGAGGGGCAGGCTACACGCAGGCATCGGTGCAGATTGCCGGGACCGGGCAGGGCGCGACGGCATCGGCTTGGGTGCGTGATGGCGCCATCATCGGGGTCACGATGACCGGCGCCGGCGCGGGATACGGCGGCGGGCTGGTGACTGTTACGATCACGGGCGATGGGCAGGGCGCGCAGGCGATGGCGTCTGCTGGCTTGCCGGTGCCTCAAGGGCGGCGACTGCGGCTGCACTGCAATGGAGCCGTGCGGTTCCGTCGGGTGGGGAGCAGCCCATTCCAGGACAACTGGACCTTGCGCGACATGCTGGTGCCGGCGGCGACGGCGGTGGACTGGGAGGGGACTTGGGGTGGCTGGCAGGCCCTAGGATTCACGGCGGGGGATTTCCTGACCTCGGCCGGGGATGGCAGCGCGACGTTCCGATCGCCAGGCGGAGACTTGGTGCTGTGGCCGACTGGCGGGCGCTTGCGGGTGGCAGCGGACGAGGAGCCGACGGGGTTCTGCAGCGTGCTCGGACGCGGCGGCCCGGAGGGCGTGGTTTCTGCGCCGCCGGGCAGCGACTACCGCAACCTGGACGGCGGCGCGGGGACGACGCTTTGGATCAAACGGTCGGGGACGGGGCCGACCGGGTGGGCGGCGGTGGGGTAAGGACGCTTGGGGAAAGCCTGACCAGGCTTCTTTAAACGCAGGTCGGGGTGAGCGGCTTCGAGCGCAACGCTGGCCCATACGGGACTTTGCTCCCGGCGTTTCCAGGTTCCCGCTCTGCGGCCAAGACCCCCTCACCCCGACCCTTTCCCGGAGGGAGAGGGAGAAGAAAATCTGAATCTTGAGGGACAGCCATGCCGACTATCAAGCAGCTTCCACCCATTACCCAAGTCAACCCAACCGACGAGCTGCCGATCAGTCAGGGCAACTTCACCGGCGGTGTCACGGTAGCAACCTTGTTGGCGAGCACACAGCCGGCGCTGACGCTGGCGGCGGGCAAGCTGCTGGGGCGGGCGTCGGTCGGGCCGGGCGGGCCGGAGGCGCTGAGCGTCGGCGCCGGGCTCCAGGTCGCGAATGGTGCGGTGCAGGCGACGGGGACGGACCATGCGGGCTTTCCAGTCGCCGCGGGGCTGGGTGTTGGAGACGAGGTTATACTGAACAGCGCCGGTGCGCCCCAGCGCCTGCCCGCCACGGCGTTGCGAGGGCTGTTCAACGCGGGTGTGGGCATCAGCATTTCCGGCGACGGCGTGGTATCGGCGGCGGCGTTGGCCGATGCATCGGGCGTTGCCGTCACGGCGCGGGGCACGCCCAGCCCGCGGCTGCTCGCCGACCGGGCGGCGGACACGGTCAATGTGCGCGACTACGGCGCGGTGTTGGATGGTATCACGGACGACGGTCCGTCAGTTGCGGCGGCGTTGGTCCGGGCGGCGGGGGGCACGGTCTATTTGCCTGCTGGCACGGCCGCCATCGGATTGCTGCCCGATGTCATAGCCGGCCGCTTCAGCGGTGAGGGCCAACTCCGCACGGGAGACATGCACCGGCGTGGGCGCATGTTCGCGCGGCGTGCAACGGAGCCGGTGCGCTATGGGTCGCTGGACGACATCAGCACCGCATTTGATGGCGACCTGTCCACCGTCCAACTGGCCATCGAGCACCGGGTGGATGGCGCGGCGACGCTGACGCAGCCCAGCACGGGCTATACTTACCGGCACGAGAACAGTGCGGTCAGTGTCTACTATCAGAACCGCAGCGGCTGGAACGCGCTGACGGGCAACCAAGGAGGGCGCACAGGCTGCTCGGCCATCAACGGGCGGGTGTCGCAGCAGGGGCAAGGCGACGCCGTATTCCTGTCCGTGGCCGGCACCGTGGCCGGAACCAAGTCTGGCAGCACGCATTTCCTGGCGAACCCCGCCGTGCTGGTGATGGATGGCGACCTGTTCGGCTTTGCGGACGGCACCTACCAGCAAGTGGACGAGTTCAGCCATAACGACGCCGGATACGACTTGGCGGTCAGCAGCACGGTCCGCAACTTCTATCGCACCAACAGCACGGGTGCGAAAGGCGCGTGGTGGCTGGGTACGCGCTACCAGTCACTAGGGGCGAGGGGGGTGGACGCCGCCTTCCAGGTGGTCGGGCGGTGGAACGGGGTAATTGACACCTGCTCCGCAATCGCAGGGTCGTCTGGGGCGGTAATAACGGTTGCATCGGGTCAGCGCATCTATCTGAATGCCAGCAACGCCGACGCTTATTCCAATCCTACCAACATACAGCCCGGCGGGGAGTGGCTGCAGGCCGATCCCGCCACCGGCTCTGTGCAGGTTGCGGCCGGCGGTGTCCCGGTGCTGGTTATGGCGCGGGCGACAGGCGCCTCCAGCGCAGTGCAGGTAACGCCTGGTGCGGGCGCGTCAGGGCCAGCGTTGCAGCCGGTGGGTGCTGCGGCTGATATCCAGCTGCAGTTGGCGGGCAAGGGGGCTGGCGCCGTGCTGGCGCCGACGCCGACGGCAGGGGACAACAGCGGCGCGGTGGCGACCACGCGCTTTGTGACGCAGGCGGTAAGCGGCCCGGCCTTGGTCGCGCTGCTGAACGCGGCCATTCCGCTGCTGCCGACCACGCGGCCGGTACCGGTGCCAGGGCAGCCGCAAGCGTGGATCAACGGCGACGCTATCTGCGTTGCATAGGAGGCGCACTATGACCCATTCCTTGCGCTCAGCCCTGTTGCTGTTTCCTTTGCTTTGGCCAGACCTGGTGTGGGCGCAGGCGGCAAAGTTCACCGAGGACGCGATCACCCTGCGCCAAGACCCGGTCGTGCCCACAGATGCGGCACGCAAGGGTTATGTGGACAGCATGGTCAGCACCGCGGCGGCTGCGGCAGCGGCGGCTCAGGCGGCTGCCAACGCTGCGGTGCCGCAATCGGCATTAGGCCGGCCGAACGGGCCGGCGCTTTTGGGGCCGGCAGGCGCCCTACCTGTGGCGCAGCTTCCGGTCGGGACCGCTGCTGGGACGGTGGCTGCGGGCAACGATCCGCGCATCATTGGAGCGGCGCAGGCCGCCATCTTGGCCCCGGTCGCCACGAGCGGGAACTGGGCCGACCTTATTAGTAAGCCGGTGCTGGCGCCTGTGGCGACCACGGGTGCTTATTCGGACCTGACCGGCCGCCCGGCAATCCCCGTGGTGCCGCCGGTCGGGACCGCTGCAGGGACGGTGGCTGCGGGCAACGATCCGCGCATTATTGGGGCGGCGCAGGTGACGTCGCTCGCGACGGTGGCGACGAGCGGCAGCTACAACGACTTGGCCGGGAAGCCCGTCATTCCAACCGTTCCCTCCTTTGGCACGGCCGCTGGCACGGTCGCCGCAGGCAACGACCCGCGCATCCCCGTGGTCGGCAACCAGACGCCGGGCGTTGGCAGCATGGTCATTGACCTGCTGAACGAGAATGGGACTTACCCCCTCAAGAACGAGGCCGGCATCTGGGGATCGACCAACGTCCGGGCTTACATGGGCATCAGCCGGACCTTCAACTCTGGCGAGGGTGCCGCAAGCGGGCCG
>CAXTCI010000143.1:0-14062 GCA_964242325.1 uncultured Acetobacteraceae bacterium
TGCTCGTCCAGCAGGCCCATGTGGAAGTGGCGGTAGTAGCTGCTGCCCTCGGCCTCACGATGCCGGGTGGTGGCCGGCCAGTCGGCGGGCAGGTCATACAGGCTATACCAATGGATGCGAGGCGCCTGGCCGATCAGCAGCTCTGCGGTGCGGCGCAGGCCCCATTCCTGCACCTCCTCGGCGCCGAAGGTGCTGATGCCGACCTCGCTGACCCACAGCGGCAGGTCGGTGACGGCACGGATGCTGTCCAGCTTGGCCGGCCATTCATCCAGCATCCAATGGTTCCAATCCAGCGGGAAGCCGTGGACCGCCACCGCGTCCAGGTCCGCCAGCGCGCCATGGCCCTGCAGCACGCGGATGAAGTCGGGATCAATCGGGCTGATCCCGCCCAGCACGCGCGGCAGGCCCGGCGCCTCGGCGGCGATGGCCTGGCCCGCCAGCTTGGTCATCTCCGAAAAAACGGCCCAGCCCGGGTCGTTCTCGAAGTCCCAGTGCGACTTGTTGTTCGGCTCGTTCCAGATCATCGCCGCTTCGATCATGGCCCATCCTCCTTCAAAGCAGCATCGCTTTTGCGTGCAGGATAAACGGCGCCGTAGCGCGCATCGGGCTGCCCAGCCCGGCGACATATAAAAACCTCGTCCTCCGGGTTGCTCTCGATGGTGAACCCGGCCGCCCGCAGCATCGCCGCGGAGCAGGCGCGGTTGGGCGCCCACCAGTTGGTGTTGTCGTGCGAGTAGCTGTTCTCAATGAAGTGCAGCTTGGGATATCCGGGATCGTCGAAGATGCCGGTTTCCCAGAACTCGTAATCATCGGCGAGCGGCAGCACCTGGTTGGAGCCGCGCTGCATGGACTGGAACACCATGAGGTCGCCGGCTACGTGCTCGTGGATCAGGTCCAGCGCCAGCAGTGGGTGGCGCAGGTGATACAGCACGCCGATGAAGAACACGACGTCGAACCGCTCGCCCAACTGCCCCACGTCATAGACCGACATCTGCCGGAACTCGATGTCCAGCCCCTCGACCTCGGCGGCGAAGCGGGCCTGCGCCAGGTAGTCCTCGTCGAAATCCAGGCCCAGCACCCGGGCGGCGCCGCGGCGCTTCATCTCCATGCTGTAGAACCCGGCGTTGCAGCCGATGTCGAGCACTGTCTTGCCCGTGAGGTCCGCAGGCAGCGCGTCCTGGAAACGCTGCCACTTCACCATCGGGTAGTCGCCGAGGAAGTGCTCCGGCGCGGTGCGGACGCCGCGCAGCTCCATGTTGTGGAACCAGGGGCCGAGGGCGCGAGCGCGCTCCTGGATGCGCTCGGTGGTCCATTCGTCGGTGATCAAACGGGTTTCTCCAACAGGGTGCTACCCAAGGCGGGGCCGGTGCGCTTCTCGCCGGGCGTGTGCAGCGGGGCAGGGGCGGCGGCCTGGCCACCCAGCAGGCGCATGGCCTCGCGGTAGCCGTTCAGGGTGCCGACATCCACGTAGCTGCTGCCGCCGCGCACGCCCCAGGCCTCGCCGCCGTCCTGCAGCCAGGCATTCACCAGCGTGCCGATGTATTCGTCACGGCGGTCGCGCACCAGCCATAGGCGGTGCAGGTCGTGCAGGGTGGCGCCGGGCATCTTGAAGGCGCCCCAGATCCAGTTGGTGCGGGCGCTGGCGCACTTGACCTGGATTTCCAGCACGCGGCCGTCGCCGTCCAGGTCCACGGCGTCGAACAGTTCCGGACGCTCGACGGGGAACAGCAGGAAGGACAGGCGGTCGTCCGGCAGGCGGCACAAGGCGTCGGCAGGAAACCAGATGGTGTCGGGCAGGCCGATGATGACCGGCTCGTCCCGGGGGATCAGCGGCAGGGCGCGGAAGATGGCATCGCACAGGCCGACGGCTCCGGCCTGACAGACATAGGCCACGTCCACGTCGCCGACCTGGCCGCCGTAGTATTGCAGGATGTCGCTCTTCCAGGGCGAGATCACGAAGCAGATCTTGCCGGCGCCGGCGCGCACCATGCGCTCGATCAGGTATTCGCTGACGGCGCGGGGCCGCTCGATCCCACCGGCGTCCAGGCGGGAGCCGACCGGCAGCAGCTCCTTGCTGAAGGCAAGCGGCTGGATGCGGGTGCCAGCGCCAGCCGCAGGGATGATGCCCCACATCAGGAGAATACCGTCAGGAAGGATGCTGCCTCTGCTCCCTCTCCCTCCGGGAGAGGGTTGGGGTGAGGGGGCGGGCAAGCGACGACGTTGGCCCGTGAAGGGTTGTGCTCCACCTGCACCGGCGGTGCCCCGCTCCGCAACCTAGACCCCCTCACCCCAACCCTTTCCCGGACGGAGAGGGAGAAGGACGCGCCCCCTCCACTCATGCCGACACCGGCGTGCTGGCATCCTCGAACGCTTGCACCATCTGCGCCGCGCGGCGGGTAGCGCTGTTTTCGTCGAGCGTGCGTTCACGGGCACGCCGGGCGATGGCGGCGAGGTCGCCTGGCGGCAAGCGCAACGCGTCCAGCGCTTCGGCCGTCGTGTCGGCCACCAGGATCTCGGCGCCGGGCGTGAAGAACTCGTCCAACCCGGCCCATGCGTCGGACAGGATCGGCACGCCGCAGGCCGCGGCCTCGAACAGCCGGCCGGACGGGCACCAGCCCATGCGCGCCATCGCCTCCCGGGTGACATTCAGGGTCAGGCGCGACGAGCAGTAGAAGGCGGGATGCTCCGCCGGCGGCAGATGGCGGACGAACCAAGTGTTGGGCGTCCAGGGGAAACCGTCGGGATACTGCGCGCCGCCGATCACGAAGCGCTCGCCGGGCAGGGCGCGGGCGGGTTCAACGAACAAGCGCTCCAGCGCCGCCTGTCGGTCGGCGGCATAGGTGCCGAGATAGGACAGTGCGGCCTGGTATTCGGCCCGCGGCGGTGCGGGGTGATGCAGCCCTGGGTCCACCGAGCCGTAGATCGGCGCGACCCGGCGCGCGCCCAGCCGGTCTCGCAGCGCATCCAGCGCCGTCCCGCCGGTATAGCTGAGCACGAGGTCGAAGCCGCCCAAGCCCTCCGGCCCGATGTAGCCCACGCCCTCTCCGGCCTCCAGCCGGGCCAGCGTTATCGGGGTGTCCAGGTCGTAGAAGCAGCGCACGGCGCGGCTGTCCTGCACCAGCGCCGTGGCGGCGAGGCCGTCCGGGCAATACGACGTGACCATGCCCACGTCCGCCTCGGCCAGCGACCGGCGCATCCGCGGCAGGGCGTCGTCCCAATCCGCGTAGAGTTCCAGCGCGCCGCCGGATGGCAGCGCATGCAGGTCACGGTGCTCCCGGTAATACGGCACGTCACGTTCCCAGAACGTAACCCGATGCCCCGCGTCCAGCAACGCGCCGATCAGCCCGCGCCACAAGGACGCATGGCCATTGCCCCAGGAGGAGCTGACGGACAGGCCGAAGATGACCAGGTTCATGCGTGCGCCGTCCGGCGGGCGCCGGCTTGCACATCTCGCGCCGCCTCCGCCGCATAGGCCTCAAGCTCCGCCGCCCGGTGGTCCCCAGTGTGTGCGCCCAGGACACGGGCACGGGCGGCCTCTGCCATCTCCCGGCGCCGCGCCTCCGGCATCGAGCGCAGCACTCGCAGCACCTCCCCGGCATCCCGCGCGATCAGGATCTCCTCGTCCGGCTTGAAGAAGGCATCCAGCCCTGCCCACCAGTCGCTGATGATCGGCACGCCGCAGCACGCGGCCTCGAATAGCCGGACGCTCGGGCTATAGCCCCGCTGGATCATGTCGGCGCGTGTCACGTTCAGGGTGAATCGCTGACCCGCATAGAAGGCGCGGTGCCGGTCGGGCGCCAGGTGCTCCACCCGTTCGACATTCGCAGGCCAGGCAATCTCCAAGGGATACAACGGCCCGGCGACGGCGAAGCGCCCCTCCGGCCAAGCCTGCGCCGGCTGGCACAGCAGCGCGTCCACCGTGGGCTGCCGATCCCGGCTGTAGGTGCCGAGGTAGCCGAGGTCCAGCGTGGGCTGCGTGTCCGGGTCGGGCAGGTAAACCTCAGGGTCAGCCGAGCAGTACAGCGCCCGAGCCGCCCGTGCGCCCAAGGTGGCTTCCAGGTATTGCAGCGTCGGCCCGCCGGTGAAGGACAGATACAGGTCGAAGCCGCGCAGCAGCTCCGGCGTCAGATAGTCGCAGGCGCCGGCCGCCAGCGCCGCGAGCGTCACCGGGGTGTCTATGTCGTAGAAGGCGACGGTCCCGCCGGCCAGACGCTGCACCAGCGCGCCCACGGCGACGCCGTCCGGCACGTAGGAGCCGACCAGGACCAGGTCCGCCGCGGCAATGGCGGCAGACCAGCGGCCGGTCAACTCGTCCAAGCCGGAATACAGCCGCGTCTCGCCCCAGGGTGGCGCCGGCATGTCGCGGTTATCAGCATACCAGGGCTTGTCCCGCTCCAGGAACAGAACTTGGTGGCCCCGCCGGGCTAGGCCGCGCACGAGGCCGCGGTAGGTCGTCGCGTGGCCGTTGCCCCAGGACGAGGTGATGGTCAGGCCGAGGATGACGATCCGCAAATGGTGTTCCTAAGCGGGGCAGGCGTGATTCGTTCAAACCCGTGAGAAGGGTCAGGGTTTCCGTGCCACGTTCGCCGCCCACTCGGCAAGGGCGCCGTGCAGCCGCCGCGCGACCCCGCCCCATTCTCCGGCCGCATCCTGGCGGAACAGGCGCAGGCTGGGATACCACGGGCTGTCCTCGCGTCCCGCCATCCAGCGCCAGTCCGCTTCCGCCTGCAGCAGTACCCAGGCCGGGCGGCCGAGTGCACCGGCGAGGTGCGCGATCATTGTGTCCACCGTGATCACCAGGTCCAGCGACGCCAGCAGTCGCGCGGCATCGGCCACGTCCATCCCGCGCTCCCCGGCCAGCAGCAGCGGCGGTGCGCCGGGCCGGCCGGCATCACTCGCGCCGGGTCCGCGCTGCAGGCTGACGAGCTGCACCCCGGGCACCTGGGCCAAGGGCGCCAGCAGCGGCAGCGGAACCGACCGGCCAGGGTCCCAGCCGCCCGCCTGCCAACAGATACCGGCCAGCAGCCCCGGCCCGGGACGCGGGCCGGGGTGCGCCTGCAAGTACGGCGCTGGACCCGGCGCCACGCGCAGCACGTGCGCCAACTCCATGATCTCGATGTCGCACTCCGACGGGGGCAGCGGGGCGTCGGGGCGGAACGGCGCCAGGCGGTCGGGGCCGGGCAAGTCCTGCAGCAGGCCGGCCAGCTCCGGCTGCATTTCCAGGGTTAGGGACGCCACGCGCGGGCGCAGCAGCGGCAGGAAACGGCAGAACTGCAGGGTGTCGCCCAGCCCATGGTAGCACCGGACCAGGATGTGCTTGCCATCTGGCGGCCGTCCGTCCCACACCCAACGAAGATGGTAAGGCAGGCGCGGGTCGTCGCGCGTCGCCGGGTCGCGGGCTGTCAGCACCGCGTCGCTGACGGCCCAGGCCGCCGGGAAATCTCCGGCGCGCATGGCGGCGAGCCACATGGCGGCGGGATGGGCGTGCCTGCCCGCGTCCAGGCTCCCGGTGTCGTGTTGCAACAATCGTTGAGCCAGCAAGGGTTGGGTCATAGCCTCATGTTGTTCCTTCGCAGCGCAGCATCAAAGCCCGCGTTGCCCGCCCTGCATTCCAGGAGACGCCATGCCGCCCCTACGGGTGTTCCCCACGCGCCTGCGCTTCGCTGCCTTACAGGAATTCCTGCGGAGCGAGGCTGCAGGCGGTGCCGTGCTGATGCTGTCGGCGGCGGCGGCGCTGGTATGGGCCAATTCCTCTGCAGGCGGCCTGTATCGCGCTCTGCTGCAAGCGCCGGTGCTGCATGAAACGCCGCTCGTCATCATCAACGACGGGCTGATGGCGGTGTTCTTCCTGCTGGTTGGGCTGGAGCTACGCCGGGAGGTCACGATGGGCGAGCTTGCGTCGCCCGCACGCCTTGCAGCACCAGGGCTGGCGGCCCTGGGCGGCATGATTGTGCCGGCGTTGATCCTGGTGGCGCTCAATTGGAGGGACGGGACCGCGTTGCGCGGCTGGGCGGTGCCGGTGGCGACGGACATCGCTTTTGCGCTCGCGGTGCTGGCGGTGCTGGGGCAACGGGTACCGGTGGGCCTCAAGGTGTTCCTGACGGCGCTGGCGATCATCGACGACCTCGGCGCCATCCTGGTGATCGCGCTTTTCTACACCCGCGGGCTGAACCTATGGGACCTCGGCGGCGCCGCGCTGGTGTGGCTGGCGTTGTTCGGCTTGAACCGGGCGGGGGTGCGGGCGCTGTGGCCGTATCTGCTCGGCGGCGCGGCGCTGTGGGCACTGGTGTTCGGGTCCGGCATCCATGCCACGCTGTCCGGCGTCGCGCTGGCCTTCGTCATCCCGATGCGCGAGCGCCCCGGTGAGGCGCAAGCCCCGGCCCAGGTGCTGGAGCACCGGCTGGGCCAATGGGTCGCCTACGGCATCCTGCCACTGTTTGGCCTGGCCAATGCCGGGCTGCGGTTCGACACGCTGCCGCCGGGTGCCTGGACGGACCGGCTGGCCATCGGCACGGCGCTGGGGCTGTTCCTGGGCAAGCAGCTTGGTGTGTTTGGCGCCGTCATGGCGGCGTCGCGACTGGGGTTGGCGCGCCTGCCGGCGGGGGTCACGCTGCCGCAGCTTTATGGCGGCGCCGTGCTGTGCGGCATCGGCTTCACCATGAGCCTATTCATCGGCGACCTCGCCTTCCGCGGTTCGCCGAGGGGCGACGAGGTGAAGCTGGCAGTGTTCGTGGGCTCCCTGCTGTCGGCGCTGGCTGGGCTGGCGGTGCTGGCAGCGGCGAGCCGGGTCAAGGAGCGGGAGCTGGTTCTTCCATCAGGCTGACGTGGGCGGCGACCACGCGCCATCCCTCCGGCAGGCGCACCCAGGTCTGCATCTGCCGGCCCAGCTTGCCCGGCGCGCGGCGGAACAAGGTGCTGGCCGTGGCCATATCGCGGCCGAAGGTGGTGATGACGGTGCGGTCCAAGGTGCGGGCCAGCCCGGCGGCTGGGCGGGCAGCCCGGAAGGCCTTGATCTCGCCGGTGCCGTAGAGGACTTCGGCCATCCCGTAGCGGATGGTATGTGGGCTGTCCCAAAACAGGGCGTCGAGGGTGGCAACATCGTTGGAAACCAGCGCGGCCTCATAGGCGGCAAAGGCCGCAGTGACCTCGGCGACGATATCGGGAAGGTTGATGTCGGTCACGCCCGTACTCCCCAGCTCGGCAACACGCGCCTTCCTTCTCCCTCTCCCTCTGGGAGAGGGTCGGGGTGAGGGGGTCTTGGCTGCGGAGCGGAGGACTGCGGGTGTGTCCAGCGCACGGTCCCCTGTAGGACAGGGCGGTGCTTGCCCGCCCCCTCACCCCGGCCCTCTTCCGAAGGAAGAGGGAGACAGAGAAGGGCGGTGCTCACGCTGACAAGTCCGGACGCAGCGCCCGGACCACATCCTCGGCCTCCAGGTGCCGCGCGATCCGCAGCGCCGTCGCCTCCTGCCATGGCGCCGCGATCACCTGCACCCCGATCGGCAGGCCCGGCAGGGGCACCGGCACGGCCACCACCGGAAGGCCGATGAACGAGATCGGCTGGGTCAGCACCCCCAGCATGGCGCGGACCGGCACGGTTTCGCCGGATAGCTCCATCGTCTTCTGCCCGATCATCGGCGCCGTGCACGGGGTGGCTGGGGCGAGGATGGCGTCCCACTGTCCGAACAGGCTCAGCACCTGCTCCCGATACCATCGCCGGAAACGCTGGGCGCGGACGTAGAACGCGCCGGGCACCATCGCGCCGGCGATCAGCCGGTCCCGCACGTCTGGGTCGAAATCGCCGGACCGGGTCCGCAGCCGTTCCAGGTGCAGGGCCGCGCCCTCCACCGTGGTCATGACATAGGCTGCGGCGCGGGCACGGGCGGCCTCGGGCAGCTCGACCTGCGCCGTGGCGCCCAGGGTGGAGGCGACGCGGTCCAGCGCCGCCAGGGCGTCCGGCCCGGCATTGGCCATGAAGTGCCCACCGGCGACGGCGATCCGCAGGCCCTCGATCCCGTCGGGGCCGGTTGGGTCTGCCGGCCGGCCGGTGCAGACGGGATCGGCCGGGTCTGGGCCGGTCATGGCGTCGTAGGCCAGTTGCAGGTCTCCCACTGTCCGCGCCAGCGGGCCGATGTGGTCCAGGCTGGACACGAATGGGAACGTGCCGGCGCGGGACAGCCGGCCATAGGTCGGCTTCAGCCCGAACACGCCGCACAGCGACGCCGGCACGCGAATGGAGCCGTTGGTGTCCGACCCCAGCGTGAACGGCACCACCCCAGCCGCGACTGCGGCGCCCGATCCGCTGGACGAGCCGCCCGTCATCCGCGCGGGATCGTGCGGGTTGCGGCAGGCGCCGTCATGGGCGTTCTCGCCGGTGAAGTCGTAGGCATATTCGCCCATGTTGAGGGTGCCGACCAGGACGGCGCCGGCACGCTCCAGCTGTTGGATGGCGAAGGCGTCCGCCGTGGCCGGGGCGCCCCCGCGATTGATGAGGGAGCCGGCGCGGGTCGGCAGGTCCTCGACGTCGAACAGGTTCTTGACGGCAAACGGCACGCCGGCCAGCGGCCCCTGCGGGCCGTTCATGTCATGCGCCTTGGCGAGGAACAGCGCACGCTCCTTCAATACGTCGGTGAAGGCGTTGATGGGCGTGGCCCGGCCGATGCGGTCGAGGGCGTCGGTCACGGCCTCATGAGCCGACAGGCTGCGGTCCAGCACCCCGGCGGCGATCTGGCCGGCCGTCATCCAGGCGGTCATGCCGTGAACACCGGTGCCGGGTCGGCCTCGTCCGGCAAGGGGAACTCCGCCACCAGGTCGGCCGCGCGCAGGCTGAGTTCCAGGTGGAACCGTATGGCGTCGTGCCAGAGGGGGTCGAGGGTAATGCCCAGCACGGCGGCGGCGGCAATTAGGTCGGCGTCGTCTGGCATCGCGCGGCCTCCGGTGGGTTCGGCCGCATGTTGCAGGTGATCCAGCGTGCTTGACAATGGTCCGCATGGGCGCAAGTGAATGTTCATTCGCATCGAGAGCTGTCCCAATGCTGCGGCTGATCGTCCATTCCATTCGTTACTGCGAGCTGGTTGCGGCGCGGCAATGCCATGGCCGGACAGGCGAGCCTTGCTGTTGCTGGATTGCCGCACCGGTGCGCTTGTCGAAATGACGAACTTCGCGCCTCAGCCCATGTCCGACACTCTTGCCCGGCCGCGCCAGCGCGTCTTGGACGCCGCGATGGCCTGCTTCGCCCGCTCGGGCTTCCATGGCGCTTCCATGCAGGAAATCTGCACCGAGGCCAGCATGAGCCCCGGCGCGGTGTATCGCTACTTCCCCAGCAAGGTCAGCATCATCGCCGCGATTGCCGAGGCCGACCGCGTCCACCATGCCGCGTTCTTCGAGCGTATGGCGGAGGCCGACGACCCCGTGGAGGCGCTGGCCAGCATCGGCATAGACACGCTGGAACAGATGCTCGCAGGTCCCCAGGCGGCGCTTGCGGCGGAAACCATGTCGGAGGCTGTCCGCAACCCCGAAGTGCGCGCGATGTTCGACCGCAACATCCGCGAAGCCCGCGCCGGCGTGATCGCCGCCCTGCGCCGCGGCCAGGCACGCGGCGCGGTGGACCCGGACCTGGACGTGGAAACGGCGGTTCAGCTCGTGATGGCGATGGGCGATGGGCTGGTGGTGCACCAGGCGCTGGACCCGACGCTGACCGCCGTCAGGTTCCGCCCGGTGCTGCAACTGCTGCTGCGCCGCTTTCTGCGGCCGCAACCTCCGCAGAACGAGCTTCAGCAGGACGGGGCTGCGCCATGATCCGCTGGATCGCCGCGGCCCTGCTGCTGGCCGCCCCGGCCCTTTCGTTTGCCGGCCCAGCCTGGGCCGCCGCCCCGCCGCTTGCAGACCCGACGCCGCCCGCCGTCACCGTCGTGCCCGCCACCCGCGGCGTCATCCAGGAGACCGCCGTCCTGACCGGCACCCTGGTCCCGCGGGAGGAAGTCCTGGTCAGCCCGCAAATCGAGGGCCTGGCTATCACCGACATCCTGGCGGAGGAGGGCGACCTGGTCACCGCCGGCCAGGTCCTGGCCCGGCTGTCGCGCGACGTGCTGGACGCCAGCATCGCCCAGAACGCGGCGCAGGCCGCCCGCGCCGACGCCGCCATAGCCCAGGCCCGCAGCAGCATGGCCGAGGCGCAGGCCACGCGCACCCAGGTGGACCTGGCGCTCGCCCGCACGCGAGACCTGCTGTCCGGCGGCAACGCCTCGCGTGAGGTGTTCGAGCAGCGGCAGGCCGCGTCCGCCACCGCCGCCGCCCGGCTAGATGCCGCCACCGGCGCCCTGCACGCCGCCGAAGCCGACCGCGCCCTGGCAGACGCGCAACGGCGCGAACTGCTGGTCCGCCTCGCCCGGACGGAGCTGCGTGCGCCCGTCGCCGGACGCATCAGCCGGCGGATCGCCCGGCAGGGCGCCGTGGTCATGGGCGCCGGCGACCCGCTGTTCCGCATCATCCAAGACGACGCCGTGGAACTGGAGGCCGACGTGCCGGAAGTGTCGCTCGCCAAGCTGCGCCCAGGGCAGCCCGCCCAGATCGAGACTGTGGGTGGCGCCCGCACCGGCGGGGTCCGCCTGGTATCGCCGGAGGTCAGCCGCGCCACCCGCCTGGGCCGCGTCCGCGTCGCGGTGTCCGGCGAGGGTGGGCTGGTGATCGGCAGCTTCGCCCGCGCAACCGTCGAGGTCGCCCGGCATGAGGGCGTGCTGGTCCCCTTGTCCGCCGTCCTGTTCCAGCCCGGCGGTGCCGTGGTCCAGGTGGTGCGCGACGGCGTGGTGGACACCCGTGCGGTCCAGGTCGGCCTGCGCGGCGGCGGCCGGGCCGAGATCGCCCAGGGCTTGCAGGAAGGGGACGCGGTGGTGTCGGTCTCCGGCACCTTCATCCGCGGCGGGGACCGGGTGACACCCGTGGCCGACCCTGGGGCTGGCCCCGGGACCGGCAAGGGGACGTAGCGCGATGGCCTTCAACATCTCCGGGGCGGCGATCCGCAACCCGATTCCGCCGCTCGTGCTGTTTGCGGTGCTGACGCTGCTGGGCGTGGTCGGCTTCAACATGCTGCCGATCACCAAGTCGCCGAACGTGGACATCCCCATCGTGTCCGTCGTCGTAACCCAGCCCGGCGCGGCGCCGGGCGAACTGGAAAGCCAGGTCACCAAGAAGATCGAGGACGCCGTCGCCAACGTGTCCGGCGTCAAGCACGTGCAGAGCAGCGTCACCGACGGCGAAAGCCAGACCATCGTCGAGCTGCGGCTGGAGGTCAGCACCGACCGCGCTCTGAACGACGTGCGCGACGCCGTGAGCAAAATACGCTCCGACCTGCCGCGCGGCATTGACGAGCCGGTGATCCAACGCGTGGACATCGTTGGCCAGAGCATCCAGACCTATGCCGCGACGGCGCCGGGCAAGACGCTGGAAGGGCTATCCTGGTTCATAGACGATACCGTGCTGCGCGAACTGCAGGGCGTACGCGGCATCGGCCAGGTCGAGCGGATCGGCGGCGTGACCCGCGAAATCCGCGTGAGCCTGGATCCGGACCGCCTGGCGTCCCTGGGCATCACCGCCGGCGACGTGAACAAGCAACTCCGCGCCACCAGCGCCGACATGTCCGGCGGCCGTGGCGAGGTCGGCGGCCAGGAGCAGGCGATACGCACGCTGGCCGGCGCCCGCAGCCTGGAGTCGCTGGCCGCCACCCGCCTGGTGCTGCCCGGCGGGCGCGAGGTGCGGCTGTCCGACGTGGCCCGCGTCGAGGACAGCTATGAGGAGCCGCGCGACTTCGCCCGGCTGAACGGGGAAACCCCTGTCGTGTCCTTTGCGGTGTTCCGCGCCAAGGGCGCCAGCGACGTGACCGTGGCGGACGCCGTCGCCGAGCGGCTGCAAGCGCTGCAGCGCGCGCATCCGGAGGTGACGTATTCGCTGATCGACGACAGCGTGCGTGCCACCCGCGGCAACTATCTGTCCGCCATGCACGGCCTGATCGAGGGCGCGATACTGGCCACGGTCGTCGTGCTGGTGTTCCTGCGGGACTGGCGGGCAACGCTGCTGGTGGCCGCGGCGCTACCGCTATCGGTGCTGCCGGCGTTTGCGGCGATGCAGTTGATGGGCTTTTCGCTCAACTTCGTCAGCCTGCTCGGCATCACGCTCGTGACCGGCATCCTGGTGGACGACGCCATCGTCGAGATCGAGAACATCGTCCGCCACATGCGTATGGGCAAGCGCCCATTCGAGGCGGCGGTCGAGGCGGCGGACGAGATCGGCCTGGCAGTGATCGCGATCACCTTCACCATCGTCGCGGTGTTCTCCCCGGTCAGCTTCATGGGCGGGATCGCCGGGCAGTTCTTCAAGCAGTTCGGGCTGACGGTGGCCGCCGCCGTGCTGGCGTCGCTGCTGGTGGCGCGGCTGATCACGCCGCTGATGGCGGCCTACCTGATGCGGCCGGTGGCGGCGCATGTTGAGCGGGACGGCTGGGTGATGCGCGCCTACACGCGTTTCCTGGCGGGCACGTTGCGCTGGCGCTGGCTGACGCTGCTGGCGGGGTTGGCGGCGTTCGCGCTGTCCATCTTCTCCACGACCTTGCTGCCGACGGGGTTCATCCCGCCGCCGGATGAAAGCCGGGTGGTGCTGTCCATCGAGCTGCCGCCGGGCTCCACCTTGGCCGATACGCGCGCCGGCACCGACAAGATCGCGGCGGAGTTCCGGCGCATCCCGGAGGTGACGACCGTGTTCGTGGTTGGCGGCACGACGCCGACCGGGGCGGGGGCGGAAATCCGCCGGGCCAAGATGATCGTGAACTTGGTCGGCAAGGAGTCCCGCACCCGCACCCAGAAGCAGGTCGAGGCCGAGCTGACCCGGCGCCTGGCGGCCCTTCCCGACGTGCGCGGCTGGTATGTGAACGACCGCGGCGAGCGCGAGCTGACCGTCACCATCCTGGGCGACGACCCGGTGGCGCTGAACCGCGCTGTCGCCGGGCTGGAGGGCGGGATGCGCCGCCTGCCGGGCTTTGGCAACGTGGCGCCCAGCGCCGGGTCGGACCGGCCCGAGATACGGGTGACGCCGCGGGGCGACGAGGCCGCGCGGTTCGGCGTCAGCACGGAGGCAATCAGCGACGCCGTACGGATCGCCACCATCGGCGACGTGCCGGCGAACCTCGCCAAGTTCCGCGACGGCGACCGGCTGATCCCGATCCGCGTGCAGGTGGACACCACGCTGCGCGGCGACCTGTCAGCCATCGAAAACTTGCAGGTGCAAGGCAACGGGGGCTTGGCGGTGCCGTTGCTGGCCGTCGCCGACGTGTCGCTGGGGCAGGGACCATCGAGCGTGGAGCGGTATGACCGGGTGCGCCGGGTCATGCTGGGCGCCGACCTGCAGCCCGGCGTGGCGCTGGGCGACGCGCTGAAGGCGATCTACACCCTGCCGGCGGCGCAGGCGCTGCCGCCGGGCGTCCGCATCCAGAATGGCGGGGATGCCGAGGTGATGGCGGAGGTGTTCTCGCAGTTCGGCCTGGCGATGGGTGCCGGGCTGACCATCGTGCTGGGCGTGCTGGTGCTGCTGTTCAGGAACGTGTTCCAGCCGGTGACGATCCTGCTTTCCCTGCCGCTGAGCCTTGGAGGCGTGATCCTGGCGCTGCTGCTGACGGGCAACCCGATCTCCATGCCGGTGGTGATCGGCATCCTGATGCTGATGGGCATCGTGACCAAGAACGCGATCATGCTGGTGGACTTCGCCATCGAGCGCCGGGCGATGGGCATGACGCGGGAGGCGGCGATCATCGACGCCGGGCGCAAGCGGGCGCGGCCGATCGTGATGACGACGATCGCGATGGTGGCCGGCATGGTGCCGAGCGCGATGGGGCTGGGCGATGGCGGGGAGTTCCGCTCGCCGATGGCGATTGGGGTGATCGGCGGGCTGGTGGTCTCGACGGTGCTGTCGCTGGTGTTCGTGCCGTCGTTCTACACGCTGATGGACGATGTTTCGCGGCTGGCGGGGCGGCTGTTCGGGCGGGTGCTGACGCCTCGGAATGCGGCGGTGCCGGTGGGAC
>CAXTCI010000144.1:0-13824 GCA_964242325.1 uncultured Acetobacteraceae bacterium
ATGCTGGGCGGCGCCATCGTGCTCGCGCTCGGCATCGCGATCGGGAGCAGCTAGGTGCAGCCGGTCACTCCCGGTGCCACGCACTAATACTGGCGCACCATGTGGTTGCACCGGCTGGCAAGGGGCTGAGCGGCGCCTATCGCGCCAGCCGGGCGCCTAGCCCTCCGAAGGCGCATCCCGCAGGTAGGGTTCCACCGTGCCTTGCAGCTTCATCGTCATCGGGTTGCCGGCGCGGTCCAGGGTCTTGCCGACGGCAACGCGGACCCAGCCCTCGCTGACGCAGTATTCTTCGACATTGGTGCGCTCGACGCCCTTGAAGCGTATGCCGATCCCACGCTGCAGCAGGTCGGCGTCGTGGTAGGGGCTGCTGGGATTGGTGGACAGGCGGTCGGGCAGGTCGGTCATGGCTGGGTCTCCGGTGGGCTGCGCCGGGGTGTAGCCACCTGTACCGCATGCGCCAAGCCCAGGCCGGAATCCCGGCCATGCCTTTGACCAACGGCCTCCAAGCATCGCGCTGCCATCGAAAGGGGCGGCAGCGATGCGGCAGGCCTCGTTTCCGGCGGAGACGCCGCCGTTTTGCGCCGCGGGCAGGTTCGTGGAAAGACTGTGCGCCACACAGGGGAGGGACCGCCTATGCCGCAAGGGGAAAAGATCGCGCTCGTCACCGGGGCTGGCAGCGGCGTCGGGCGGGCGGCCGCAGCCGGGCTGATGGGGGCTGGCTGGACGGTGGCGCTGGTCGGGCGCCGCGCCGACGCGCTGCACGCAACGGCGGCGCTGGGCGCCCCGGAGCAGTCGCTCGTGCTTCCGGCCGACGTATCGAAGCCCGGCGAGGTGGACGCCGTCTTCGCCCAGGCCGAGGCGAAGTTCGGCCGCCTGGACCTGCTGTTCAACAACGCCGGCCGCGGCACCCCGGCTGTGACGCCGGACGAGCTGGAGGTGGAGTTGTGGATGCAGGTCGTGGCCGTGAACCTCACGGGCTCCTTCCTGTGCGCCCGCGCCGCCTTCGCGCTGATGCGGCGGCAGCAGCCCGGCGGCGGACGGATCATCAACAACGGCTCGATCTCCGCCCATGCGCCGCGGCCGGGGTCGGTGGCCTATACCAGCACAAAGCACGCGATCACCGGCCTGACCCGCTCGCTGTCGCTGGACGGCCGCCGGTTCGGCATCGCCTGTGGCCAGATCGACATCGGCAACGCCGCGACCGAGATGACGGAGCGCATGACCGCCGGCGTGCCGCAGGCCAACGGCACGACGATGGTGGAACCGCGCATGGACGTGCGGCACGTCGGCGACACGGTGGTGCTGATGGCCGGGATGCCGCTTGACGCCAATGTGCAGTTCGTGACGGTGATGGCGACGGCGATGCCGTTTGTTGGCCGCGGGTAGCGGGGGCCGGAGGTCGCGAAGGCCGGGGATAGCCGGAGCCGAAGACCGGGCCGTTGGCCATTCCTTGACGCTTGCTGCCGTAGCTTGCCCAGCAATCGGCGGGGCAGGGTCATGAGCAAGCAGGCGGGCAAGAGGCGGCAAGACGCACAGGCGCTGTTCCGGCGCGGCGCGGGGATGCACGGGGCGGGGCAGTTGGCGCCTGCGGTGGCGGCCTACCGTTCTGCCGTGCTGCTGGCGCCGGACCATGCCGACGCGCTGAACAACCTCGCCGCCGCGCTGGCGGCGATGGGCCGGCACGCGGACGCCGCCGCGGCATGGAAGCGGCTGGCGCGGCTGCGCCCGGGCAATGCGGATACCGTGGCCGGGCTGGCCGCGGCGCTGCTGGCGGACCGGCGCCCGAAGGAGGCGCTGCTGGCGCTCGCGGCCTGCGCCGGGCTGCCGCCCGAGGCGTGGCTGCTGCGGCTGAATGCGCGGGCTCTGCTGGCGATGGGCCTGACGGACCCGGCGCTCGGCGCGCTGCACCTGGCCGTGGCGCTGCAGCCGGACGATCATGCTGTCCATGCCGAGTTGGCAGAGGCGTTGCTGCAGGCCAGGCGGGACGGGGAAGCGCTGCCGCCCGCCCTGCAGGCGTTCCGCCTGGCGCCCACTACGGACAATGCGGTGCGGCTGAGCTGCGTGCTCATCGGCGCCGGGCACCTGGAGGCGGCGCTGGAAGTGACAGAGGTCGGGCTGCGGGCCGACCCGACCTGCCCCGAGGCGATGGTGAACCGCGCCATCGTGCTGGAAAGCCTGGGACAGGTGGCAGAGGCGGCGGCGGCGGCGCGGGATGCCGTGGCCGCCGCCCCGGCCAACCCGGTGATGCGCCATCATCTCGGGACGACGCTGCTGGCTGCGGGCGCGCTGACGGCGGAAGCTTGGGACCTGTATGAGGCCCGGTTGAAGCTGCCGGGCGTTCGGGTGCTGCCGCCGGCGCGGCTCTGGGACGGCGGACCGTTGGACGGGCGAACGCTGCTGATCCATGCCGAGCAGGGATTGGGCGATACCCTGCAATTCGTCCGTTACGTCCCGCTGGCGGCGGCCTGCGGCGGGCGGGTGGTGCTGGCGGTGCAGCCGACGCTGGTACGGCTGCTGCAAGGCACGCCGGGGGCGGCGGAGGTCGTGCCCGCCGGGGCGGCGCTGCCGGCCTTTGACGTGTTCGTGCCGTTGCTGAGCCTGCCGCGGCTGTTCGGCACGACGCTGGAGTCGGTTCCGCCGCCGCTGCCATACGGCGTGCCGCGGGCGCCGGGGCAGGTGGGCAGGTTGCGGGTTGGGCTGGTATGGGCGGGCGGCAGCGTGTTCACCGACGACCAGCACCGGTCCATGCCGGCGACGGCGATGGACGGGCTGGCCGGAGTGCCAGGGGTGCAGTTCGTCAGCCTGCAACTGGACGCTGCGGCGCTGCCGGCGGGGGCAGAGGATGGGATGGCCGGTGTCCAGGACTTCGCCGATACGGCGCCGCGGGTGGCGGGGCTGGACCTGGTGATCGCGGTGGACACGGCGGTCGCGCACCTGGCGGCGACAATGGGTGTCCCGGTCTGGTTGCTGTCCCGCCACCGCGGCTGCTGGCGCTGGGGGCACGGGCAGGCGGACAGCCCGTGGTATCCGGGGCTGCGCCTATTTCGGCAATCTCGTCCCAGGGATTGGGACGGAGTGGTGCAGGAGGTTCGGGTGGCACTGCTGGCATGGGCCGGGGCGTAGGCCTGGGCGCGGTAAGGCGGGATGGCGCCAGCGCCAGCGCGTTCCGCCATAACGTCGTGCTGGCCGATGGCGGAAGGCGCTGGCGCATCCGCCATATCGGGTTTTCAGCCTGATCAGGCACTCGGTTCTGCTGGAGGCATCCGGCACTCGGCGCTGCTGGAGGCAACGCTCGCTTCTGCCGCGCGTTGGTTCCCGGCGAAAGGAGACCCTAGATGGAACCGATGAAGCCCATGGAACCAATGAAGCCGATGGCGCCGATGAAGCCCATGGAACCGATGCAGCCGCAGAAGGCCTGGTGGCCCGAGGATCTCGGCCAGCCCAGCACCAGCGGGTCGCAGAACGACGCCCATTATGCCTTCTTCGCTGACAAGCACCGTCTGGCCATCCAGACCGATGGCAAGACCACGGTGTATGACAGCGGCGACCACCGCATCAGCGGTGTGCAGCAGGCGCAGGGTGGGGGGAAGCACCTGGCCTTTACCAGCCAGCACGGCACCGTGGACCTGGCCAGCCTGAAGCAGGTCTAGGCCCGCCCGTGCTGCGGATCGAGACCCTCGTCGGCCCGGCCATGCGTCCGTATATCCCGGCGCTGGCCCGGCTTCGGCGGGTTGTGTTCCGGGAATGGCCTTACCTTTACGACGGCGGCGGGCGGGAAACCTATGAGGAGGGATACCTGGAAACCTATGCCGCCTCTCCCCGGGCGGCGCTGGTGATCGCTTGGGACGGGACGGAGCCGGCTGGCCTCGCCACTTGCCTCCCACTGCTGGATGAGACGCCCAACGTCGTCGAACCCTTCCGTGCCGCCGGGTTGGACCCGGCGGAATACTGTTACTTCGGCGAGGGCGTCTTGTTGCGGCCCTACCGCGGACAGGGCACTGGAGTGGCGTTCTACAAAACGCGGGAGGATCATGCCCGGGTGCTCGGCCTCGGCCGTACGGCATTTTGCGCCGTGGTGCGCCCTGACGACCATCCGATGCGGCCCGTGGATGCGATGCCGCTGGACGGGTTTTGGCGCAACCGTGGCTATATCATGCGCCCCGGCCTGACCTGCACGATGCGTTGGCCGGACCTGGGCGGCGATACGGTTCACACCCTGCAGTTCTGGACCAAGGACTTGGACTCCGCCGGATGACCCTACGCCTGGGTGCCTTGCAGTATCCGATCAGCCATATCGCTGGCCTGGATGACTACGCCACGAAGCTGGACCAACTGGTGGCGGAGGGCGTTGCTGGTGGCGGTGAACTGCTGCTGATGCCGGAATACGCCTGCATGGAGGTTGCCGCCGCCTTCTCCGTCACTGGGCCGGAAGCGGAGCGCGACGCCGTGAGCGGCGCGGCGGTGGACCTGCTGTCCATCATGCAGGCCACAGCGGTGCGCCACCGGATTTGGCTGGCCCCGGGCAGCGTGCCGCAGGCGGTGCAAGGCCGCATTGTAAATCGCGCCCCGCTGATCCGCCCGGACGGCAGGATGGCGTTCCAAGACAAGCAGGTGATGACCCGGTTCGAGGCGGAGCAGTGGGGCATCCACGGCGGCGCACCCGCCGGCGTGTTCGACACGCCTTGGGGTCGCATGGGCACCGCCGTCTGCTACGACAGCGAGTTCCCCGGCGTCGTCCGTGCCATGACCGAGGCCGGCGCCTGGCTGATCCTGGTGCCCACCTGCACCGACACCGCGCACGGCTATAACCGCGTCCGCTTGTCATGCCAGGCGCGGGCGCTGGAGAACCAGTGCTTCGTCGCCCTGTCGCCCACCGTGGGCGAGGCGCCGTGGCTGGCGACCTTGGACCGCAACACCGGGCGTGCCGGCGTATATGGCCCGGTGGACCGTGGCTTCCCGGATGACGGTATCATCGTAGAGGGCGACGGCACGGGATGGGTGTTCGCCGACTTGGACCCGGCGCGGCTGGAGGCGGTGCGGCGGGACGGGGCCGTGCGGAATTTCCAGGACTGGCCGCCGGGCTGGCGCGGGCCGGCCGCAGAGCCTATCCCGTTCGCATGACCGGGAGGTTGCGATGAACGAGGCCGAGCGCGTGGTGCGCGCCTACTACGATACATTCAATGCCGGGGACACCGAGGCATTCCTGGCGTTGTTGACCGACGACGTGGTGCACGGCATCAACCAGGGTGCGCGCGAGGTGGGCCGAGCCGCCTTCGCCCGGTTCATGGACGGGATGAGCGGGTGCTATGAGGAGCAGTTGGCCGATCTCGTCATCCTGACCGGTGCGGACGGTACCCGGGCGGCGGCGGAATTCGTGGTACATGGCACCTATAAGCGTACAGCTCTGGGGCTGCCAGAGGCGACGGGACAGCAGTATGTGCTGCCCGCCGGGGCATTCTTCAGCCTACGGGGCGGACAAGTCGCGCGGATAGATAACTACTACAATTTGCAGGACTGGTTGCGGCAGGTCAGCGTCGTGCGCTGACGCCTTCTGCTCCCTCTCCCTCCGGGAGAGGGTTGGGGTGAGGGGGTCTTCAAGCCCGGTCCTCGCCAACCTAGGGTGACACGCCGGCATCGCGGCCGGTGCCCTGCTCCGCAGCAAAGACCCCCTCACTCCAACCCTCTCCCGGAGGGAGAGGGAGCAGGCGGCATCCTTCCAGCGAAACCCGTGCTATGTGCGGTGCAGCATCGGCCGCATGCACAGGAGTACCGCGCATGGACTCGCCCCAAGGAAAGATTGACGCCACCCTGATCCCCGGCGACGGCATCGGGCCGGAGATCGTGGCCGCTACGACCCGAGTGCTCGATGCGCTGGGATCGCCCTTTGCCTGGGACGTGCAGCAGGGCGGGCTGGCCGGCATCGCCGACGGGGGTGACCCTCTGCCAAAGGCGACCCTGGACAGCATCCGACGCACGCGGCTGGCGCTGAAGGGGCCGCTCACCACGCCGGTCGGCGGCGGCTTCCGCTCCATCAACGTCCGGCTGCGAGAGGAATTCCAGCTTTACGCCAACGTCCGCCCCAACCGCACGATGGTGCCCGGCGGGCGCTACGAGGACATAGACATCGTCCTGCTGCGCGAGAACCTGGAGGGGCTTTACGTTGCCTTCGAGCACTACATCCCGATCGGTGGTGACCCCCATGCCGTCGCGATCTCGTCGGGCGTGAACACGCGGGAAGGGTCGCGCCGCATCGCCCGCTTCGCCTTCGAGTATGCCGTGCGGAACGGGCGCAAGAAGGTCACGATCGTGCACAAGGCGAACGTGCTGAAGGCGCTGACCGGCATCTTCCTGGAAACGGCGCAGGACGTAGCGCGGGAGTATGAGGGCCGGGTGGCCTGCGACGACCGCATCGTGGACGCCTGCGCGATGCAGCTGGTGCTGAACCCTTGGCAGTTCGACGTGATCGTCACGACCAACCTGTTCGGCGATATCCTTTCCGATGAGATTGCCGGGCTGGTGGGCGGGCTGGGCACCGCGCCGGGGGCGAACATCGGCGAGAAGGCGGCAATCTTCGAGGCTGTGCATGGGTCGGCGCCGGACATCGCGGGGCGGGGAATCGCCAATCCGCTGGCCCTGATGATGGCTTCGGCGCTGATGCTGGAGCATGTGGGGCACCAGGACTTGGCCGGGCGGCTGCGCGGGGCGGTGGATGCGGCGCTGAAGGTGGACGGGGTGCGAACCGGGGACCTCGGCGGGAAGGCGACGACGGTGCAGTTCGCGGATGCGGTGGTGGCGCGGCTGGGCGGGTAGCGCGCCAGATACGCTGGCAGGGACATAGGCGCCTCTGCTCCCTCTCCCTCCGGGAGAGGGTCGGGGTGAGGGAGGGCTTGGCTGCGGAGCGGAGACTGACGGCGCCCGCCGGCGCATGTCACTGCCTGGACCAAGCCAGCGCCCCAAGACTCCCTCACCCCAACCCTCTCCCGGAGGGAGAGGGAGCAGGACGCGTCTAACTTCCCCGGTAGGTCGTATATGTCCCCGGGCTGACCAGCAGCGGCACATGGTAGTGCGCCTCCGGCTCACTGATGGAGAACCGCACCGGGATCGTGTCCAGGAACGGCGGATCGGATTGCGGCAGGCCCACCCGGGCGAAATAGGCCGCGACCTGGAACCGCAGCTCGTATTCGCCGATCCGCAGCGGCGCCCCGTGCAGCAACGGCGCGTCCGTGCGGCCGTCCTCGTTGGTGACGCCCTCCATCAGCAGCGCCGCGGCGCCGCCGTCCAGGCTGTAGAGCGACACCGGAATGCCGGCGCCGGGCTGGGCCAGGGTGGTGCTGAGGACGTGGGTGGACAGGCGGCCGTTCACCTCCGGCATCCCCGGGCCATCCACCAGCGCCGCAATCCGCAGGCGGGTGATGAGGAACACCTCGCGCAGCGCCGCCGTCCGCTCCCCGTCCGGCGTGCCGCCCAGCCGGCGCTGGAACTGCCGCAGCAGCGACGCCCGGCCGTGCCGGCGTATGCACAGGATGAACGGGATGCCGAACCGGGCGCGGTAGTCGCGGTTCATCGCGTCGAACCCGGCGTCGTCCAGGCCGTCCAGGCCCAGCGACGCCTGCTCTTCCGCCGAGAACGCTGCCATCGTGCCCCGGCGGGCTGCGGCGCCGGCCAGTTCCGGGTGGCCGCACAGGAATCGTACTTGGTCTTCTACCGGCGCGGCCTCGACGGCGGCGAACATCGCGGCGTGCAGGGCGGCCACGGTCGGGAAGGGCCGGGCCGCGGTGGCCTGGGCCGCGACCCAGGGTGCCTGCTCGAACACCTCGGCCAACACGGCGGTGAAGTCCGCCGGGCTGGCGGCGTTCAACGCGTCGAGCGTCGTCACGTCAGCCATGCTATGTCAGCCGCCGGGACAGCCCAACCAGCCGCTCCATCAGCAGCATGACAGCGACCGTCGCCACGATCAGCACGCCGGACAGGGCGGCGATGGTGACGTCCAGCTTGCCCTCCAGGTCCTGCCACATGCGGATCGGCAGCATGTCGGTCGCGGCGTCGCGCAGGAACAGCGACACCGGGATGTTGTCGAAGCTCGCCATGAAGCAGATGAACCCGCCCGCCAGGATGCCCGGGCGCACCAGCGGCAGCACCACCCGGCGCAGGGTGTAAAGGCGGGAAGCGCCGAGGCTGGCCGATCCCTCCAGCAGCGCCGGGTCAAGCTGCTGGAGGGAGGCGACGGTGTTCCGCACCACGAAGGGCACGCAGACGACGGTGTGGCCGAGCGTCAGGGTTAGCGGCGATACCGGCAGCCCGACCATGCTGAACAGCATCAGCGCCGCCAGCCCAAAGGCCAGCGCCGGCAGCACCAGCGGCGCCATGAACAGCCCGTCCAGCACCCGCGCCTGCAGCCGGGGATTGCGGGCGATACCCAGAGCGCCGGCGACGCCCAGCAGCAGGGACAGCAGCGTCGTCGCCACCGCGACCTTGAGGCTGTTCCACGCCGCAAACTGCAAGCCCGACGCATCCAGCAGCGCCGCATACCACCGCAGCGAGAACCCCGGCGGCGGAAAGCGCAGCGACAGCCCGGATGTGAAGGACACGATCAGCACCACCAGCGTCGGCGCGAACAGCAGCACCAGCGCCACGCCGGCCAGGGTGCCCATGACGACGCGAAAGCTCCATGCCTCCCACCCTGGGTGCTGCCGGGCCGGGGTGGGGGCGGTCAGGTCCGCCTCACCCCCGGGATGCGTTTGCACGCGATCAAGCATATCCGCGCACCCGCCGGCCCAGCGCGGTCAGCGCCGCGACCACCGCCAGCACCGATATGAGGAAGATGACCGACACCGCCGACGCATAGGGCATGTTTCCCAGCGCCAGCGCCTGCTGCAGCACATAGGCCGGCATGAACAGCATCTGCCCGCCGCCGACCAGGCTTTGCGTGATGAAGGCCGTCACCGCCGCGGTGAACGTCAGCAGGCACCCGGCGATGATGCCCGGCAGCGCCAGCGGCAGCGTCACGGTCGCGAACACCCGCCATGCCCCGGCGCCCAGCATCCCCGCCGCGTCCGGCAGGTCCGGGCCGATACGGCCCAGCGCCGCGATCAGCGGCAGCACCATCAGCGGCATCTGCACCTGGGTCAGCGCCGCGACCACTCCGCCCTCGGTGTAGAGCAGGCGCAGCGGCGTTTGGATGACGCCCAGGCCCAGCAGCGCCTGGTTCACGATGCCCTGGCGCCCAAGCACCACGATCCAGGCAAATGTCCGCACCACCACGCTGGTCAGCAGCGGCAGCAGCACCACCAGCATCAGCAGCGCCCGCATCCGCGGCGAAGACCGGGCGTGCAGCCACGCCAGCGGGAAGCCGAGCAACAGGCATGCCAACGTGACCTCTACGCCGAGGCGCATGGTGCCGCCCAGAACGCCCAGGCTGAAGGCGTCGCCGAGGAACTTGCCATACTGCGCCAGGCTCAATCCGTCCCCGGTTCGCAGGCTCAGCCCGCACAGCAGCAGCAGCGGCAGGATGAACAGGATGGCCAGGAAGGCGCCGAGCGGCCAGGCCAGGCGCGGGCTGAACCCGGCGGCGTCAGTGCGGGTCATGGAGGTGCCCCACGGACAAGGGCGGCTACCTGCTCCCTCTTCCTCCGGGAAAGGGCCGGGGTGAAGGAAGCCGCACGGGCGAAGCGTTGTGATGCAAGACAGGATCGCGCCCGAACTGGCCGGGTCAGGCGCGTGCGGCTTCCCTCACCCCGGCCCTTTCCCGGAGGGAGAGGGAGCAGGTCATCCCCTGTCACCCACGCATCTCCCGGTTGAACCGTTCCAGCCATCCCGCCCGCTGCTCGTTGATACGCGCCCAGTCCTGGAACACGAAGCGGCTGCGCATTGCCGCATGGTCCGGCACCAGGCTCGCGACCTCCCCGGCAATCGGCACCTTGGTGTTGGTCGGCACGACCAAATAGGGCGAGTCCATCAGCGCCGCCTGCACCTCCGGCGACAGCGCGGCCTCGATCAGCTTGAACGCCAGCTCGGGGTTCGGCGTGTTCTTGGTGATGTGCATGGTGGTGCGGAAGGCGATGGCGCCCTCCTTGGGCACCGCGAACTCCACCGGCACCCCCTGCGCCTTGAGGATCTGGATCGCGTTGAAATTGCCCGGCGAGATCTCCACCTGGCCCTGCTGATACAGCGCCGCCAGCGCGCCGGGGTTGGCGGCGACTGCGGACAGGTTCGGCTTCAGCTCGCGCAGCGCCGCGAAGCCTGGCTCCACGTTGGTTTCCGACCCGCCGCGCATCCGCGCGACCTCCACCAGGAACCCGGTGCCCAGCGTGCTGGCCAGGTTGGTGATCCCAACACGATCCTTGTACGCCGGGCTCCATAGGTCGGCCCAGCTCGTCGGCGGGGTTTTGACCGTCTCGGGGTTATAGGTCAGCCCGACCACCTGGAAGAACGGCGCCGGTCCCTCCGGCTCCTGCGCGACGGGGATCAGGTCCTTGTAGTGGGCGCTGCGCGCGACCGGATACGGCTCGACCAGCCCGGCAGCAATCGCCTGCAAGCCCGGGCCGGGGTCGTGCAGCATCACATCAATCGGCGGCGCGTTGCGGGCGGCCGTCACCTTGGCGATCTGATCCACGGACAGCATCGGGTCCAGCACGATCTGCGCGTTGCCGTTCGCCTTGCGGAATGCCGGCACCAGCACCGCCTTGTGCGCCTCCTCCCAATTGCCGGTGAAGGTCGCGAACACCAGCGGACGCGCCTGCGCCCAGGTCAACCCGGGAAAGGCGTGCATGGCGCCCATCGTGAGCGCAGTCGTCATCAGGCGGCGTCGCAGCATGGCAGGCTCCTTTACGCGGCGAAGGCGGAGGCGAGGCCCGGGGCGGCCAGGACGTGCACGGCGACGCCGGGCTGGCGCGGCACGGCGCCGGCCTCCCGTGGCTCGGTGATCTTGGCGGTGCTGCCGTCGCCGAAGCGGACTTCGTGCACGACGGTCGGGCCGAGCGGCAGCGCCAGCTCCAGCACAGCCGGGATGCCGCCGGACTGCGTGTCGGGAGCGAACCGAAGATGCTCTGGACGCAGGCAGACGACCACGCGGCTGCCCGGCGGCAGCGCAGCCGCCTGCGCCGATAATACGGTGCCGCCGGCATCCAGCCTCACCATTCCCTGCCCGTCGAGGGTGCCGCTCAGCCGGTTGGCCTGGCCGACGAATCCGTTCACGAACAGGCTGGCCGGGCGGTCATACACTTCGGTCGGCGGCGCGAACTGCTCCAGCCGGCCGGCATTCAGCACCGCGACGCGGTCGGCCATGCTCAGCGCCTCTTCCTGGTCGTGCGTCACCAGGATGGTGGTGGTGCCGGCCAGGCGCTGGATGCGCTTGATCTCGATCTGCATGTCCAGGCGCAGGTTCTTGTCGAGTGCTGCGAACGGCTCGTCCAGCAGCAGGATCGCCGGCTGCACCGCGAGCGCCCGGGCCAGCGCCACCCGCTGCTGCTGCCCACCCGACAGGGCGCGAGGCAGGCGGTCTCCGAGATGCCCAAGCTGCACCAAGTCCAGCATCCGTGCTACCTCCTGCCGCCGGGCCACCCGGTTCACCCCGCGGGCGGCGAGGCCGTAGGCGACGTTGTCCGCCACCGTCATGTGCGGGAACAGGGCGTAGGACTGGAACACGATGCCGACCGGGCGCCGGCTGGGCGGCAGCGCGTCCACCGCCTGGCCGCCCACCACCACCCGCCCCACCGTTTGCTGCACCAGCCCGGCAACGATGCGCAACAGTGTTGTCTTGCCGCAGCCGGAAGGTCCGAGCAGCGCCACCAGCTCGCCGCCGGCGATGTCCAGCGTGACGCCATCCACGGCGTTGTGGCCGGCATACCGGTGGGTGATGCGGTCCAGCAGCAGGGGTTGGCCGGAGGGTGGGGCGGCGTCCATTTGGGTGGGGCAGCAGCAAAGGCTGTGCCAGGGCAGAACGTTGCGCCTGCCGTAGCTACGACCTATGTATTACTGTGTTTACCATAGGTCTTACAGGAGGAGGACATGGCAACGAAGGTGACAAGTAAGGGGCAAGTTACGATACCGAAAGGCGTGCGGGACTATTTGGGCATAATGCCGGGCACGGCTGTTACCTTCGACGTGGCTGGGGACGGTCGGGTGACGTTGGCAAGGGCCGACGGAGCTCCTCGGCCGCAGAGCCGTCTTTCCAAGCTGCGCGGCATTGCCGGTCCTGGTCCTACGACGGATGAGATGATGCTGATGCTGCGCGGGGAGCTTGAGGTTCTACCCAAATGACGCTGGTGGACACCAACGTCTTGCTCGACTTCATTGGCGACGACTCGCAGTGGGGTGACTGGTCGGAGCAACAGCTTGAGGCCGCGATCTCCCGCGGCCCGGTCATCGCCAGCGACATCGTTTATGCGGAGGTTTCGGTTCGGTTTGCACGCTTGGAAGACGTTGATTTCTTCCTGGTGGAGGCCGGCATTGACGTCCAGCCAGTACCAAGGCCAGGCTTGTTTCTCGCGGGTAAGGCATACCGGACTTATCGTGGGCGCGGCGGCACGCGCACCGGCTTGTTGCCGGACTTCCTGATCGGCGCCCATGCCGCAGTTGCCGGAGTCCCCCTGCTGACGCGGGACGTGGCGCGCTACCTTGCATACTTTCCGACCCTGACCTTGATCGCGCCGTGCACATAGCCCAGTGCTGAACGGGTTTAGCCGCTACTTCACCCAAACCTCCACGGGCGGTTGAGTCCCCGGCCATGAGCGTCCGCATTGCAGGGGACTGCGGCGACCGGGCCGGCGTCTATGGCGGTAACAGACCAGGCCAGCAGCTTGCAGCCGTTGCGTATGGGCGTCCGCGCGGGTGCGCGACAGCGCGACGTTCTGGGCAAACGCGTCTAGCTGCCGCCACGCTCCACCGCTTCCGGAAAGAACAGGTCATCCAGCTTCTCCGGACGGCGCTTGAGTATGCCGGTGTCCGCCATGAAGTTCGCCAAGCGCACCACGCCGCTCGGCTGTAGGGTGAATCGGTTGCCTGGCGCGCCCATCGCGGCCTGGACATTGGCCGGCGTGTCCTTGTCGCCGCTGTTGGTCAGATAGAGCTGGGCGGCGTCGGCCGGGTTGGCATTGATCCAGTCCGTCGCCTCCTGGAACGCCGCCAGCGTCGCGCGCCAGGCCAGGGGGTTGCCGGCCCGGAAGCTGTTGCTGGCATAGATGGTGTTGGGCGTGCTGGTCTGGACGCCCTGCACGTCGTAGCTGTTCAGCACCTCCCGGACGCCGGGCATCGCCAGCTCGCGTTCCTGGAAGGGGGTGGTGCTGAAATGGCAGGTAATCTCAGACCTGCCCAGCATCGCCGCCATGCTGTCCGGGTGTGCCCGGCCGATGGTCTGCGCGTCCAGCCGGGACCACTCGTTGGCGCCCCACTCCCTGGCCGCGGCCACCTGCAGGTAAACCGCCTGCGGGCTGACTTTCACCGCGGGCATCGCGATGCGGTCGGCTGGTGTGATGTCCCCAATGGTCCGGATGGCCGGGTTCACCGTCAGCAGCCGCTGGTTGGTGGCGTTCATGGCGAAGGCGGACTTCACCGTGCCGCGCGTGCGGTCCCACAGCAGCAGGGCGCCGGGCGCGCCGCCGCTGGCAAAGTGCAGGCTGCCGGCCAGCAGCGCCTCGGTGATCGGGCCGGTACCAGCGAAGCGCAGGAAGTTCGCCTGCAGGCCCGGCAGGCCCACGGCGGCGCCCTGCTTCTGGACCAGCCCCTGCTGCTCCATCACGTCCTGCTGCAGGTAGAGCGTGCCGAACTGCTTGGCGATCAGCACCGTGGACACTTCCGCATGGGCGCGGCGTACGTAGGGCAGGGCGA
>CAXTCI010000145.1:0-13813 GCA_964242325.1 uncultured Acetobacteraceae bacterium
CCGCGTCCGGGTTGCTGGTGGTGACCACGTTCCAGCCGGCGCGCCCGGCGCTGATGTGGTCGAGCGAGGCGAAGCGCCGGGCGATGTGGTATGGCTCGTCGAAGGTGGTGCTCGCGGTGGCGACCAGCCCAATACGTTGCGTCACCATCGCCAGCGCCGACAGCAGGGTCAGCGGCTCGAACGAGGTTGCGGTGGCGCTACGGCGCAGCGCTGCCATCGGCATGTTCAGCACGGCCAGGTGGTCGGCCATGAAGAAGGCATCGAAGCATCCGCGCTCCAGCGTCTGGATCATGCTGACGATGTGGGCCAGGTTGAAGTTGGCGTCCGGCCAGGCGCCGGGCACCCGCCACCAGGCGGTATGGATGCCAACCGGGCGCATGAAGGCGCCGAGATGAAGCTGCTTGGTCATGGACACCCCCGGAAGTGTGGCGGAGAAGGACGGCGCCCAGCCGTAGGCCGATGCCACCAGGAAGGGCAAGGCCGGCGGGAGCACAACGCCGTTAGCGCCGACCGCGTCCCCGGTGCCAAGGCCTCATCCTCCCGCCAGGCAGCCCGCCTCAGGTCACGCCGGTGATCGAGGCTCCCTGCGTCCGCGGATCGCGCATGGGCCAGCGTCCGCACTCCACCTGCACCAGGAAGGCGCCCACCAGCCGGTTGAACTCGTCCGGGTCCTCCAGGTTGATCGTATGGCCGCAGTTCGGCATCACCGCGAGCGCAGCCGACGGAATCGACTGCTTCATCAGCAAGCCCGGCTGCAGGCACGGCCAATCCTCGTCGCCGGTCAGCACCAGCGTCGGCACCTGCAGCGCCCGCATGTCATCCACCAGGTCATACAGCGACGGCCGCGCGCCCTGCACGCCAAGCTGCGTATTGGCCGAGCCAAGGGCGGAGTGCTCCGCCAGGTGCCCCGCGAACTCGGCGAAGCCGCGCGGGTCCTTGTTGTCGAACTGCACCCGGGTCGGCCCGTGGGCATAGCGCGCGGCAAATGGCGCCATCCCATCCCGCTGCAACGCCTGGGCAATCACGCCAGCCTCGGCCTTGAAGCGGTCACGCTGGCTCGGCTCGGCGCCATAGCCGCAGCCGCCAACCACCAGGGAGCGTGCGCGACCGGCATGCCGAAAGCCAAAGTGCAAGGTCGCAAACCCGCCCATGGACAACCCAACGACATGCGCCCGATCAATGCCGAGGTGGTCCAGCACGGCCAAAATATCGTCGCTGGCCCGCGCCTGCCCATAGCTGGAAGGCTCCCCAGGCACGTCGGACGGCGGGTAGCCCCTGGCGTTGTAGGCAATCGCGCGATACCGCTGGCCGAAGTGGCGCATCTGCGGCTCCCAGCTCCGCATATCCCCGGCAAACTCGTGCACGAAGATGACCGGCGTGCCGCTGCCGGTTTCCTCGAAGTAAAGCTTGGTCCCATCGTCAGCGGTCGCGTGCGGCATCATCCAGTCCTTCTTCAAGCAGGCGCCGGCAACCCGAACAGCCCGCCCCAGCCTTGGATCACAGAGGCGTCTGCCCCGGCAATGCCCAGGCTGCCCCACAACGCCGTCGCGACCGAGTCGTAAACCGGCACCCCCAACGCCGCCTCCCAGCCCGCCACCAGCGGCGCCCCGCGCAGGTTGGTGCAAACGATGGCAACCGCATCGGGCCGCGCCGCCGCGACCTCGCGCACCATCGCGTCAAGCTGCGCCGCCCCCACTTCGGCAAACGAAAAGTTGTCCTGCAGGTCCAAGTGCCGCTCCGCCACGCACTCGACGCCCAGCCCGGCGTAGTTGGCGACGATCCGCGCCTGCACGTCGCCGCGATACGGCGTGACCAGCCCCAGGCGTCGCACCCCGGTCCGGGCCAGGGCGTCATTCAACGCCAGAACGCTGGTCGTCGCGCGCACGCCCGTTGCCGCCTGGATGCGGGCGCACAGCGCCTCGTCAGCTCCAAAGCCGAGCCAACTCGCCGAGGTGCCGCTCCAGGCAATCACGTCCACCCGCGCATGGGCCAGCAGCTCGGCCGCCCGCAGGACGGCGGCGTCATCGAACTGCGCCAGAGCACCCGGGGTCAGGGCGATCTCAGTCACAGGAAACCGGCTGAAATGCACGCTCGCACCCGGCAGGCCGCGGATGATCGCGGCCGACAGCGGCTCCAGCACCGTGTTGGACGAGGGCGTCAGGATGCCCAGGCGGATCGGCCGGGTCATGCCGGGCCACCCTGGAACAGCCGCGTCACCGCAGGCGACATGCCCTGCATCGGCTTGGCGGCGGGGCGGCGGAAGCTGCCGGCGGTGGCCTTGCGCGGGCGCAGGGACGCCAGCACCTCCGCCTGGCGCACGGCGGCGGCCACGCCGTCCACCAAGGGCACGGCAACCTGGTCCGCCACCTCGGCCGCCAGCCCGGCCAGCGGCGCACCGCCCAGGATGCAGACCTCCGCCCCGGCCGCCACGGCATCGCCGCACAGGGCGACCAGCCGCGCCGCCTTCTCCTCCGCCACCCCGGCCACATCGGCAAACGGCTCGTCCAGCCAATGCACGCCCGAGCACCGTGCCCCCAGGCCAACGGCCTCCACGATCTCCCCATACCAGGAGCCGAGCGCCGGGGCGAAGGTGACGATGGCGAAGCGGCGGCCCAGCATGCAGGCAGTCAGCATGGACGCCTCCGCCATGCCGGTGACCGGGATGGACAGCAGCTCCCGCGCCGCGCCCAGGCCGGGATCACCGAAGGCGGCCACCACGGCGGCGTCGGCGTCCCCGGCATGTTCGCCCAGCAGCTCCAGCACCGCCCCGGCGCCGATCACCGCCTCCGCCCGGGTGGCGATATACGGCACGCCGCGCCCCGCCGTGACGGCATGGATGGTCGTCCCCGGCGAGGCATTGGCGCGCGCCACCGCGGCGATCCGGTCCGTCACCGCCTGGCTGGTGTTGGGATTGGCCAGCAGCAGCCTCATTCGGTCCCCCCCTCCGACCCCAGCGCAGCACGCAGCTCAAGGGCGACCCGGGCAAACTCGGCGGTGCCAGGCACCCGGGGCCGCGGCAAGTCCACCGGCACCACCGCCGACAGCCGGCCCGGCCGGGGCGTGAACACCAGGATGCGGTCGGCCAGGAACACGGCCTCGTCAATGCTATGCGTGACGAACAGCACGGTCGTACGCTGCACCGACCAGATCTGCAGCAGCTCCGCCTGCAGGTGCCCGCGGGTCTGGGCATCCAGCGCGCCGAAAGGCTCGTCCATCAATAGCGCCTGCGGGCGGGTAGTCAGCGCCCGGGCGATGCCGACCCGCTGCCGCATCCCACCCGACAGCTCATGCGGATAACGCCCGGCAAATCCCTGCAGTCCCGTCAGCGCCAGCATCTCCTCCCCGCGCCCCCGGCGCTCGGCCGCCGGCAAGCGCCGGGCCTTCATGTTGAACTCGACATTGCCGCGCACGGTCATCCAGGGAAACAGCCCGTGGTCCTGGAACACGATGCTGGTGGCCGGCGAAGGCCCGTCCAGCTCCCGCCCGGCGACGACGATCTGCCCCATCGTCGGCGCCTCCAGCCCGGCGATCATCTGCAGCAGCGTGCTCTTGCCGCACCCAGACAGGCCGAGCAAGCAGACGAATTCGCCAGCGCCGCAGGCAATATCAATCCCGCGCAGCGCCTCCACTGGCCCGGCCTTGCCAGCGTAAGTCTTCCCCACGCCGATGCACTCGATGAAGCCCGTCATCCCCCGCTAGCCGTCAGCCCGTCCTGCCACCGGCACGCCCGCGCGCGCAAGCGGCGCACCGCCTGGTCCGCCAGCAGCCCGATGGCGCCGATCACAATGATGCCGGCAAAGATCAGCTCGGTCCGGAAGGTCATCTGCGCGTTCAGGATCATGTAGCCCAGCCCCGATTTCACCGCGATCATCTCCGCCGTCACCACCGTCAGCCAGCCGCCGCCGATCGCCAGGCGCAGCCCGGTGAAGATGGACGGCAGCGCCGCCGGCAGCACGACATCGCGCAGCACCAGCCCCTCGCTGGCGCGGGCGGACGCCGCGACCTTCAGCAGCGTCCGCTCGATGCCGCGCACGCCGAAGATGGTGTTCAGCAGCAGCGGCCAGATCGCTGACAAGAAGATCAGCACGATGGCCGGGGTATCCCCAATGCCGAAGAACAGCATGGCCAGCGGGATCAGCGAGATCGGCGGCACCGCCCGGAACGCCTGGATGGACCAGTCGGTCAGCCGGTCCAGCACCGGATAGCGCCCAATCAGCAGCCCCAGCGGCACCGCCACGGCAAAGGCCGCCCCGACCCCGACCGCCACGCGGGTGACGCTGGCCAGCGCGTTGGTGGCGATCAGCGGTCCCCATTGCACGAATGCCCCGGCCACCTTGGCCGGCGACGGCAGCAGCACCGGCGGATACAAATGGGCCACGACCGCGGCCTGCCACGCGCCCAGCAGCACCAGCAGCGGCACCAGGCCGAGCACCAGCCGCGCCCGCGTCACGTTGGGCATCCCGTAGCCTGACCGTCCCCGTCATTGCGATCCATCCTAGCGGCGTAGCAATCCAAGGTCCGAAAGGACGGCGCTTGCGGCCCCTGGACTGCCGCGGCGCTGCACGCCTCGCCATGACGGAGGAAACCGCAACAAGGAGCCTTTCGCATCTCCCAGCCTACAGGAACCGCGTATCGAGGAACTCGCCCCACTTCGGCTCCTCGTCCAGCAGCTTGTCGGCCAGCATCATCCCCGCGAGCGCCTTGAGACCGGACTGGAACGCCTCCCCGCTGTCGGCGCTGAAGAACAGGTTCTTGGTGCTGGCCTCCGCCACATCCCGGGCCATGTTGAACTGCTTGACCGTCGTCTCCACCGCAATCGCCGGGTCGGCCTTCATGCGCCCAGTCGCAGCGACGTGGGCACGCACCAGCGTGCGGGTCAGGTCCGGCTCCTTGGTGATGAACGGCGTGCTGGCGACGAAGCCCAGGTTCGTCTTGCCCATCGGCGTATCGTAGGGCACCCACAGGCGATGGCCGAAGCCGCTCAGCTCGGCAAACGTCGCATACGGCTCGAAGCAGCAGATCGCATCCACGTCGCCGCGCGCCAGCGGCACCGGCTGGTCCTGGTTGTCGAGGAACAGCAGCTCCACCTTGTCCAGCAGTCCCTCGTGCCGCAGCTTCCAAGTCAGGCTGACCAGCGCGATGGACCCATTCTGCACCCCTATCTTCTTGCCGCGGAGCTGGGCCATCTCGGTGATCCCCGGCTTGGCCAGCAGCATCCAGCCGCCGTCGCAGCCATTTGCCAGCACCGCCATTGGAAACCCCTTGGTGGCGACCTGCATGGTGGCCGACAGCCCGCCATTGCCCACGTCCACGGCGCCGGATGCCACGGCCTGCATCCGCTGCACCAGGCTGGGGAAAGTCACGACCTCGGCCTCGATGCCCTCGGACCGCAGCAGGTCCGGCATCAGGAACATGGCGTTGGTCGTGGTGGTGAACGCCGACCCGAGCTTAACCTTGCGCAGCGCCTGTCCCAGCACGGCGTGCGGCACGATGGCAGGGGCGGCCAGGGCCGTGGCGAGGAGGGCGCGGCGGAGCATGGTTGCATTCCCGGACTGGACGACGGTGCTGGATGGCCCTGCACCCATGCAAGCCCGCTGCCACCGCGGCGTCAGCCCACCCCCTGCTGGGCCGAGACATGCGCGGCGACCACCTTCCAGCCCACATCCGCGAACCGCACCCAGGTCTGGCTTTGCCGCCCCACCAGGTCCCGGCCCCGCACCTTGAACTCCAAGTTGACGGTGGCAAGGTCCCGTCCGAGCGTCAGGATCTCCAGCCGCAACCGGCGCTCCTTGATGCCGGGTCCCGCCGGCCGGGCTACCCGGTGGGCATGGATTTCGGCAAAGCCGTGTCCATGCTCCGCAAAGGCGTAGCGGATCGTATGCGGGCTATCCCAGAACGTGGCGTCCAGCACCTCCACATCCCGGTCAACCAGCGCCTGCTCGTAACGCTCGAACAGGGCACGCACCTCGGCGACCACGTCCGGCAAGTTCGGTTCGGTATCCATCAGGTCCCTTTCAAGCGGCTTCGGCGAACCGGCGGGCGACAAGCATCAAATCAAGGTCGCTGCCGCGCGCGCCAATGATGGATAGCCCCACCGGCGCGCCGTCCACGGTGGCACCGGGCAGGCTGACCTGCGGCACGCCGGTCAGGCCGCCGTGGCTGGTCAAGCAGCTTATCCGCTCGCGCAGGAAGTCCAGCTCCGACAATGGCAACCCGCGCGCCGGGCCAGGGAATGGCGTCGTCGGCAGGCACATCACCGTGCCCGGCGGCAGCAACAGGCGCAGCCGCGCCCGCGCTTCTTCCCGCATCAGCGCCGCGGTGCTCCGCTCGGCGTCGGTCAGCGCCGAGCCGAACACCAGGCCACGCGCCACGCTGAACGCCAGGCGTGGGTTGCAGGTATCCAGCCAGGGCTGGAACGTCTGCCAGGACTCGCTGCTTTGCAGCACGCGCTGGGCGCGCTGCCAAACCGACAGCCCCTGTGGCGCCAGGCTCTCATCGTGGCGCTGGCCGATCAAGGAGGCCAGCCGCTCCACCAGCGGCGCCAGCGCGTCCTGCACAGCCGGATCAGCGAACCCGAAGGCGTCCGTCGCCACCAGCAGGGTTGACGGCAGCCGATCCGACAGGGATGCCCCGCACAGCACCTCTCCTATGCGGGCAAAAGTGGCGGCGTCGCGGGCGAACCACCCACAGGTATCCGCGCTGGGCGACTGCACGGTGATGCCCGCGAAGTTGATGCGGCCATGGGTGGGGCGGATGCCGTACAGCCCGCAGAAGCTGGCAGGCACCCGGACCGAGCCGCCGCTATCGGTGCCGAGCGCGAAATCGCACACCCCGCCGGCAACGGCTGAGGCGGAGCCGCTGGATGAGCCGCCGGGCACCCGGCCCGGCGCCGCCGGGTTGAGCGGCGTGCCGTCATGGGCGTTCTCGCCCAGGATGCCGAGGGACACCTCGTCGGTAACCGTCTTGCCGAGGACGGAGGCGCCCGCGTCCAGCAGCGTCTGCACCACCCAGGCATGGCGCGTCGGCGTGGGGTAGCAGCGCGGCCAATCAGGGTTGCCGCCGCCGGTCGGCCAGCCTGCCACATCAATCAGGTCCTTCACGGCAAAGGTCAGGCCATCCAACGGGCCGCCCGGCTTGCCCGGCACCTCGCACCGTGCGCCTGCGACAAAGGCGTTCAACTGCTCCAAAAATCTTTCTCCCGCCTGTCTGCCGCACGGTCCGCAGCACTGGACCGGCCCAGGGTGTCAGGTCGCGAGAGATCAGCCAACCGTTGTCGCCGACGCCCAGGGGCACACAGGCGGCCAATAGGTCCCACCGGCATATGGCTTCTGCCGTTCAGGGCGGGATCAGGGGCGGCTGGGCTGCTCGGGCCATACTGGCACGCATGAATGATATCGTCCGCACGGCGTTCCGTTCCGGCCATTGTAGACGTATAGAGTAGTCGCCTTTCGCGGGCGTTCGAACATGCTGCCCGTGGAACCGGCGTTGAGAATGGACAAATTGACTATGCAGCACCAACCAATCACCGACGCCCTGACCACCGAGGACCTCGTCCTCAGCCTGGAAAGCGACACGAACGAAGACTCGAAGATGGGCAAACTTGGCCTGCTCTACGTGGTGGCAGAGGCTGCGTTGGCCCTGGGCCTATGTGGCGCCGTGAATTTTGTCGCGGGCTGACACAAGCAGTCCGGCCTCAATCCGCTGTTGGAGAGAGTGCCGCCCCACAGGCAGCCTAGAACAACTGACGACGAATTGGATTCGAGGTCGGTTGACACGGCAACGCTCTTCCAATGCCAGGGCTATAGCAGACTCAGCGGAATGCCTGGCCCAGATCGCCAAACCCGCACGGACCGGCGTTGCAGATGCCAGGGGTCATAAGCGCTAACGTAAGCCGATTTGACCGGCTCGGTCGGGATGTTCGTGCCCGTGCCCACGAATGAGACAAGGGCCTGGGGCGGTCGTGGGGAGGCGACACACCTCTAACTTAGCGCCTATGACGCCAGGGAGTCCCATCTAGGCACCACCACCACCTCAGCCCGCATGTCCCGCTTCTGAGTTGGTCGGGACCTCGCGGCCCTGCGCAACCGGCGCCGCGTAGCTACCCCCAGCATCCGGCCGGGGCGCCGCCGCCCCACCCACATGCGACGCGGCATCACCAAGTCCCGCACGCAAGTCCACCCGGGCCGTCGGCAGCGCCTGCGGATGCTCGCGTTGCAGGTAAACGATCAGCTTCTCCCGCACCTCGCAACGGAGATCCCAGGTTTGCGGCGCATTGCGCGCGCTCACCAGGGCGCGCAGTTGCACAGTCCGCTCCGTGGCGTCGCTCACTTGCAGGTTCACCACCCGTCCGTCCCAGAGTGGGCTGGCCCGGGCAATCTTCGTCAGCTCCTCGCGCACGGCCTCGAACGGCACGGAGTAATCCACGTGCACGAACACCGATCCGATCAGCGAGGCCGTCTCGCGCGTCCAGTTCTGAAACGGCTTCTCCAGGAAATACGACAGCGGCAGGATCATCCGGCGCCAGTCCCATAGCCGCACGACGACATAGGTGCCGGTGATCTCCTCCACCCAGCCCCACTCGCCCTCGACGATGACGGCGTCCTCCAGCCGGATCGGCTGCGTCACGGCGATCTGCACGCCGGCGATCAGGTTGGCGAGCAACGGCCGTGCAGCGAGGCCGATCACCAGGCTCGCAGCACCTGCAGAGGCAAACAGGCTGACACCATAGGCCCGCACGGAGTCCAGGGTCATCAGCGCCGTGGCAATGGTGACAAGGCCGATCAGCACATCGCCCGCGCGCTTGAGGATACGTACCTGGGTGACGTGCTTGCGCGCCAGCAGGTTGTCGTCCACGTCAATGCGGAAGTGCTGCAGATGCAACGTCGCCGCGACCTCGATGGCCCGCGCGGCGCTCCACCCGGCCAGTACGATCAGGCCGACGGCAAGCGTGCGGCCGATGTTGTATGACACTTCAGCCGGGAAGCTGACCCATGGCAGGGACGCCCACAATGCGCCGAGGACCACGGCAAGCCGGCTCGGACCCGTCGTGGCCGTGACGAATGTCCGCACGAAGCCTCGCGCCCGTCCAGGCACCGGCACATGCGGAACGAGCCGCACCGAAAGCCAATGGGCCAGCAGCGCGGCCAGCGCCGCCGCAAGCATGACGCCGGCGCCGGGCAACCAGGCTTGCAGGCCGGGAAGCCAGGTCATCACCGGCTCGGCCCCACCGCCCCGGCGCCGAGCGCGATCATCGCGCCGAATGCCGCCACCGGAGCCAGCGCCAGCGGCAGGCTGCCCGACATGGCGGACAGCGCGCCGATGCAGGGCGGCCCGATGACGAACCCGGCATATCCCAGCGTTGACACGGCGGCGATCCCGCCGGCGCCGGCCCGCTTGGCGCCGGCGCTGAACAGGATCGGCACCAGGTTGGCATAGCCGATGCCCACGACGGCGAAGCCGAGCACGGCAAGCCAATACGGGGCGACCAGCGCCGTCGCCATACCCGCCGCTGCCGCCGCCCCGCTCAGCCGCAGCGTGCGGCGGCGGCCAAGACGGGATACCACCCAATCGCCGGAGAAGCGGCCAGTCATCATGGCGACCGAAAACGCCGCATAGCCGAGTGCCGCCGCAGCCGGCCCAACCCCGGTCGTCCGTTCCAGCAGCAACGCGCTCCAATCGGCCATGGCGCCCTCTCCGAACAGCCCAAGGAACGCGAGTGCGCCGAGAATGAGCAGCGCGCCGTCGCGCAGCAGGCCCGACATCGCCGGCTTCTCCGCCGCGTGCTGCGCCTGCCCCGGGCCATCCTGCAGCAGGTGCCGGGTGGCCACCAGGGCCGCAAGCGCAAGCAGCACGCCCACCCCGGTCAGGGACGCCGAGGCCGGGACGCCGAACCCCAGCAGCACCGAGCCGACGCAGGCGCCCCCAAAACCGCCGAGGCTGAAGCAGCCATGGAACGACGACATCCGCGCCCGGCCATCCCGGACTTCCAGCAGGCTCGCCTGCGTGTTCATCGGAACCTCGGTCATCCCGCGCACGAGGCCGAACGCCGCCGTCGCCGCAACGAGCAACGGCAACGTCGGCGCCCAGCCGGGCAGGGCGAGCGCCAACGCCGCCACGACGGAAGCCGTCCGGGTCAGGCGGCGGCTGCCAAGCCGCATCGCCAGCGCGCCCGCCACCGGCATGGCCACGAACGCGCCGCCGACCAACCCGGCAAGCGCCACGGCAAAGGCAAGGTCGGACAGCCCAAGCCCCCGCTTGAGCGACGGCAACTGCGAGACCCAAACGCCGAACGCCAGCCCGTCTGCCAGGAACACCGCGGCAATCGCCAACCACGCCGAGTCCCATCGCCGAATCCAGGGAAGAGGTCCGGCCTGACTTCGACCTACTGATACCGCTGCACCCGTTTGCGGCATGAGCCACCTCCATCTTGAACGGTCAAGACAGATAAAGGACCCGTCGCTTGAACGGTCAAGAGACCGCGCCTAATCTCTTGCTGCAATGGACGGGACCCGAGACATCGCCCCAAAGCGCGCCACGCTACGCGACGTGGCCCAGGCTGCCGGCGTATCGCACACCACGGTGTCCAACGCCTTCGCCCGGCCCGACCAGCTTTCGGCACCGCTACGGGAGCGCGTGTTCGCGACCGCCCGTGCCCTGGGCTACTTCGGTCCGAATCCTGGCGCGAGGTCGTTGCGGACCGGCCGTCACGGCGCCATCGGGCTCGCCTTCAGCGAGGACCTGCCATACGCGTTCTCCGACCCAACTGCGATCGGCTTCCTGGGCGGCGTGGCCGAGGCTTGCCGGGGGTTGCGCACCAACCTGCTGCTGATTGCCGCACCCACCCTGGCTGACGGTGACCCGGTCGCGCCCCACGAAGTGCAAGCGGTGCGCGATGCGGCCGTGGACGGCTTCGTACTGTATTCACTGGCGCAAAACAGCCCTGTGGTCGCCTCGGTGCTGGCGCGTGGGCTGCCTTACGTCGTGGTGGACCAACCGCGCCTGCCGGGGGTGCCGTTCGTTGGAATTGACGACGAGGGCGGCGCGCGACAGGCGGCCGAGCACCTGCTCAGTTTGGGGCATCGCCACTTCGCAGTCTTGTCGCTCAAGCTGATGGCCGATGGGTTCGACGGAGCGGTTTCTCCGGCCCGTGTCGCCGCAGCAACCTATGGGGTGCCCATTGCGCGGCTTGCCGGTTACCGGGCGGCGCTGGCGCAGGGAGGGATAGACCCCCTCGCGATTCCACTCGTTGAATGCGCCCTGAACGACGAGCGGCGCGCCTGCGACCTGCTCCTGCCGCTACTGCAAGGGGCGGAGCCGCGGCCCACGGCGATCCTGGCCATGAGCGACCGGCTCGCGCTGGGTGCAATGGCCGCGGCACACAAGGCAGATCTTACTGTGCCCGGCGACCTGTCAGTCGTTGGCTTCGATGACACAGCGGGCGGCGGGCTTGATGGGCCATTCCTGACGACAATCCGTCAGTCACATGCAGAAAAGGGTCGGCTTGCCCTACAGATGCTCACCGAACCGACCGGCATCCAGGACCGCATACTGCCGGCGGAGTTGATAGTTCGTAAGTCAACCACCAACGCAACGAAACCAGGTCGCAACCGCCTGACCTCATCATAGTCACAACCAAGACGTCACGAAACGCCAGTAAACGGCTCAAGTCTCCATTACGCAGATGGAGGCAGCCCTAACTGCCCCCACCCATCCAAACCCGGCTAAGCTAGTTGGTCCGTGCCGCCTGCTTCTGAGTGTCAGCCGTCACACGCCACACCGCATTGCCGACATCGTCCGCGATCATCAGCGCGCCAGCCTTGTCCAGCGCCAGCGCAACCGGTCGGCCATGGGCACGGCCGTCACTGTCCAAGAACCCAGTAACCACGTCCTCGGCCATGCCGTTCGGCGTGCCGTCTGCAAACGGGACGAACACCACCTTGTAGCCGTTGAGGATCTGCCGGTTCCAACTCCCGTGCTCCCCGACAAAGGCGCCACCGCTATACTTTGCAGGCAGGCCACTGCCGGTATCGAACACCAGGCCGAGCGGCGCGACATGCGAACTCAGCGCGTAGTCAGGCATGATGGCCTTGGCGACCAGATCCGGCCGTTGCGGCTGCACACGCGGGTCAACATGCTGGCCATAATAGCTGTACGGCCAGCCATAGAAGCCACCATCCCTAACCGAAGTCATGTAGTCGGGAACCAGGTTCGGGCCGAGTTCGTCCCGCTCATTGATGACGGCCCAGAGGGCATGACTCTGTGGCTCCCAGCTCAGGCCGTTCGGGTTACGCAGGCCATCGGCAAAGATGCGATGCGCCCCGGTTGCACGGTCAACCTCCCAGATCGACGCGCGGTCAAGCTCGGCGCCAATGCCGTTCTCGGTGATGTTGCTGTTGGAGCCGACCCCGGCATAAAGCTTGGTGCCATCCTCGCTGGCGACGAGGCTCTTGGTCCAGTGATGGTCAATCGGCCCACCAGGCAACGGCGTCAGCACGGTGCCAGGCTCGGTGATGCTGGTGACGCCTGGCGTATAATGGAAACGCAGGATGGCATCGGTATTGGCGACATAAAGGTCATCGCCGACCAGCGCGACGCCAAACGGCGAATACAAATGGTCAATAAATACAGTGCGAAGGTCATACTTGCCGTCGCCGTGGGTGTCGCGGAGCAGAGTAATCCGGTTGTTGCCCTTGGCGGTCCCCGCCGAGGTGACGAATGCCTCGACCCACCTCATGACGATGTTCTTCGGCCGGGTTACCGGATCAAGGTCGGGACCGCGCGACTCCACCACCAGCACGTCGCCATTCGGCAACGTGTAAACCGAGCGCGGATGGTCCAGCCCGGTGGCCATTGCCGTAACCTTCATCCCGTCCGGCACCGTTGGCGTCTCGCCATCCTTCCAGCCGACAATCGGGGCCAGATGCATGGGTGGCACCAAGTACTGCTGCGGCTCCGGCAGGACGGGATTGGGACCGATCTGCGTCTTGACGTCGAAGTCGTCAGGGCCGGCGGCGGTCAAGGCAAGAAGGGCGACACCCGCCAGCGCAAGCCGCGGCGTCAAATTGGATGGTCCAGTCATCACTGACGTACTCCTGAGTATGGCACCGCCACGTCGCGCCGGCGGTCCGCATTGGCAGCAAGCCAAGCAGTCGCCAGCACGGCCAGCACGGTAGCCGCCGACAACACGAGGCCGAGTGGCATAACCGAGGTCCAGGCATCACGGCTGTGCACAAAGTTATTGAAAAGGGCAATCACGAGCACCACCAAGCTGCCAAGCGCCACGGACCAACTGAACCGTTGCGTGCGGCGGCGATTGGCAATGAGGCTCAGCAGGCCTGCAACGGCGGCCACGACGCCACCGGCCATCCCCACCGCCAGCAACCAATCAGAGAAATCCACCCACATGACATTTTCCGTCTGCACGTAGGCGAGATCCGTAAACAGCGCGCAGGTGAAACAGGCAATCGGGAATGCAGCCAGCAACCGCAGGATTGGATGTCCACTCCTTCGCGTCACGGTATCAGGTAGGTCGCTCATCAGCTTCTCCGGCTGCCATGGTGCAGCATGCATGTTCGGGTAATCGGAATGAATACAAGTCGGCAGCAACGAGGTTGCTTCAAATTCTCGTTCCGATCTTTCCCATCCAAGGAACCAGCTTCGACACCATGGCAACGCCAGACTTCAAAATGCTAGACGCTCAACACTACCCGGACCGGGACAATCAAAAGAACGGACCGCCCCACGGACCGTAATCCCAATCCATTGATGCTGGTGGCGAATTCGGTGGTCCGCTGTCAGGCTGCTTGGAGTGCGG
>CAXTCI010000146.1:0-13787 GCA_964242325.1 uncultured Acetobacteraceae bacterium
TGTGCGATCCGCCGCGCACGATGTTCGGGGCGCCGGCGATCACCGTCATGCCGAGCCGCCGGGCTTCCGCCGCGGCCACCATGGACACCGGGAACTCGCTGATGCGGATACCGTCGGCGGCGTTCTCCGCCACCTCCTCCGCCAGGTTGTCGTCGTGGCTGGCCAGCACGATGCCCAGCGGGATCAGCCGCTCCAGCAGCGCCCGGCGGTTCGGGCTGCGCGTGCGCTCGCGCTGTTCCTGCAGCTCCACGATCCGGCCCTCGATCCACGCGGCCGAGTGCCCCTCCCGCACCCGCATCTTCCGGTAGCGGTCCAGGTTGGCGTACTGGCCGATGCCGGGGCTGTGGTCCATCAGGCTGGCCATGCGTACGCGTGGGTGCTCCGCCACCGGCTCCAGCAGCTCCAGCATGTCCGGCGCCGGCAGCTCGCAGCGCAGGTGCAGGAAGTGCTCGGCCTTGAACAGGTCGGTGCCCGCCAGTGCCGTCAGGTCGCGCACGCCGTCGTGGAAGGTCTGGGTGCGGTCCTTGTCGAAGCCGAGGTCGCCCAGGCACAGCGCGTCCAGCACCGTCGTGACCCCGGCGGCGGCGCACTGCGCGTCATGCGCCAGCATGGCCGACCGGCTGGGCCAGCGGGCGTTGCTGCGCGGCTGCACCTGGCGCTCCAGGTTGTCGGTGTGGACGTCCACGACGCCGGGCACGAGCAGGTCGCCGCCCAGGTCCACGGCACCCGGCGCATTGCTGCGGCCCGGCTGCACCTCGGCGATGCGCGCGCCATCCAGCACGACGGTGCCGAGCAGCACTTCGTCAGACAGGACCAGGCGGGCGTTGGTGAGTATCGTCATGCGGCTTCCTGATGGGGGTGGACGTGCAGGGTGTCATCCGCCACGGCGTCCCGCACCGCGGCGTCGTGGAAGATGCCGACGATGGCGGCGCCGCGCGCCTTGGCGGCCTGTACCATGCCGACCACCACGTCCCGGTTGCGTGGGTCGAGCGACGCCGTCGGCTCGTCCAGCAATAGCACGGGGTGGCCGCCGATGAACCCCCGCGCCAGGTTGACCCGCTGCTGCTCCCCGCCGGAGAAGGTGGCGGGCGGCAGGGAATGCAGCTGGTGCGGGATTCCGAGCTGCGCCAACAGGGCAGCCGCCTCCCGCCGAGCGTCTTCCAACGGGCGCCCGCGCAGCACTGCGGCCTCCGCCACCACGTCCAGCGCCGGGACTCGGGGAACCACGCGCAGGAACTGGCTGACGTAGCCCAAGCTGTCGCGGCGGACCCGCAGCACCAGCCGCGGGTCGGCCCGGGCGATGTCCACCAGCGCGCCGCCATGCCGCACCAGGATGTGCCCGGCATCCACGCGGTAGGCGCCATACAGGCTGCGTATCAGGGTGCTCTTGCCCGCCCCGGACGGCCCGGCCAGCGCAACGCATTGGCCGGCACGCAGCTCAAAGCCGACGCCGTCCAGCACGGGAATGCGTGTGCCGCCTTGCAGGTGCAGGGTGAAGGTCTTGGCCAGGCCCTCGGCCCGGAGCATGACGGTCATGCCGGGCATCCTTCGAAGGTGCCTGGTGCGAAGCGATGCAGTGTTTCGGCCTTAATCGAGTCGCCGCCTTCTCCCTCTCCCTCCGCGAGAGGGTCGGGGTGAGGGGGTGGGCAAGCACCGACCCCGACCCGCATGAACCCTGCTCCAGCGACGCCATGAGCGCCCGGCTCCGCAGCCAAGACCCCCTCACCCCGCCCCTCTCCCGGAGGGGGAGGGAGAAGGACGCCAACTGCCGCTTGCTGCTGCCCGGCGCTCACGCTTGCAGCACCGAGCTGACCAGGAGCTGCGTATAGGGATGCTGCGGGTCGTCCAGCACCTGGTCCGTCAGCCCGGTCTCCACCACGTGTCCGCCCTGCATCACCAGGATGCGCCCGGCCAGCAGCCGCGCCACGGCGATGTCGTGCGTCACCAGCACCACGGCGATGCCCAGCCGCGCCACCAGGCCGCGGATCAGGTCCAGCAGCCGCGCCTGCACCGACACGTCCAGGCCGCCGGTCGGTTCGTCCATGAACACCAGGCGGGGATGCGTCACCAGCGTGCGGGCGATCTGCAGGCGTTGCAGCATCCCGCCCGAGAAGGTGTGCGGCATGTCGTCCATGCGCGCCGGGTCGATCTCGACCTGGCGCAGCCAGTCGGCCACGGTGTCGCGGATATCGCCGTAATGGCGGACGCCCTGGGCCATCAGCCGCTCGCCGACGTTGCCGCCGGCGGAGACCCGCATCCGCAGGGCGCTGCGCGGGTCCTGGTGGACGTATCCCCAATCCGACCGGTGCAGCGCCCGCAGCCGGGGCGCCGGCATCGCCTGCAAGTCGTGCAGCGCGCCTACGGGGTCTCGATACCAGACGGAACCTGCGTCCGGCGCGAGGCGTCCGGATAGGACATTCAATAGGGTGGTTTTGCCGGACCCGGACTCGCCGACGACCGCCAGGACCTCGCCGGGCCAGAGGTCGGCGGTGACATCATCCAAGGCGGTGATGCCGCCGAACCGCAACTCCAGGCCGCGGGCGGATAGCAGGGCGTCATCCATGGCGGACCCCACGGGACAGGACCGTGCTTGGCTCCTTCTCCCTCCGGGAGAGGGTTGGGGTGAGGGGGCGGGACAGCACCGTTTTCACCGACGCCGGGTTGCGCGCCGCCGGCACAGGAGGTGCTCCGCTCCGCAGCGAAGGCCCCCTCACCCCGGCCCTCTCCCGGAGGGAGAGGGAGCAGGAAGCGTCGCTTTGCGCCATGTGGTCGGCCTGCGTGCGCCCGCGGCGTGCGAGGCGGGGCTGCCGGGCCATCACTCCGCGGCCTCCTGCATGGCGGCGCGCCCGCTGCAATAATCCGTGTCGGAGCACACGAACATCCGCCCGCCCTGGTCGTCGGTGACGACCTCATCCAAGTAGCTTTCGCCGCTGCCGCACAGGGCGCAGGTGCCTGGCGCCCGGGTGGGGCGGAACGGGTGGTCGTCGAAGTCCAGGGACCGCACCTCGGTATAAGGCGGGATGGCGTAGATGCGCTTCTCCCGCCCGGCGCCGAACAGTTGCAGTGCCGGCATCCCATCCAGCTTCGGGTTGTCGAAGGCAGGGATGGGGGACGGCGACATCAGGTAGCGCCCGCCGACCATCACCGGGAAGTCGTAGCTGGTGCTGACGCTGCCGAGCCGGGCGATGTCCTCATACAGCTTCACGTGCATCAGCCCGTACTCCGCCAGGCCGTGCATCCGCCGGGTTTCGGCGCGGCTGGGTTCCAGCTTGGCCAGGGGTTCGGGCATCGGCACCTGGTAAACCAGGATCTGGCCCTCGCGCAGCGGGGTCTCGGGGATGCGGTGCCGGGTTTGGATGACGGTGGCCTCCGACGTATGCGTCGTGGTGCGGACCCCGGCGGTGCGCGCGAAGAAGCGCCGGATGCTGACGGCGTTGGTGGTGTCGTCGGCGCCCTGGTCTATGACCTTCAGCACGTCCTGCGGGCCGAGGACGGCCGCCGTGACCTGGATGCCGCCGGTGCCCCAGCCATAGGGCAGCGGCATCTCGCGGCTGCCAAACGGCACTTGATGCCCAGGGATCGCGACGGCCTTCAGGATGGCCCGGCGGATCATCCGCTTGGTTTGCTCGTCGAGGTAGGCGAAGTTGTAGGTCATAAGCAAAATGCCGCCTTCTCCCTCTTCCTCCGGGAGAGGGTCGGGGTGAGGGGGTCTTCAAGCACAGTCCTGGCCGGCACGTGGCCTGGTGCGGGCGGCGCCGGCGGTTCTCTGCGCCGCAGCCGAGCCCCCCTCACCCCAACCCTCTCCCGGAGGGAGAGGGAGAAGGGGGCTGCCGTCCTCATTCTGCGGCATCCTTCAGCGAGGCGTCCGCCGTCTGCTGCGCCTCGGCCCGCATTCGCCGGATCGTCTCAAGCTCGCTCTGGAAGTCCACGTAGTGCGGCAGCTTCAGGTGCTCCACGAAGCCCGTCGCCTCCACGTTGTCGCAGTGGGACACCACGAACTCCACGTCCTGCGCCGGCGCGGACGGGTGCTCGCCCAGCTCCGCCGCCCGCATCGCCCGGTCCACCAGCGCCATGCCCATCGCCCGCCGCTCGCCGTGGCCGAAACACAGGCCGTAGCCCCGGGTGAACTGCGGCGGCGCCGTGCGGGAACCCTGGAACTGGTTGACCATCTGGCACTCCGTCAGCACGGCGTCGCCGATGTCCACGGTGAAGCCAAGCTCCGGCGGGGTGATGCACACCGACGCCTCGCCGACCCGCAGCTCGCCCACAAAGGGATGCGTGTTGCCGTAGCCACGCTGGGTCGAGTAGCCCAGGGCCAGCAGGAACCCCTCATCCCCCCGCGCCAGAGCCTGCAGCCGGGCATCCCGACCCGCCGGGAACGACAGCGGCGACCGCGTGATGTCGAACGGCTGCGCCCCGGCGGCGGCGTCCGGCTCGACCAGCCCTTCCTGTCCCAGGATGGAGAAGGCGGGCGGCATCGGCGCCGGGTCGGCAGCGGCCTCCGCCGGGAGGGCCGGCGCCGGCGTCTCGGCCGGGTCCAGCAGGCGATGGGTATAGTCATAGGTCGGCCCCAACACCTGGCCGCCCGGCAGGTCCTTGAAGATCGCCGACACCCGCCGTGTCACCAGCATGGCGCCGGTGTCCACCGGCTCGGAGTGGGCAAAGCGGGGCAGGGTGGTGCGGTAGGCGCGCAGCAGGAACGCGGCTTCGATCAGGTCGCCCTGCGCCTGGCGTATGGCAAGCGCCGCCAGGCCGCGGTCCAGCAGCGATCCCTCCGCCATCACCCGGTCCACGGCGCGGCCGAGCTGCTGCTCGATCTGCTCCGGCGCCAGCAGCGGCACCGCCGGGTCGCCGCGGCGGTCATGGGCCAGCCAGGCATGGGCGGCGTCAATGGCGCGTTCCCCACCCTTTACGGCGACGTAGGCCATTCTTATCCCTCCTCGATGCGCACGCTGCGGGGCAGGGCGGCCATCCGGCTGCCGGCGCATAGGATCAGGTCCACCCCGCGCGGGAACATGGCATGGTTCGCCGCCCATTCCTGGACAAAGCCCGATGGGAGGCCATCCACCCGCAAAACCGCGGGGTCGGCGAGGCCCGGACCTGACAGGCGCAGCGGCACGCCGCGGTCCAGCGCCGCGACTTGCAGGATCAGGGTCGCCCCATCCTCCGGCGCATCGTCCGTCCCGGTGCCGAACCCTGCCAGCGATACGGCACCCAGCGACAATCCAAATGCAGCCTCGCCACGCGCCGCCAGGGGTCCGGCGCAGTGAAAGGCGATCCAGTCTCGTGCAGGCGCAGCCGCGTCGTCCAGCCACAGCGGCGTTTCCGCATCCACCAGCGTCAGCAGCACCGCCGCGGTAGCCGGGTCCAGCGGCGACGGCGGATCGGGCGCGTCGGCGGTGACGATCCGGCCGGGATGCGCCAGGGCATCCAGCACGGCGCGGAAACAGGCCTGCCCATCCAGCACGGGGTCTGCGAAGCCGGCGCCGAGCGTCATGAGCGCATCGTCGCCAGGGTGAAGAACTGCACCTGCGTCGCCGCGGCACGCCGGGCCAGCAGGGCGCGCCGGGCTGCCTGTGCCTTGGCCAAGGGCGCGACCACCTCGGTTTCCAGCGCCGGGCCGGTCGCCGCGTCCTGCAGCAGCGCATCCAGCACCGCCGCCAGTTCCGCCTGCCGCAGGTCGCGCCCCAGGCAGTAGGCATGCCCGACCGTCCCGGACGGCGTGCGGACGGTGCAGCGAACCACCGTCGCCTCCCCCAGGTTGAACGGATTGCCGGTCCCGCCAGCCCGGCCGCGCAGCATGACGAGCCCGGCTTCCGGCCCGCGCAGGCGTGTGTAGGCGGGCATGTCCGGCAGCCCGGCGGCAAGCTCATCCGCCGTGGCTCGGGCCAGGACCGACATCCAGCGTTGCCGGCGGCGGGTCAGGTCGGCATCGCTGCTCATCGGCTGGGACCTCCAACTTGTCTAGACAACTATGCCCATTCGCGGTAGCAGTCAAGCCGGAGTTGCATGGGACTGGGGCCGCAAGGATGACGATTGCATGACAGACCCGCCCAGTGTCACACCCCCCATCACCCCCCGGCCCGCGCCTGTGTGGCGCCAGATCGCGCAACGCCTGTCGGCCGGCATCGGCCCGCGCGGCCTGCGCCCCGGCGACCGTCTGCCAACCGAGGCGCAACTGGCCGCCGAACACGGAGTGAACCGCCATACCATCCGCCGGGCCGTCGAAAGCCTGGCCCAATCCGGCCTGGTGCGGGTCGAGCAGGGGCGCGGCGCCTTCGTCGCCGAGGACATGCTGGACTACGAGGTGCAATCGCGCACCCGGTTCAGCGAGTGGATACGCCGGCAGAACCGGGAGCCGTCCGGCCAGGCGCTGCATCTACGGGTGATTGCGGCAACCGAGCCCGTGGCGGCCGGCTTGGAGGTTACACCCGGCGACCCCGTCGTTGCCTATGAGCGCCTCGGCCTGGCCGACGGGATGCCGGTGACGCTGACCACCCACTATTTCCCGCAGGAACGGCTGCCTGGCATCCTGGACGCCCTGCAGGACCATCTGACCATCACCGCGGCGTTGGCGGCAGTAGGCGTCGGCAACTACGTCCGCCGCGTGACCCGCGTCGGCGCCCGGATGCCCACGGCGGCCGAGGGCAAGCTGCTGCGCGTATCCCGCAGCCGGCCGTTGCTGGTGTGCGAGAACGTCAACGTGGACGAAGCCGAGGCGGTGGTCGAGTTCGGCATTGCCCGGTATCCCAGCACCCGGGTGCAGGTGGTGTTCGAGCCGTAACGCCAGCCATTCCCTTCGCCGTCATCCGCGCCCACATCGTTGCCATGCCCGACCATGCCCCCCTGGCTGCCCCGCACCCTTTCCAGGATTTTCTCGCCGGGGTGCAGCCGCAACCTCCGTTGCGCGCCGCCGTCACCGCCGCCTACCGACGAGCGGAGCCGGATTGCGTCAAGGCCCTGCTGCCCGGCGCCACCCTGCCGCCCGACACCGTCACCCAGGCAGAGGCCCTGGCCGCCCGCCTGGTGACGGCCCTGCGCGCCAAGGGCAACCGCGGCACCGTCGAGGGCCTGGTGCGCGAGTATTCTTTAAGCACCCAGGAAGGCGTTGCCCTGATGTGCCTGGCCGAGGCCCTGCTCCGCATCCCCGACACCTCGACGCGCGACGCGCTGATCCGGGACAAGATCGGCGCCGGAGATTGGCTGGCGCATGTCGGGCACTCGCCGTCCCTATTCGTGAACGCCGCCACCTGGGGCCTGGTGGTCACGGGCAAGCTGACGGGCGGCGCGTCCCAGTCTGGTGTATCCCAGTCTGGCACATCCCAGTCCGGCCTGGCCGCAGCGCTGACCCGGCTGGTCGCCCGCGGCGGCGAGCCGCTGATCCGCCGGGGCGTGGACCTGGCGATGCGTATGATGGGCGAGCAGTTCGTCACGGGACAGACGATCCAGGAAGCGTTGGGGCGCAGCCGCCGGCTGGAAGCGCGGGGCTACCGCTACAGCTACGACATGCTGGGCGAGGCGGCGATGACCGCTGCCGACGCCGAGCGTTACTACAGGGACTACGAAACGGCGATCCACGCCATCGGCACGGCCAGCGCCGGGCGTGGCATCATCGGCGGCCCGGGGATCTCGATAAAGCTGTCTGCCCTGCACCCCCGCTACTCCCGCCTGCAGCGCCCGCGGGTGATGGCGGAGCTGCTGCCGCGCTTGCAGGCGCTGGCGCTGCTGGCCAAGACCTACGGCATCGGCCTGAACATCGACGCCGAGGAAAGCGAGCGGCTGGAGCTATCGCTCGACCTGCTGGAGGCGCTGTGCTTCGACCCGGCGCTGGCGGGTTGGGACGGCATCGGCTTCGTCGTGCAGGCTTATCAGAAGCGCGCTCCCCGTGTGCTCGACTGGATCGTGGACCTGGCCCGGCGCAGCGGGCACCGGCTGATGCTGCGCCTGGTGAAGGGCGCCTACTGGGACAGCGAAATCAAGCGCACCCAGGTGGACGGGCTTGACGGCTTCCCCGTGTTCACCCGCAAGGCGCATACCGACGTGTCCTACCTGGCCTGCGCCCGCAAGCTGCTGGCCGCGCCAGATGCGGTGTTCCCGCAGTTTGCTACCCACAACGCCTACACCGTCGCCGCCATCTACCAAATGGCGGGGGATTGGCGACCGGACCGCTACGAGTTCCAATGCCTGCACGGCATGGGTGAGGGGCTATATGACGAGATCGTCGGCCCGCTGGACCGCCCCTGCCGCATCTACGCCCCCGTGGGCACGCACGAGACCCTGCTGGCCTACCTGGTGCGCCGCCTGCTGGAGAACGGCGCCAACTCGTCGTTCGTGAACCGCATCCAGGACCCGGCGGTCCCCGTGTCCGAACTGGCCGCCGACCCCGTGCGGCAGGTAGCGGCGCAGCAGCCGGCCGGCAGTCCGCATCCGATGATCCGTCTGCCGCGCGACCTGTTCGACGACCGCCACAACTCCGCCGGGCTGGACTTCTCGAACGAGCAGACCCTTGCGTCCCTGGCGCCGGTCCTGGACGGGGCGGAGGCGTGGACGGCCGGCGACGGCGCCGCCCCGCCGCAGCCGGTCCGCAACCCCGCCATCGCCGCGGACGTAGTGGGCTGGATGCGGGATGCCATGCCCGCGGAGGTGGACGCTGCCCTAGCCCGCGCCGCCGCTGCCGCGCCGGGCTGGGCCGCGACTCCGGCGGCCGACCGCGCCGCCTGCCTGCTGCGCGCCGCCGATGCGCTGGAGGCGGAGATGCCGCACTTGCTCGGCCTCATCGTCCGGGAGGCGGGCAAGAGCCTGCCGAACGCCGCGGCCGAGGTGCGGGAAGCCGTGGACTTCCTGCGCTACTACGCCGGGCAGGCAGCGGGCTTCGGCCCGGCCCACGTGCCGCTCGGCCCCGTGGCCTGCATCAGCCCGTGGAACTTCCCGCTGGCGATCTTCACCGGCCAGGCTTCGGCGGCCCTGGCGGCGGGCAACACGGTGCTGGCGAAGCCGGCGGAGGAAACGCCGCTGATCGCCGCGCAGGCCGTCCGCATCCTGCACGCCGCCGGCGTCCCGGCGGACGTCCTGCAACTTCTGCCCGGCGCCGGAGAGATCGGCGCGCAGATCGTCGGCGATCCAAGGGTCGGAGGCGTGGTGTTCACCGGCTCGACGGAGGTGGCGCGGCTGATCCAGGCGCAACTGGCCCGGCGGTTGCGGCCGGACGGCCATCCGGTGCCGCTGGTGGCCGAGACCGGCGGCCAGAACGCCCTGATCGTGGACAGCAGCGCGCTGACGGAGCAGGTGGTCGCCGACGTGCTGGCATCCGCCTTCGACAGCGCGGGGCAGCGGTGCTCGGCGCTGCGCCTCCTATGCGTCCAGGAGGAATCGGCGGACCGCGTCCTGGCGATGCTGCGCGGTGCGCTGGCGGAGCTGCGGGTCGGCAACCCGGCGCGGCTGGATACGGATGTCGGCCCGGTGATCTCGGAAGCGGCGCGCGAGGGCATCCTGGCGCACGTCGAGGCAATGCGCGCGGCGGGGCACCCTGTTTATGCTGCGCCGCTGCCGCCGGAGTGCGACGCCGGCACCTTCGTCGCGCCAACCGTGATCGAGGTCGGCGCGGTTTCGGACCTGAAGCAGGAGGTGTTCGGCCCGGTGCTGCATGTGCTGCGCGTGCCGCGGGACCGGCTGGACGCGACCGTGGATGCGGTGAACGCCACCGGCTATGGCCTGACGTTCGGCATTCACACCCGGCTGGACGAAGTGGCCGAGCGTATGGCGGACCGGGCCGCCGCCGGCAACGTGTATGTCAACCGCAACCTGGTCGGCGCCGTGGTGGGGGTGCAGCCGTTCGGCGGGCATGGCCTGTCCGGCACCGGGCCGAAGGCGGGTGGGCCGCTCTACCTGCGCCGGCTGCTGGCGGCTTGCCCGGCGAACCCCGGCCTGCCGGTTGGGTCCGTCCCGGCGCCGGCGCGAGCCTGGGCGGATTGGCTGGCAGCCGAACACCCCGCAGAGGCAGCGGCCTGCGCCGAATTGATCGCCGCCACGCAAGTTGGGGCGGCGATGGAACTGCCGGGCCCGGTGGGCGAGCGGAACCTGTACCGGACGCAGCCGCGCGGAAGCGTTGCCTGCATGGGTCTGCCAGCGGCGACGTTGCGCCAGGTGTCGGCGGCCCTGGCCACCGGCAACCGGGCCGTGGTGCGGGAGGTGCCGCCGGGCTTGCCCCCGGCTCTGGCGGGATGGGTTGCGGCGGCGCCGGACCCGGCCGAGGCCTGCAACGCCGTGCTGTTCGACGGCGAGGCTGGCGCCCTGCTCGCCCTGCTGGACCATTTGGCCCGGCGAGAGGGGCCGGTCGTGCCGGTGCTGGCCGGCCCGGACTGCGCGCTGGATATGCTGATGCAGGAGCAGGTGGTCAGCACCAATACGACCGCGGCCGGCGGCAACGCCAACCTGATGACGATCGGGTGATGCCCAAGCAAACCTCCCGAGGTTTGCGCACAAATGGAAAAACCAAGCAGGCCTACGCGGCCTGGCACGGCCCGTTCCGGCGCCTACGCCGCCCCAGCCATCTGCCCCGTGTCAAAACATGGCGCCAGAGCCGCGGTGCGGCAGGTCATCGGCTGGCGGCTTGATGGCCCGCATGAACCGTCCGGCGCGCCTCCACCTTGCGGGTCCACGCCGCCCAGAACCGCGTACTGTCCACGAACGCGTGAGAGCCGCGTGGAGCCCGTGCGGTCGGAACCGGCAAGGGCGGCAATTCCAGCGCCAATGGCGACCCAACCAACGCCAGGTAGGCGCGCACCCGCGCGCAGTAGTCCACGCTGCGCCCCGACATCGCATCCTCCCCGTGCCCGGCGCGATACTTCATCAGCGCCGTGCAAAGGTCCCCGCGCGCCAGGAACCAGGCGTCGCCCAAGTATCGTATGCCAAGCCGCACGTTGGTTGCGGGATCGGCCAACTCAGCCAGGGTTCCGCGGAACCCCAGCATGACGGCGGTGGCGGGCATCACCTGCATCAGCCCGACCTCTCCGGCAGTCCCGATCGCATCCGGGTTCCACCCGCTCTCGACCGTCGCGACGGCATGGCCCAGGGCAGGGGGGATGCCGCGGCGCTCGGCGGCCTGCGTGACGAGTGCCATCAATGCCGGGGGCGGCGCTTGCGCCAGGGCCGGGCAGGCCAGCAGCATCAGAAGGAACGCGGCGCGGGCAGCGGCCATGACGCCCTTCCAGCCGTCATAAAAGGGGAGCCGCCTGGCTCCCGGAGTTGGACTCGAACCAACGACCGAGCGATTAACAGTCGCTTGCTCTACCAGCTGAGCTATCCGGGATCAGGCGGGACGCCCCTATAGCGCCGCAGGCTGGCGGACGCAAACCGGTTTTTACGCATATCTCGCCAAGCAGCGGCTTGGCGTGCGGGAGCAGGGTCGTGTATAGGATGCGCGCCGTGCGGGTGTGGTGGAACGGTAGACACAGCAGACTCAAAATCTGCCGATCGCAAGATCATGTCGGTTCGAGTCCGACCACCCGCAGACCGCCTGCCAACCGCAGGCCACTTCCAGACGATGTCAGATGAGCGCGCTGGAGGTCCGGGCCGGAATCGAACCGGCATTCGAGGATTTGCAGTCCTCTGCATCACCACTCTGCCACCGGACCCCCGGGACGCAGGGCGCCGTATATCGTCCACGCCCCGGTCCCGGTCAAGCGTCGTCCTGCTTTGCCTCCGCGCCCGCGCGCACCTATAAGGCCGCAGCACCAGCACACAGGACCGTCATGGACCAGCCCGCCCCGCCAAGCGCCCAGCCGCCCGTCCAGGACTTCGCCCAGGCCCGCGACCACATGGTGGACGGCCAGATACGCCCCAACAAGGTCATCGACCCCCGCATCATCCGCGCCATGCGCAGCCTGCCGCGCGAGCGGTTCCTGCCGGCGCACCTGTCCTCGCTCGCCTACGCGGACGAGGACGTGCCGCTGCCCCGTGGCCGCGCGCTCATGGAGCCGATGGTGATCGCCCGCCTCACCCAGCTCGCCCGCGTGCGGGATGGGGAGCGTGTGCTGGTCGTCGGCGCCGGGCCTGGCTATGGCGCGGCGCTGCTGGCGGGATGCGGCGGCCAGGTGACGGCGCTGGAGGATGACGAGGCGCTGCTGGCCATTGCCTACGCCGTGCTTCCGGCCGTGGCGCCCGGCGTCCGCATACAGGCGGGTCCGCTGCTGGACGGACTGCCCTCCGGGGCGCCATGGGACGTGATAATGATCGAGGGTGCGGTGCGCGCCATCCCTGATGCCCTCGGCCTCCAGGTGCGCCGCGACGGCGGACGGCTGGTGACGGTGCTGGCGGAGCGGGCCGGCGCCGGGCACGGCGTGCTGGCCGAGCACAGCGGCGCGGCAGGCATCCTGCGGGCACAGCCGATGTTCGACTGCGCGACGCCTTTGCTGCCCGGCTTTGCCGCCCGCCCCACCTTCCAATTCTGACGCCGCCCCAATCCTGGCATAGCGCCACTTCTACTGCCGTCCTGCCTGTTGGAACGCCGGGCCTGGTTGTGGCAGGATATGCCGTCCAGGCATCGACCCGGCATCTGCGGAGACCACAGCCCATGCGTCAAATGATCCTGTGCGCGTCCTTTTTGCCGGTCCTGGCGGTCGGCCTTGCTGGCCCGGCTCGCGCGCAACCCAAGACCATCCAGGACGCGCTGGCCGCCGCTTATTCCAACAACCCGACGCTGCAAACCTCCCGCGCCTCGCTGCGAGTCACGGACGAAGGCGTACCGCAGGCGCTGTCGGGCTGGCGGCCCTCGGTGATCATCGCCAGCAGCATCGGCTTCAGCGGCGGGGATGTCTCGACGACATCAACGAACAGCTTCACTGGGTTGTCCAGCACCGTCACGGGTCGCAACAACCGGCGGATCGACACCAACCAGATCACGCTGACCCAACCGGTTTACTCTGGCGGCGCCACGCGGGCGAGCACCAACCAGGCCGACAACCGCGTCTTTGCCCAGCGTGCCCGGCTGATCGCCACCGAGCAGACGGTGTTCACCAACGTCGTGAACGCCTACGTCAACGTCATCCAGCAGCAGCAGGTCCTGCAGCTCAACATCAACAACGAGCAGGTGCTGACCCGGCAGTTGCAGGCCACCAACGACCGCTTCCGCGTCGGCGAGATCACCCGCACGGACGTGGCCCAGGCCGAGGCCGCGCTTGCCGGCGCCCGCGCCACCCGGCAAACCAGCGAAGGCAACCTGCAGATCGCCCGCTCGCAATACCGGCAATTCGTCGGCGAGCTGCCGGAGCAGCTAATTGAGCCGCAGCCGCTGAAGCTGCCGATAAAAAGCCAGGCGGAAGCGGTGCAGCTTTCCGTCCAGAACAATCCCAACGTGATCGCCGCCACGTTCGACGACTCCGCGGCACGGGACAACATAGACCTGCAGTTCGCCGCCCTGATGCCGCAGCTCAGCATACAGGGTGTCGCCGCCCAGGCGGATGGCTCGTTGAGCGCCGGGGTGTCCACCCGGGCGGGGACCGTCCTGCTGAATGCCTCCATCCCCCTGTATCAGGGCGGCGGCGAATACTCCCGCGTGCGCCAGGCCCGGCAGCAGCAGCAGCAGACGCGAAAGACGTTGGACGACCTCCGTACGCAGGTCATCCAGCAGGCGGCCCAGGCATGGGAGACGCTGACCAGCAGCCGCGCGACCATCGACAGCACGCGGGCCGCCATACGCGCCAACCAGATCGCATTGGAGGGTGTGCAACGGGAAGCCATCGTCGGCAGCCGCACCACGCTGGACGTGCTGAACGCCGAGCAGGCGCTGC
>CAXTCI010000147.1:0-13708 GCA_964242325.1 uncultured Acetobacteraceae bacterium
CGCGCCAGTCCGGCACAGACTGGCGCCAACCCTCGCCAGATCCAAACCGCCAGATTCTCCAGGGTTGCCGGCCCAAGGCCCGCCACCTCGTCCAGGAAACGGTGGTCCAAGCCGTCCCGCACCCCCACCAACGCCCGCTCGAACACGCCGAGGTCTATGATCATGCCGGTCACCGGGTCAGGCGCGCCGCGCACGACGACCTCGGCCCGGTAGGAATGCCCGTGGATGCGCCGGCTCGGTTCGGCATCCACGGCGCGGCTTAACAGGGTATGCGCCGCCTCGAAGCGGAACCCTTTCGTCAGCTCGAACACGTCACGGTATCCCGATCAGCTTGTGCGTTTGCAGGCTCAGCCGCCACGCGGGGTTTGCGAGGCAGTAGGCCACCGCCGCGGCGGTGTTCGCCACCCGGTCCGGCCCGTCCATCGGCTGCAGCCAGCGGTGCGCGAATCCGAGACCATCCGGCAGCGCATCCGGCTGCAGCCCAGCCTGCGGATAGATCAGCTTCAGCTCCGACCCGGCGCGCAGCCGCCATGGTGCGCCCGCTTTCGGGCTGACCGTGATCCAGTCCAGCCCCGGCGGCGGGTCTAGCGTGCCGTTCGTCTCGACTGCAATCTCGAACCCGCGTGCGTGGACGGCCTCGATCAACGCGGCGTCCAGTTGCAGCAGCGGCTCGCCGCCGGAGAACACGACGTAGCGGTTGGCGGGGCCACCGGGCGAAGTCGCCTCACTGGCCGCAGCCAAGGCGCCGGCATCCGCAAACCGTCCGCCGCCCTCGCCATCCAAACCCACGAAGTCCGTGTCGCAGAACCGGCAGGCTGCCTCTGCCCGGTCCTCCTCGCGTCCGGACCAGAGGTTGCAGCCGGCAAAGCGACAGAACACGGAAGCGCGGCCTGCCCGCACGCCCTCGCCCTGCAGCGTCGCGAACAGTTCTTTCACGGCGTAGGCCAACGGATGTCCTCCTGGAGGTGGCCGGCTAGGCGGCCAGCCCCTCCGGCTCCTCGACTTGCAGGCGGGTGCGGATCAGCTTCTCGATCCCGCGCAGATGCGGACGCTCGCTGCTGTCACAGAAGCTGATCGCCATGCCGCCCTGGCCCGCCCGCGCGGTACGGCCGATGCGGTGGACATAGGCCTCAGGCACGTTCGGCAGGTCGAAGTTCACGACATGCGTCACGCCCTCGACGTCAATGCCGCGCGCGGCGACGTCCGTCGCCACCAACACGGTAATGCGGCCGGACTTGAAGGCGGCCAGCGCACGCTCCCGCTGCGGCTGCGACTTGTCGCCGTGGATGGCGGCGGCAGTCTGGCCGACGGCCTCCAGGTGCTGGGTCACGCGGTCGGCGCCGTGCTTGGTGCGGGTGAACACCAGGACGCGGCTCATCTTGGAGTTGCGGAGCATGTTGGCGAGCATCGCCCGCTTGCGCGCGGTTTCGACGAAGATCACCCGCTGCTCCACCCGATCCACCGTGGTCGCGACGGGGGTCACCGATACCTGCACCGGGTCGCGCAGCATCTGCCCGGCGAGCGAGGCAATCTCCTTCGGCATGGTGGCAGAGAAGAACAGGGTCTGCCGGGCCGGTGGGATGCTCTGCACGATCTTGCGGATCGGCACGATGAACCCGAGGTCCAGCATGTGGTCGGCCTCGTCCAGGACCAGGACCTCGACGCCGTTCAACTGGATCGAGCCGTCCTGCATGTGGTCCAGCAGGCGGCCCGGCGTCGCCACGACGATGTCTATGCCGGCGCCCACCGCTTTCACCTGGCGCAGCTTAGGCACGCCGCCATACATCAGCGCCGTCCGCAGGCCGGTCTGCCGGCCGTAGGTGCGGAAGCTCTCGGCGATCTGGCTTGCCAGTTCGCGCGTCGGCGACAGCACCAGCACGCGGCAGCCACGGCGGGGCGGCTGGCGCGGGTTGGCCAGCAGGCGATGCAGGATCGGCAGCGCAAAGGCGGCGGTCTTGCCGGTGCCGGTCTGGGCGATGCCCAGCACGTCGCGCCCGGCCATCACGTGCGGAATGGCCTGCGCCTGGATCGGGGTGGGGATGGTGTAGTCCTCGTGGACCAACGCCTTCAGGATCGGCGCAGCGAGGCCGAGGGATGCGAAATCGGACATGGATGGAGACTCTCATTTGGCTCGCACCCGGGCGACCAATCCCTCCAAAGGGTGGCAGCGCGGGGGATGCACCACGGTCTGCAGGACCGAGAACCGGCGCAAGGAGCTTGAAAGAGACTGTTGGTGCCGGGCATCGCACGAAGTCACGCCAAACCGCGCGATGCGGGTATGGGTTTGCAGTGCAGCAAAGTCAAGGAAAACCGGACTGCTTAAGATGCTGCCCCGAAATGAACACAGAAGGGGTTGATCCCGCCGGCAATCCGGGCGACCCCTTGGCGCCTTCCGCCCTCGTTCCAGGTTTCCCCATGCTCCTGCTCATCCCCGGCCCGGTCACAACCCATCCGGACGTGCGCGCCGCCGCCGCACGGGACTATGCGCCGTGGGACAACGAGTTCCGCGCCCTGCTGTCCCGCATACGGGACCGGGTGCTCGCGATCGCCGGCGGCGCGCCCGGCGAGCACGCGGCGCTGCCGTTGCAGGGATGCGGGCACTTCGCGATGGAGGCGGCATTCCGCACCTTCGTGGCCCCGGGCGGGCGCATGCTGGTGCCGATGACCGGCCACTACGCCGACCGGCTGCAGCAACTGGCGACGGAGGCGGGCCGACACGTCGTCCCCTTGCCGGTTCCAGATGGAGAGCGCACCAGCCCGGCGGCAGTCGAGGCCGCGCTGCACGCCGACCCCGGCATCAGCCACCTGGCCTGCGTTTACAGCGAGACCGCGACCGGGGTCGTGCATGACGTGCCGGCCCTGGCCGCCGCAGCAGGCCGGGCAGGGCGGCGGGTGATCGTGGACGCGGTGTCCGCCTTCGGCGCGATGCCGCTCGACATGGCGGCCTTGCCGATGGTGGACAGCGTGGCCTTCACGACCAACAAGTGCCTGGAAGGGCTGCCCGGCGCATCCTTCACCGTGGCGCGGGTGGACCGGCTGCTGGCCTGCGCCGGACAGGCCGGGAGCTGGTCGCTGGACCTGGCGGACGTTTACGCGCACGGGCTTCGTGTCGGCACCGGCAGCCACCGCTTCACCCCGGCCGCGGGCGCCCTGGCCGCCTTCAACGTGGCGCTGGACCTGTATGATGCCGAGGGTGGGCAGCCCGCCCGCCTCCGCCGCTACGGCGCCAACATGCGTGCGCTCTACGACGGGGTGCGCGCCCTGGGGCTGCGGCCCTGCCTGCCGCTGGACGTGCAGGGACCCATCGTGCTGAACGTGCATGCCCCCGCAGACCCCGCCTGGAATCTGCAGGCCTTCGTGGACGCGCTGAAACGCCGGGGGGTCCTCATCAGCAACTTCTATAACACCGACGAGCCCAGCTTCCGTTTGGGCTGCATCGGCGCGGTGACGCCGGACGACATGCGCGGCGCGGTGGCGGCGATTGCCGACGCCCTGGACGAGCTGGGCATCCGCGGGCGTCAGGCCGCCTGATGGCCTCAGACCTGGAGATCGCCCGCGCCGCCCGGCTGCGCCCGATTGGCGAGATCGCTGCCCTGGCCGGCATCCCCGCCGAGGCGCTGGAACCCTATGGCCGATACAAGGCGAAGGTGTCGCTGGACTTCGTGGCGTCCCAGGCCGACCGCCCCGACGGCGCGCTGGTGCTGGTGACCGGCATCAGCCCGACCGCCGCCGGCGAGGGCAAGACCACCACCACCATCGGCCTGGGCGACGCGCTGAACCGGGTCGGCCGGCGCACGATGATCTGCCTGCGGGAGCCGTCGCTCGGCCCCTGCTTCGGCGTGAAGGGCGGGGCGACCGGCGGCGGCCGGGCGCAGGTGGCGCCGATGGACGAGATCAACCTGCACTTCACCGGGGACTTCCACGCCATCACGTCGGCCAACAACCTGCTGGCGGCGCTGGCGGACAACCACCTGTATTGGGGCAATGCGCTGGGCATGGACCCGCGCCGGGTGACGTGGCGCCGGGCGCTGGACATGAACGACCGGGCATTGCGCTCCATCGTCAACGGCCTCGGCGGCGTCCCCAACGGCTCGCCGCGGGAGGACGGGTTCGACATCACGGTGGCCAGCGAGGTCATGGCGGTGTTCTGCCTGGCGCGGGACCTGAACGACTTGCAGGACCGGCTCGGCCGCATCCAGGTCGGGACCCGGCAGGATGGCGTCGCCGTCACTGCGCGCGACCTGCAAGCGGATGGTGCGATGGCGGTCCTGCTGCGCGACGCCTTTGCGCCCAACCTGGTGCAAACGTTGGAGGGGTCGCCGGCGCTGATCCACGGCGGGCCGTTCGCCAACATCGCGCATGGCTGCAACTCCGTGGTGGCGACGCGGCTGGGGCTGAAGCTGGCGGATCTTGTGGTGACGGAGGCCGGGTTCGGTGCCGACCTCGGCGGGGAGAAGTTCCTCGACATCAAGTGCCGCAGCGCCGGGCTGTCACCGGCGGCCTGCGTGGTGGTGGCGACGTTGCGTGCGCTGAAGCTGCATGGCGGCGTCGCCAAGGCCGACCTGTCGCGGGAGGACCCGGACGCCGTTGGCCGCGGCGTGGCCAACCTGGCCCGGCACGTCGAGAACATGGGCAAGTTCGGCCTGCCGGTGGTGGTGGCGCTGAACCGCTTCACCAGCGACACAGACGCCGAGTTCGCCGTCGTGCGGGACGCCATGGCGGCGCAGGGCGTGGATACGGTGATGTGCACGCACTGGGCGGACGGCGCCGCCGGGGCGGAGGACCTGGCGCGGGCGGTGCTGGCGCGGGTGGATGCGGGGACGGCGCGCTACCAGCCGCTGTATCCTTCCGACATGCCGCTCGCCGACAAGATCAGGACCATCGCCCGCGGCATCTATGGGGCCGCCGACATCCAGGTTTCCGCGCCGGTGACGAAGCGGCTGGCGGCGTTCGAGGCCGCCGGGTTCGGCGGCGTGCCGGTGTGCATCGCCAAGACGCAATACAGCTTCAGCGCCGACCCGACGCTGATGGGGGCGCCGTCCGGCCACGTGCTGCCGGTGCGGGAGGTGCGGCTGTCGGCTGGCGCGGGCTTCGTCGTTGCAGTGTGCGGCGACATCATGACCATGCCAGGCCTGCCGCGGGTGCCGGCCGCGAACAGCATACGCCTGGGTGCGGATGGACAGATCGAGGGGCTGTTCTAGACGCCCCTCGACGCGGTCACTGCCGGAAACGAGCAGAAGCTGCCGGCGTCACGCCAGTAGCCCTGCTATGACGCAGGCACTCAGGGACAGCGCCACCATCAACGTCCGCCATTCCCGCCGGCATGGTCCACTTGGAACCGGCTAGCGGGTTCCAGATGTCCGTTTCAGCTCGCGCTCCCACGACGACCGGCGTGTCGCCAGCCGTCAGGCTGCCTCGCCCAAGTCCTCGTGGAAGCGATTGCCCGCCGTTGTCGCCTGGACATGCCCGGCGCGGATGCACCAATCGCCAAAACGCTCGCCGGACTGCCGATCCGTGGCATAGGCGTGCAGCAGCGGGCCGAGCGCCGCCAGGATCGCCGCCTCGTCCACATCCCGCCGATACAGCTTGTTCAAGCGGGTGCCATCAAAGGCGGCGCCGAGATACAGGTGGTAGCGGCCGGGACCACGGCCGACCATCGCGACTTCGGCCAAGTACGGCCGGGCGCAGCCGTTGGGGCAGCCGGTCATGCGGAACACGATCTCGTCCTCTGCCAGGCCGGCCTCCGCCATTAGGGCGTCCAGCTTCGTCATCAGGCTGGGCAGGTAGCGCTCGCTTTCCGCCAGGGCCAGGCCGCAGGTCGGCAGCGCCACGCAGGCCATCGCACGCTGGCGCAGCCGCGATACGCCGCGATCCAGGCTGAATTCGGCCAGGACACTCTCGATGCTGGCCTTATCTTCTGCCGCCACGCCCGCGATCATCAAGTTCTGGTTGGCGGTCAGAACGAATTCGCAGCGGTGGATGTTGGCGATGGCGCGCAGGCCGGACATCAGGCGCCGGTCCGGAGTGTCCGTCACCCGGCCATTCTCGACGAACAAGCCGTAGTGCCAGAGGCCGCCGGCCTCGTGCCAGCCCAGCCGGTCTCCGGTGCCGGTGAACGTCGCACCGTGCGCTGGCGCCAGGGCATAGCCGAGATGGCTCTCGACCTCCTGCCGGAAGGCGTCGAGGCCCATGCGCTCAATAGTGTATTTCAGCCGTGCGAGCTTGCGGACGCTGCGGTTGCCGTTGTCGCGCTGCACGCGCATCACCGCCTCCGCCACGCCCAGCGCCTGGTCGGGCGTGCAGTAGCCCAGCGGCTCGCCGGTGCGCGGGAAAGTATCAAGCTCGCCGTGCGTCATGCCCATGCCGCCGCCAACCAGCACGTCATAGCCGACGGTGACACCGTCCCTCACGATGGCGACATAGCCGAGGTCGTGCGCATACACGTCCACGTCGTTCTGCGGCGGCACGGCGATGGCGATCTTGAACTTGCGAGGCAGATAGGTGAGGCCGTACAGCGGCTCCTCCTCCGGCTCGCCGCCGGCGACAAGCTGCTCGCCCAGCCAAATCTCGTGCCAGGCGCGGGTCCGCGGCAGCAGGCTGTCGCTCAAGGTCTTCGCCAAGTCCAGCGCCGCCGCGTGGGCCGGACCCTCATACGGGTTGGAGGTGGCGATCACGTTGCGGTTCACGTCGCCGCAGGCAGCCCTGGTGTCCAGCAGGGCGTCGCTGATGGCCTTGATGGCGGGCTGCAGGTTGCCCTTGATGATGCCGTGATACTGCACGGTCTGCCGTGTCGTCAGGCGCAGGGTGCCGTTGGCCCGCTCCCGCGCAATCTCCGACAGTTGCAGCCACTGCTCCGGCGTTACGCGCCCAGCTGGAATGCGGAGGCGGGCCATGAAGCTCAGCGCCGGCTCCATCCGCTTGCGCCCGCGCTCGGACCGCAGGTCGCGGTCATCCTGCTGGTAGATGCCGTGGAACTTGGTGAGCTGGGTGTCATCCTCGGCCAGGGCGCCGGTCCAAGACTGTGTCAAGCCCTCGGCGATGCCGCCGCGGAGGGCGCGGCTACCGCTCTTGATGATCTCGTTCTTGGAAAGAGGCGGTGCAGTGGTGTCGGGCATGGGATGCCTCCTAATACACGTCGAGCAAATAGCGGCCGACGCGCTTCATGTCGTTCAGCTGCGCTTCGGCCGCTTCGGGGGTGATGGCGGAGCCGTCGGCGATGACGTCGCGTAGGGTGGCGTGCACGTCCTTTGCCATGCGGGACTGGTCGCCGCAGACGTAAACATGGGCGCCGTCCTGCATCCAGGCGTGCAAGTTCCGGCGGTGCTCCCACAGGCGGTGCTGCACATAGATCTTCTTGTCCTGGTCGCGGCTGAACGCGACGTCCAGCCGGGTCAGCAACCCGCGGGAAAGCAGGTCCTGCCATTCCAACTGATACAGGAAATCGTGGGTGTAGCGCTGGTCGCCGAAGAACAGCCAGCTCCGCGCCTTGGTATTGCCGCCACCGATGCCGAGCGCATCGCGTTCCTGCATGAAGGCGCGGAACGGGGCGACGCCGGTGCCGGGGCCGATCATGACGATGGGCACCGCCGGGTCGGACGGCAGGCGAAAGTGCGCGTTCGGCTTCACGTAGATCGGCAGCGTGTCGCCGATCTTGCGCCGGTCGGCGATGTCGGTGGATGCGACGCCGCCCCGATTCCGTCCGTGGGTGTGATACCGCACGGCGCTGACCAGCAGGTGCGCCTCCTCGCCGACCAGCTTCTGGCTGCTCGCCACGGAGTAAAGCCGCGACGGCAGGCCGCGCAGCAGCCCGGTAAGCTGCGGCGCCGTCAGCCGGTTCGGGTAGGCTTCCAGCAGGTCCACCACATGCCGGCCCGGCAGGAACTCCGCCAGCTTCCCGGCATCCCCGGCCAGCGCCGCCAATGCCTTGTCACCCGTCACGTCCGCCAGGCCGCGCACCAGATGCCCGGTCAGGGTGGCGACGTCATGCTTGGCCATCAGCGTCTCGTGCAGGGCGATGTCGCCCTGCAGCCCGGCGGCGGACATCACGGCGTCCACCGCGGCCGGGTCGTTGCGCGGCACCACGCCAATGGCGTCGCCCGGCTCATACGTCAGGCCTGAACCGGCCAGCGATAGCTCGACATGGGATGTCTGCTTGCCGGAGCGGCTGCTGTTCAGGTTCACCAGGTCGGTGATTTCCGCCGTGAACGGATTCAGCTTGTCATAGGCGGGCGCGGCGGCCTGGCCGAAGTCAACATGGATGACGCTGGCGGCCTGCGCCTCCTGCTCCCCGCGCAGCTCCTTGAGCGTCTTCGCCAGCCAGTCCGCGGCAGGTGCGTCATAATCCACGTCGCAGTCCAGCCGCGGCGCGGCACGATGAGCACCTAGCGCGGCCAGGCGCTCGTCCAGCACGCGGCCAGTTTCGCAGAACTGGGCATAGGAGCGGTCGCCAAGGGCCAGCACGGCATAGGTCACGCCCTCCATCCGCGGCGCGGAGTCCTCCAGCAGGGCGCCGAGCAGGCCGGTCGCGCGTTGCGGCGGCTCGCCCTCGCCCCAGGTGCTGGCAATCACCAGCAGGTTGCGTGCCTTGGCGAGGTCGGCCGGCGTTGCGTCGGCGGCGTCCAGTGCGCGGGCAGCGAAGCCCAAACGGGCCGCATCCTTCGCGGCCTTGCGGGCCAAAGCCTCGGAGTTGCCGGACTCCGTTGCGAACAGCAACGTCAGAGCCGGGCGTGCGACGGGCGCGGCAGCGGCTGCCGGCCCGGCGGTTGCGGCCTCGATCCCGGCCAGGAAACCGCTGAGCCAGCTCCGCTGGGTCGGACTGGTATCACCGATGACCTTATTCAGCGCCGCAATGGCCTCGGGCGGGAAAGGGGCGTTGGCTGGCAGGGCGGTCATGGGGTGGTCCTCACAGCAATCCGAGGTGTTCAACGCCCACCACGGCAACAAATGTCAACACGGCAATGGCCGCCATGCCGCTCACGGCAACCGCCACCGGCCCTGCGCTTGCAGGGTACGTAGGTCAACAGATAGGCCTAGCCCCGACAAACGTCAGTAGGAACGCCCAACGCGACAGGGATGCCAGGTTTGCCGACTGCGCTTGGGTAAATGCGCCTAGGGTCGCCAGCAGCAGGGCCAGTCCTGGCACCAGCACCAGATCGCGCGCCAATAAGCTGCTGCGCCGGGAAGGCGCGCCGAATGCCGCGTCACTCATTCTTCAACCCCCAGCTACCAGCCCACATGCGGCAGCAGGCCGGCCCAGGCCAGACCGGCCAACACCACGGCAAGCAGAATGGCCAGCCAGTCCGGAGACTGGCGGGGGATGGACGAACGGCTGGCGTCGGACATGGAGGGACCTCACAACTTCCGTGAAGTAGGAGGGCCGTCCAGGCGCGCGCAATATCAACCGTCCAGAAAGCGGCATCTTGCCTGCACAACCCGCTTACCGCAGCATATTCATCTATCGGCGTGGACTGCGCTAGAACGTCATTTCAAGCCGCGGGTTCGCCGGGAACGGGGGCGATGCCCTGCGAGTGCACCAGCGCCGTGACCTCGGCGATGCAGGCGTCCAGGGCGTCCGGGTCGGTTCCCTTGGCGACCAGAGCGACGCCGTTGCCGGTGGCGCGGTAGAACGGGTAGCTGCCGAGGTCCAGGTCGGGGAAGCGAGCCTGAACGGCGCCCAGACCCTCCGCGATGGCGCCCTCCAGCAGTCCGACCGCATGGACGGCGCGGGACTGCACCGGGGTTCCGCCCGGTAGGGTCGGCAGCAGGGTGGCGAACATCGCCTGCATGATGCGCGGGACGCCTGCCATGACGTGGACGTTGCCGATGGTGAAGCCCGGCGCGATGGAGATGGCGTTGTCGATCAGCGTGGCGCCGCGCGGCATGGTCGCCATGCGCTGGCGGGCGGCGTTGAACTCGCCGGGCTTGTAATGCCGCTCCATGCGCGCCCAGGCCTCGGGATGCGGCTCCCAGGGGACGCCGAAGGCGGCGGCGACGCACTCGCTGGTGATGTCGTCATGGGTCGGGCCAATGCCGCCCGTGGTGAAAACGTGGTCGAAGCGGGCGCGGCACTCGTTGACGGTCGTCACGATGGTGTCAGGCACGTCGGGGATCACCCGGACTTCCCGCAGCGGCATGCCGATCCCGCCGAGGCCGGTGGCGATGTGACGGATGTTGGCGTCCTGGGTGCGCCCGGACAGGACCTCGTTGCCGATCACGAGCAGGCAGGCGGTGGGATTGGTCATGAGGGTCCTTTGGATAGGGCGAAGCTCGCCTGCTCCCTCTCCCTCCGGGAGAGGGTCGGGGTGAGGGAGGCCGCAAGTGCGACCCTTGGACCAGGGCAGGGTGTTCCTGGCAATGGTTGGCGTCGGTGCTTGCCGTTTCCCTCACCCCGACCCTCTCCCGGAGGAAGAGGGAGACGCAAGCAGCTATAGGAAGTCGCGCAGCAGCGGGATCAGCGGCAGGTCGGCCGGCGGCATCGGGTAGTCCGCCAGCCGCATCGGGCGCACCCAGGCCAGGGCCTGTCCCTCGCGCCCTTCGGGCCGTCCGGTCCAGCGCCGGCACACATAGAGCGGCATCAACAAGTGGAACCGCTCATATGCATGGCTGGCAAAGGCGAGGGGGGCCAGGCAGCTTGCGGACACGTTGATGCCCAACTCCTCCTGCAGTTCGCGGATCAGCGCGGCCTCCGGCGTTTCGCCGGGGTTCAGCTTGCCGCCGGGAAACTCCCAGAGTCCCGCCATGCTCTTGCCGGCCGGGCGTTGCGCCAGCAGCACGCGGCCATCCACGTCAATCAGCGCACAGGCGGCTACCAGGACCAGGGGAGTCGCGCCGGCGACGGCGGGTTTCGGCGGTGGCGGGACCGCAACAGGCGCGGCGGCGGGAGCCATGTCGGCGCTCGTCGCCTCGAACCGGGTCACCGGATGCTCGCCGCCGCGGGCCAGGAAGCGTTCCCGTCCCCTGCCGACATCGCGGAAGCCGATGCGGCGCAGCACGGCGAGGGACGCCAGATTGTCGTCCGCGACATGCGCCACAAGCTTCTCGATCGGCAAGTTGGCCAGCGCCCAGCGCGACGCCGCCCCTGCCGCCTCCGTCGCGACGCCGTGTCCCCAGAACCGGCGGCCGATCCAGAACCCCAGGCTTGCCGTCCCCGGCTTGCCGTCCAGGCGCAGGCCGACGCAGCCAACCACCATCTCCTGACCCGCTTCCTCCCCGGTGATGGCCAGGTGGTAGCCGCTCCCGGCCTCCATCTGCCGCGCGGTGGAGGCGATCCAATCATCCGTCAGCCGCCGCGGATACGGGAAAGGAAGCCGCGACAGCATCCGCACCACGGCCCAATCGTTGACCAGGCGATGCACCTCCGCCGCATCGTCGGCGTGCAACGGGCGCAGCAACAGGCGCTCGGTCCGCAGCGGCGCGAAGCGGGGTTCCTCGGGAAGAAGTTGCAATGCCATAAGGGTGTAGCCTGCTGATGCGCTGTCGGAGAAGCAAGCTCCAAGTCACTCCAACAAATCGTTTCCCGGCAGTGTGGGCGGCGCGCTACACCGAGTCGGCGCTAGCTGCGGTAGCTGCCGTTGATGTCTATGTAACCATGCGTCAGGTCGCAGGTCCAAGCGGTGCCTTGGCCCTTGCCGAGGCCCAGATCCACGGTGATGCCGATCTCGCGCCCGCGCATGTGCTCGACCACCGGACCCTCGTCGTAGCCCGGCACCACGCCGCCGTCCCGCGCCATCCAGGTGCCGCCGACGCCGACCGAGAGCTTGTCCCGGTCCGCCGGCTCACCCGCCTTGCCAACCGCCATCACGATGCGGCCCCAGTTGGCGTCTGCCCCGGCGACCGCCGTCTTGACCAGCGGCGAGTTGGCGACGGACATCGCCACCCGTTTGGCCGACCTGTTGGACACGGCGCCGGTCACGTCTATGCGGATCAGCTTCTGCGCGCCCTCGCCGTCGCGGACCACCTGCAGCGCCAGGTCCAGCAGCACGGCCTCCAGCGCGTCGCGGAACACGCGCAACGCTTTCTTATTGCCCTTGCCGATCTTCTCATGGTCCGCCTGGCCGGTGGCGAACATCAGCACGGTGTCGCTGGTGCTGGTGTCGCTGTCCACGGTGGTGCAGTTGAAGCTGCGGCGCACCCCGCGGGCCAGCATGTCCTGCAGCACGGCGCCGGGCAGCTTGGCGTCGGTGAACACGAAGCACAGCATGGTCGCCATGTCCGGCGCCACCATGCCGCTGCCTTTGGCGAAGCCGCTGATCCGCACCGTCGCCCCGCCCAGTTGCGCCGTGCGCGTGGACCCCTTCGGGAAGGTGTCGGTGGTCATGATGCCGCGCGCCGCGGCTTCCCACCCATCGGTGCCCAGGGAGGCATGCAACGCGGGCAGGGCCGAGGTGATGCGCTCGTGCGGCAGCATCTCGCCGATCACGCCGGTGCTGGCGACGAACACCTCATGCGGGTGGCAACCCAGGATGACGGCGGCGGCGTCCGCAGTCGCCTCCACGGCATCCATCCCCGCGCGTCCGGTGAAAACGTTGGCATTGCCGGCGTTCACCACCACGGCGCGGGCATGACCCCCGTGCAGCGCCTTGCGACACCAGTCCACGGGGGCGCCGGGGCACTTGTTCTGGGTGAACACCCCGGCGACCGTCGTGCCTGCCGGCAGCTCCGCCATCATCAGGTCGGTGCGGTCCTTATAGCGTATGCCGGCCTCCGCGGCCCCCAGCCGGACGCCCGCCATCGGCGGCAAGTCCGGCAACGGAACCGCGAGCGGTGACACCGGCAGGGCCATTGCGTTACTTGCCCGGTGTCGCGGGGGCGGCAGGTGCCATCGGTGCGGCGGGCCCACCCGGCAGCGATTGCACCGGAGCCTCGGCCAGCGGCGTACCGTCCAGGTTGAACTTCTGGATGGGGAGTCCCTGCTTGGCCGTTGCCAGTACGCGGGCGACGCCCTCCTGGATCAACTGCTGCCGCACCTCGTCCCGCACCTGCTCGAACGACGGGGGCGGCGCGGTCCGCAGCTCCTCCAGCTTGATGACGTGCCAGCCGAAGCGCGTCTTGACCGGCGTTTCGGTATAGGTGCCGGGCTTCAGGTTGAAAGCGGCCTCAGAGAACTCCGGCAGCATGTCGCCGCGCTTGAAGAAGCCGAGGTCGCCGCCGTTGGTGGAGCCTGCCGGGTCGGTGCTGTACTTCTTGGCCAGCTCGGCGAAGTCGGCGCCGCCCTTCAGCTCGGTGATGATCTTCTTCGCCGTGTCCTCGTCGGGCACCAGGATGTGCCGGGCGTGGGCTTCCTGCTCACCCGACTTGCCGGCGACGTCGCGCTCGTAGCGGGCCTTGATCGCGTCGTCCGTCAGTCCCGGCGCGATTTCGCGCGTCAGCAGGGCGTTCTGCAGCGCGGTGTCGGTGGCACGGGCGATCTGGCGGCGAACGGCGGGGTCCTTGTCGAACCCCTCGCGCCGGGCGGCGATGATGATGGCCCGGCGATCCACGAGCTGATCCAGCAGCATGGGATACAGCACCGGGGCGGGCATGCCGCGCAACTCCTCCGGTAGGCTCTGGGCGGCGTCGGCAAGCTCGGAGGCACGGATCTCGTCCGTGCCGACCCGGGCGACCACAGTATCGGCCGGTGCGGCGGGCGCGGCGGAGGCACTGGACGGCGGCGGAGAGGCAGGCGGCGGCGCGGGCGGAGTTGCCGCCGGTGCGGCGGACGGCGTAGGCG
>CAXTCI010000148.1:0-11618 GCA_964242325.1 uncultured Acetobacteraceae bacterium
AAGGTTGTCAGCAGGCCGCATTACAAAACGTAGGGCGGGAAAGCGAAGCGCCTCCCGCCAAAGGCTCGCGCCAAGGTTCGGCGGTTGGCGCCGCGCTCATCCGCCCAACACCATTTACGCCAACGCCCGCGCTGCGGCCTGCACGTCTGCGGCGTGGCCGGGCACCTTCACCTTGCGCCAGATGCGCGCGATCCGGCCGGCCCGGTCAACCAGCACCGTGCTGCGGTCGATCCCCATGTAGGTCTTGCCGTACATGGACTTCTCCACCCAAGCCCCATACGCCTCGGTGACGCCGCCGGGGTCGGAGGCGAGCGGGAAGCTGAGCGAATACTTCTCGGCGAACCGTTCGATGGCCTTCATCGGGTCCTTGGAAACGCCGATCACATCCACGCCGATGCCGGCCATGTCGCCCAGCGCCTCCTGGAACGCCTGCGCCTCCTTTGTGCAGCCCGGAGTGTCCGCCTTCGGGTAGAAGTACAGCACGAAGGGCCGGCCCTGCTGCCCAGCCAGGCTGACAGTCCGCCCGTTGCTGGCCGGCATCTCGAACGCCGGCGCGGCGTCGCCCTCGGCAATGCTCATTCTGGAACTCCGATGTGCCTGATGAATGCTGCGCGGACCTGCGCCGCCGTTGCGTCCATCGTGGCACGCAGGGTTGGCAGGTCCAAGCCGCCGCCGGTGACGTGCAGCAGCGCCTCCGCCGCGGGAGGCGGCAGGTCGGCGGCGCCGCGCCCGACGGTGATGCGGACCATGCTCTGCACCGTGCGCCACAGGCGGTCGGCCTCCGTCAACATCGCCGCATCGGTGCCGGACAGATTGCCGGCAGCCGCGAGGGCGTGGAGGCCGTCTCGTGTCGCCTGGCAGCCGGGACGGACGCCGTGCACGAGTTGCAGGGTTTGCGCGATGAACTCAACCTCGATCCCGCCGCCGGGGCGCAGCTTGGTGTCCCAAGGGCCGGTCGCCGGCAGGTCGCGCAGCAGGCGCCCGCGCATCGCGGCGGCGTCGGCCAGGGTCGCCGCGGGGTCGCGCGGGACGGCCAGGGCCTCGGCGATGGCGGCCTCCACCCGGGCGCGTATGGCCTTGCCGCCGGCAACGACGCGGGCGCGGGTCAGCGCCATGCGCTCCCAGGTCCAGGCGTCCTGGGCGTGGTATTGCCGGAAGGCGGCGAGCGACACCGCAACCGGTCCCTTGTTGCCGGACGGCCGCAGCCGCATGTCCACGTCATACAACGGACCCTCCGCCCCCGGCGCAGTCAGCGCCGCGACGTAGGCGTGTGCCGCGCGGATGAACCATTGGCTGGACGGCGCCGGGCGGCGCCCGGTGCTTTCGGTCACGCCAGGCGGGTGGGTGTAGATCATCATCAGGTCCAGGTCCGACCCGGCCATCATCTCCCGGCTGCCGGCCTTGCCCAGCAGCACCACCGCCATGTCGCCGCCCCGCAGCGTGCCATACCGGTCCCGGTGCCCGGCCAGCACGGGCGGCAGCAGCAGCGACAGCGCCGCATCTGCCAGGGCGGTGCGCGCCAGCCCGGCCCCGTCCACGTCCAGCCAACCCTCCATCTGGGCGACGCACAGGCGGAACTCCTCCGCCCGGACTTCCCGCCGGATGATCGCCAGCACGTCCTCCAGGCTGGCGGCGCCGGCAAGGCGGCCGGACAGCAAGGCATGCGGATCAGGAATGGCGTCGCCCGGATGCAGCAGACCTTCCAACGCGGCTGGCACCCGCGCCAGGTGTTCGGCCAATTGCGGCGCGGCGCCCAGCACGGCGGCGATGCGGACCATCAGCTCCGGGTTACGCTGGATCATGGACAGCAGCGGCACCCCGGCCGGCAGGCGCGACAGCAGTTGGTCCAGCCGGGCAAAGGCGGTGTCGGGATCGGCCTGCGCCGACAAGGCCCGCAGCATCCCCGGAAGCACGGCGTCCAGCAACTCCCGCGACCGAGCAGAGCGCAGGGCGCGCAGCCGGCCCGCATGCCAGCCGCGCAGGGTCGAGATCATCCCGGCGTGGTTCCTGAACCCCATGCGATCCAGCGCGGCCAAGGTTTCCGGCGGCTGGTCCATGCCGCTCAGATCCAGCGCGCCTTCCGCGCCGTGGGGATCGCCGGGCAGGTCCGGAACCGCCTGGAACACCAAGGCATAGCGATGCGATACCCGGGATAGATGCAGCAGCAGGTGCGCCTGCAGCGCCGCCGCGTCGGCACAGCCCATAAAGGTGGCGAAGCGCTCCATTTCCGGCGGCTTCTCCGGCAGGGCATGGGTTTGGCGGTCGTTCACCATCTGCAGCCGATGCTCGGCCCGGCGCAGTACGCGGTAGGCCACGGTCAACTCCGCACCAGCCCGGCGCGGCAGGTGCCCGGCGCGGACCAGCCGGCGCAGCGCGCCCAGGGTCGTCGGGTCCCGCAATGCCGGGTCACGCCCACCCCAGACCAGTTGCAGGGTTTGCGCCGCGAACTCGATCTCCCGGATGCCGCCCTGGCCCAGCTTGAGGTTGAAGCCCGCGAGGTCCGCCGATAGCCCGCCCAGGCCCTTGTGGTCGTTGATGCGGCGCTTCATGCCGTGGATGTCGGCGATTGCGGCAAAGTCCAGGCCGCGCCGCCACACAAAAGGCCGGATCGCCTGCAAGAACCCGGCGCCAACCTGTAGGTCCCCAGCCACAGGCCGCGCCTTAATCATTGCGGCGCGCTCCCAGTTCTGGCCCATGCTCTCGTAATATGCGATGGCCCCGGGCAGGGCGACGGCGGGGGGTGTCGCCGCGGGATCGGGACGGAGGCGGAGATCGGTGCGGAACACGTATCCGTTGGCATCACGCGCTTCCATCAACGCAACCAGGGCGCGCGCCGCGCGTGTGAACACTGCGCCCAGGGTGTCACCCCGCCCCGGCTGCGCATCGGGGTCATAAAGTAGCATGAGGTCGATATCGCTGGAATAATTCAGTTCGCGCGCACCCAGCTTGCCCATGCCAAGCACCGTCAGGCCGCAGCCGCGGGCAGGATCGGCCGGGTCGGGCAGCGCGATCTCCCCGGCGTCGTGGGCCGCGCGCATGAGGTGCGCGACGGCGAGACTCAAGGCACGCCCGGCCAACTCGGACAGGGCGGCCGTCACGGCAGCCTGGCCCCACATCCCGCCTATGTCGGCGATGCCCGCCGCCAGGGCGACCCGGCGCTTGGCTTGGCGCAACGCGGCGGCTACCTGGGCGCGTGGGGCGGTGAACGGAACCGCGGCAAGGGCGGCCATCGCCTGCCCGGTTGCCTCGGTTGGCCCGTCACCCAGGACGGTTGGCAACACGTCGGCCTCCCGCAGCAGCAGATCGGCCAAATACGGACTGCCGCCGCCCAGCGCCGCGAGGGCTGCCGCACCCTCCGGCGACACGGCCAGGGCGGCGTAAAGCGGACCGAGCGCGGCGTAGCGCTCCGTCAGGCGGTCCGCCGCCGCAGGGTCGCCGGGATGCGGCCATGAGCGACGCGGCAAGGGTGCAGGAGCGTCCATCGGAGCCGAAGGTGGCTGCCGCGCCGGCCCCGCGTCAACCGGCAACGGCGCCGAAGTCTCGGTCGGGCCTGCGCCGCCTTTGGCGTGGGATGGCGTGGCTGGCCGGTGCGATGCTGTCCCTGCTGGTCGGGGCAGCGGTGGTGGCCGCAGCGGCGTTGTTGATGGTGGTTTGGCGTTCGGCGCAGGGTCCGGTGGACGTGACATGGCTTGTCCAGCAAGCATCCGCCCACATTGGCAACCCTGCAGACCCGAACCGCCCGCGGATCGGCCAGGTGACCGTGCAATGGCTCGTCTTCGACAAGGGAAACGGGCGTCCCCTGCAGGTGGACCTGCGTCGCTCGGAGATCATGGGCCGCGGCTCAGTGCCGGCAGCCACGCTGTCCCACGCGCAGGTGCTGTTGTCCCCCGCCGCGCTGTTGCACGGCGAGGCGGCGCCGCACGCCATCGTGTTGGACGGGCTGCGCCTGCGCTTGGTGCGGGACCAGCAGGGCCGGGTGGACCTGGACGACGGCACGCCGGCGGAACCGGGACAGCCCGCCGGCTCCTTGAGCGAAACCATAGCGCTGCTGCGCCGGCCCGTCGGAGCCGAGGCGCCCGGCAACGGCACCTCCATCAGGACCATCCTGGCCCAGCTTGCCACCGTTGAGGTGCGGGATGTCGATGTAGAAATGCAGGACCGCCGCCTGGGCGCCGTCTTGCGTCTGGACAAGGGAGGCGTGGACCTGCGCCGGCAGCCCGGCGGCGGCGTGCTGGGCACGGCCAACCTCCGCCTTTGGGTCGGCGATGTTTCATCCGACCTGACGCTGCGGGCCGAGTTGGGAGAGGCCGGGGCAGGAACCCGCGTGACCGCGGCGCTGTCGCCGGTGTCGCCTGCTGCCCTCGCCCGCGCCGCACCGGGACTGGCGCCGCTCGCGCCCGCGGACACGCTGATCGCGCCGTCGGGCACGCTGGACTTGTCCCCTGGCCTGGCGCCGCGTAGCGCCACGGTGAAGGCCGACGCAGGGGCCGGCAGCATCGTCCTGCCTGATGCGTCGGTGCCGTTTGAGGGAGTTTCCCTGGTCGCCACCGCGTCTTGGAACGGTCCGGAAACCTGGCGTGCTCCGGATCGGCTGGATGTCAGCAAGGCCCAGGCCGTCGTGGCTTCCCCGCGCGGCGGTTGGCCCACGACCATCGCAGGGTCTGGTCGGGCAGTCAGGGATGTCGCTGGCATCCACGCCGACCTGACGGCCACGCTGGACCATGCGGCCTTCGCAGATTTGCCGGCAATGTGGCCTGCGGTGTGGGGCGGCCATACCCGTCCCTGGATCGTGGACAACCTGACCTCCGGCACCGTCCGCAACGGCCGCTTCACCGCCACGGTGCAGGCGGCGGCAGACGGGTCCGGGGCGCGGCTGACTGCTGCCGAGGGGACGCTGCTGGGCGATGACGTGACGATCCACTGGTTGCGCCCGGTCCCGCCCATCGAGCACGCGCAGGCCGTGCTGACGCTGGTGAACCCGGATCTGATGGAGATCGCCATCCCCAGTGCACGTCAGGGGACCGCAGTGCTGTCCAACGGCATCGTCCGGTTCAAGGGGCTGTCGGTCAAGGACCAGGACATGGCGCTGACCGCCGACATCACCAGCACGGTGCCGGAGCTGCTGACGCTTTTGAAGCATCCCCGGCTGCACCTGCTGGACCGCAAGCCCATCCCGATCCAGCGGCCGGCGGGAACCATGTCCGGCACCCTGCGCATCACCCTACCGCTGAAGCAGAACCTGGTGTTTGAGAACCTGGACATCCACGCCAAGGGCCGGTTCGCCGGGCTGCGGCTGGGCGGGCTGATTGCAGGCCGGGACCTGGACCACGGCGAGATCATGATGGACGTGAGCCAGGATGGGCTGCACGCCTCCGGCCAGGCCACGGTGGGCACCGTTCCCGCCGCAGTGTCGGTTGACATGAACTTCCGCAACGGCGGTCCGGCTGAAGCGGTGCTGCAGGCGACGGCAGCCGGCCAGGCCACGGCAAAGCAGTTGGCGGCTGCCGGGCTGGATTTCGGCAGCATTGCCGGCGCTGGGCAGGCAGACTTCAAGGTGGCTTATGCCGCGCAGCGGGACGGGCAGGCCAGCGTCCAAGTGCAATCCGACCTTCGGGACATGGCGTTGGCGCTTGCCGGCTGGGCCAAGGCGCCGGGCCAGCCCGCCACGGCCAACGTGCAGCTCGTGCTGCGCAAGGACAAGCTGGAGAGCATACGCGACCTGGAGGCGCACGGACCGGACATGGACGTGCGCGGCCGGGTAGAGATGGTGGGCGACCGGCCGCTGCGCCTGGTGCTGGACCCAATTCACCTTGGACCCACCCGGGCCCGTGGCGAGATACTCTTGCCGTCCCAGCCCGGCGATCCCATCCGCGCCACCCTGAACGGTTCCGTGCTGGACTTGGCGCCCAGCCTGGCCCGTTCCAAGACGGCTCCTCAGTCCCGCAGCGTGCGAGAGGAGGCAGGGGCGCCATTCGTCGCCGACGTACGCTTCGACAAGGTGCTGCTAGCCAAGGGACGGGGCATCGGCTCGGTCACGGCCCATGCCGAAAGCGACGGCCGCCGCGTGAACGTGCTGCATGTGCAGTCGGGCGGCCGGGAGGCGGTCCGGCTCAGCATCGTGCCGCGCGGGAGCGGGCGGGTCATCAGCTTGCGGACCGGCGATGCCGGCGGGCTGGCGCAGGCGTTGGACCTTACGGACAGCGTGGAAGGCGGCACCCTGGTGCTGGAAGGCAGCTACGATGACAGCCATGCCGACCCGCTGCTATCGGGCACCGTGGCGCTCAACAATTTCCACGTTCGGGACGCGCCCGGCGTTGGCAAGTTCCTGCAGGCGCTCACGGTGTATGGCATCAGCGAGGCGATGAGCGGCCCGGGGTTGCTGTTCAGTCAACTGACGGTGCCGTTCCGCTGGGAGAGCGGCGTGCTGACGCTACAAGATGCGCGGGCGTTCAGCACCTCCTTGGGCCTTACGGCAGAGGGACGGATTGACACCGTTGCCAGCACGCTGGACCTGAAGGGCACCGTTGTTCCGGCCTATGTGGTGAACTCTGCCCTGGGACGCTTGCCGCTGATCGGCAAGCTGTTCAGTCCGGAGCGGGGCGGCGGCCTGGTGGCGGTGAATTACACCTATCGCGGGCCGATCAAGGATGCGTCGGTGTCGGTCAACCCGCTCTCGGCGCTGACGCCAGGGTTCATGCGCAGGCTGTTCAATATGTTCGACTAGCCTGATCCAGCTTTTCTGCGGGCAGAGGCTGGCGGCTCCAGGTCTGCCTGCTGCGCGTCCGGACCTGACTGACATCTGCTTTAGGAGAGTCCCCGATGAACGTGCAGGCAATCCTGTTCGACGTGTTTGGCACTGTGGTGGACTGGCGCAGCAGCCTGATCGAGGAGCTGTCGGCCTGGGGCGCAGGGCACGGGGTCGGGGCGGATTGGACCGGGCTGGTGGATAGTTGGCGCGGCGCCTATGCGCCCAGCATGGACCGGGTCCGGCGCGGCGAGCTGCCCTGGACCAAGCTGGACGATCTGCATATGGCAACGTTGCGGGAGATCGGGCCGCGGTTTGGGCTGGTTGGGCTATCGGACGCGGACCTGGATTGGGTGAACCGCGGCTGGCACCGGCTGCGGCCCTGGCCGGATTCGGTGCCGGGTCTGCAGGCGCTGCATACGCGCTATATCCTGGGGCCGCTCAGCAACGGCAACGTGTCGCTGCTGGTGGACATGGCGCGGGGCGCCGGGCTGCCGTGGGACGTAATCCTGGGGGCGGAGGTGTTCGGACACTACAAGCCCGATCCGCAGACATACCTGGGCGCCTGCAGGCTGCTGTCGCTGGAGCCGGATCAGGTGATGCTGTGCGCGGCGCACAACCATGACCTGGCAGCGGCGCAGAAGCTGGGGCTGCGGACGGCGTTCATCCCACGGGCGACGGAGTATGGGCCGTTGCAAGTGCGGGACTTCGGGCCGGAAGGCGAGTGGGACGTGGTTGCGGCGAACATGGAGGATTTCGCCGGCCGGATGGCGGCGTAGGCTGTCCGCTCCTGCTCCCTGTCCCTCCGGGAGAGGGTTGGGGTGAGGGGGCGGGCAAGCACGGCATACGCCCAGACAGGAGCCACGGTGCTTCGGCAGGCGCAGCCCGTTGCTCCGCAGCTAAGAACCCCTCACCCCAACCCTCTCCCGGAGAGAGAGGGAGAAGGAAATACCTAGGCGGGACGTATCAGGCGGTGCTGCTTCTTCCCGGCTGACAGCTTGACGGCGCCGTCCCGCAGGTCGGCCGCCGACACCATGGCCGCCTCATCCGTCAGCGCCACGTCGTTCACCCGGGCGCCGCCGCCCCGGATCAAGCGGCGGGCCTCGCCCAGGCTCAACACCAGGCCGCTGTCGGCAAACAAGCGTATGGCGGCGATGCCGGCATCCAGGTCCGCCGCGTTCACGGCATGGGTCGGCAGCGTATCCGCGGCGGCCCCGTTCTCGAACGCTTGCCGGGCAGTTTCCGCCGCCGCCGCGGCCGCCTCGGCTCCATGCGCCAGGGTCGTTGCGGCGGTCGCCAGCACCTTCTTCGCCTCATTGATCTCCGCGCCGGGCAGAGCCTCCAGCCCCGCGATCTCCGGCAGCGGCAGGTCGGTGAACAAGCGCAGGAAGCGGCCCACGTCGGCGTCCTCCGTGTTGCGCCAGAACTGCCAGTAGTCGTAGGGCGACAGCCGGTCGGCGGCCAGCCACACCGCGCCGCGGGCGGTCTTGCCCATCTTGGCGCCGCCGGCCGTCGTGATCAGCGGCGTCGTCAGGCCGAACACCTGGCGTCCCTCCGTGCGCCGCACCAGCTCGACGCCGGACACGATGTTGCCCCACTGATCCGATCCGCCCATCTGCAGCAGGACGCCATGCCGCCGATTCAGCTCGCGGAAGTCATAGCTTTGCAGGATCATGTAGTTGAATTCGAGGAACGTCAGCGGCTGCTCGCGTTCGAGGCGCAGGCGCACGCTGTCGAAGGTCAGCATCCGGCCAATCGTGAAGTGCGGACCGACATCCCGCAGCAGCTCGATGTAGCCGAGCTTGTCCAGCCACTCCGCATTGTTCTGCACGGCGGCGTCCGAGGGTCCGTCGCCAAACTGCACGAAGGGCGCGAGGCAGCGGCGGATGCCCGCCATGTTGGCGGCGATGCGGGCGTCGTCCAGCATCTGCCGGGCCTCGTCCTTGCCGGAGGGGTCGCCGATGCGGGTGGTGCCACCGCCCATCAGCGCCACCGGCCGGTGCCCATGCCGCTGCATCAGCCGCAGCAGCATGATCTGCACGAGGTTGCCGACATGCAGGCTCTCCGCCGTGCAGTCGAAGCCAATGTAGCCGCCGACCGGCCCGGCGCTTAGCGCCATGTCCAGCGCGGCCTGGTCGGTGCACTGGTGGATGAAGCCGCGGGCGGCGGCTTCGATCAGGAAGGGGCTGGCGGGCATGGGCTCGTTGATCCTGTGCTGGCCGGGTCTGGCGCCTGGCGCTTGGGTGCTGCATAGCGGAAGGCGATGCCAGACCAAAATCCCCAGCCTCCGTCTTCCACCTACCCTCCGAGTCCCACCCCTAGCGTGCGGCGCAGGCTAGGTCAGTCGGTGCGGCGGGTGGGGCTGCACATCCCGTGGCGGGCGGACCTGTATCACCGGGCGCTGACGCTGCGCTGGTGGGAGTTCCTGGGACTGGGCTGCGTGGTCTACCTCGTGATCAATGTCGTGTTCGCCGGGCTATACCTCCTGCAGCCCGGCTCGATAAGCGGGGCGCGGCCCGGCAGCTTTGCCGACGCATTCTTCTTCAGCGTGCAAACGATCGCCACCATCGGCTACGGCCAGATGTCGCCGGGCACGCTGTATGCCAACGTGCTCGTCACGTTCGAGACGATGACCGGGCTGGTGTTCTTGGCGCTGTCCACCGGCGTCGTGTTCGCGCGCATCAGCCGGCCCACGGCCCGGGTGGTGTTCGGCCGCGTCGCCACGGTCGCGCCGCAGAACGGGGTGCCGACGCTCAGCTTCCGCATCGGCAACGAACGCAGTAGCCAGATCCTTGAGGCAGACGTCACCGTGTCGCTGCTGCGTTACGAGCGCACGCAGGAGGGCGTTGCGTTCCGGCGGTTCTACACCCTACCGCTGGCACGGTCGCACACTCCGGTGTTTTCGCTGACGTTCACCGTCATGCACCACATCGGCCCGGATAGCCCGATGCACGGAGCGAACGCCGCAAGCCTAGTCGCCGAGGATGCGGAACTGCTGATCTCGGTGACAGGGCTGGAGGAGACGACGTCGCAGACCGTCCATGCCCGGCACTCCTACTTGCCGGACGAGGTCCTGTTCGGACGCCGGTTCGCCGATATATTCTCGACCGACCCCGATGGGACCAGGGTGATAGATTACACCCTGTTCCACGAGACAGGGCCGGCGTAGGGACGCCACTTGCTGGATTGTAGGGCGAAAAGCGCCAGCGCCTTCCGCCGGGGCCGACGCACCCCGACGGCGGATGGCGCTGCGCTTATCCGCCCTACGTAGTCGTCAATCCGCCGCGAGCGCCAGCGCCTTGCGGGCCAGGATCTGTCCCACGTGCTCCTCGATGGCGAGGCCCACATGCTCCGCATGGGTGGCGAAGACATGGTCCGCCCCGGGATACACGCGGTAATCCACCTGGACGTTCTTCTGCGTGTTCAGCTTGTCCACCAGCTTCCGCACCGACGGCTCGGGCACCAGTTCGTCCGCTTCGCCATGCAGCATCAGGCCGCCGCAGGGGCAGGGGGCCAGGAAGCCGAAGTCGTAGTGGCTGGCAGGCGTGGCGACACTGACCCAGCCGCTGATCTCCGGGCGGCGCATCAACAGCTGCATGCCGACAAAGGCGCCGAAGGAGTAACCGCTGATCCACAGGCCCGAGGAGTTCGGGTTGACCATCTGCATCCAGTCCAGCGCCGCCGCGGCGTCGCTGATCTCGCCGAAGCCGCCGTCATACTTGCCCTGGCTGCGCCCCACGCCGCGGAAATTGAATCGCATGACGCTGAAGCCGAGCTTCTGGAACGACTGATACATCGTGTAGGCGATGCGGTTGTTCATCGTCCCGCCGTGCATGGGGTGCGGGTGCAGGATCAGCGCGAGCGGCGCGCCGGTCTCCTTGGAATGGTGGTAGCGTCCCTCAAGCCGCCCATCAGGGCCGGCGAACATCACCTCAGGCATGGCGTTCCAAATCTTTCTGTTCCCCGCGGCCAATCATGGCCAGCGGTCGCTGCGGTAGCTAGTGTGAGCGGCGCCGCCCCGCCCCATCCTCCCGGATTGACCCAGGCGGCTGGACCGGCTTAGCTGACTTGTGGCATGGCCTCCTCGGCATCCCTATCTGCGCGCCGGGGCAGTGCAGTTGCACCGCCACGGAAGCCGGGCGGAATATACGCGGCCTCGTCCAGTTTTACATAACGGAAATGTCGCATGGCATTCATGTTTTTGCGTGAAGCGATCGGGGCCTACCGGCAGCGTGACCCCGCAGCCCGATCCTGGATCACGGTATTGCTATGCTACCCCGGCCTGCATGCGGTGCTGTGGCACCGGATGGCGCACCGGCTCTGGCACCGTGGACTGTATTTGCCAGCCCGGTTCACCTCGAACCTTGGCCGGTGGCTGACGGGGATCGAGATACACCCGGCTGCCCGCGTCGGACGCCGCCTTATCATCGACCACGGCATGGGGGTGGTGATCGGCGAGACGGCGGAGATCGGCGATGACGTTTACCTATATCATCAGGTGACGCTGGGCGGCACCAGCAGTGAGCGGGGCAAGCGGCATCCAACGGTGGGCAATGGCGTCATCATCGGCGCCGGGGCAAAGGTCCTGGGCAATATCCTCATTGGCGACGGCGCCAGGGTTGGCGCCAATGCCGTGGTTGTGCAGCCGGTTGCGCCGGGCGTGACCGTCGTCGGCATCCCCGCTCGCCCAGTCGAACGCGATCCCGTGCTGCGGCGGACTGCTCCGCCGCCGATTCCGGTCTTCGTCGCCTATGGCACTCCTTGCGAGGAAACCTTGGACCCCTTGGTCCGCAACATGGAGGCGTTGCGCGCCGAGATGCTGGCCCTGGAGGCGCGTGTGTCCGCCATGCAGCGGTCCCCCGCCGCGGAGTAG
>CAXTCI010000148.1:11718-13663 GCA_964242325.1 uncultured Acetobacteraceae bacterium
TGGCGCAGGGGCCGGCACTGGTCTGCCTGATGCTGGCCAACAACGAGACCGGCACGCTCCAGCCGGTCGAGGCTGCCGCGGCGCTGTGTCGCCGGCATGGCGCGCTGCTGCATGTGGACGCCGTGCAGGCGGCCGGCCGCATCCCGATGGCGATGGCCGGGGACAGCGTAGCCTTGTCTTCCCACAAGCTGGGTGGGCCGAAGGGCGCCGGGGCGCTGCTGCTCGGGCCGGGAGTGGATGTAGGGCCGCTGGTGGCCGGCGGCGGGCAGGAACGTGGGCGCCGTGGCGGCACCCCGGCATTGCCGGCCATCGCCGGGTTTGCGGCTGCGGCCAATGCGCCGATGCCGGACGTGGCCGGGCTGCGCGACGCGGCAGAGGCGACTGCGGTCGGCTGCGGTGCGGTGGTGCTGGGTGGCGCTTGCCGGTTGCCGAATACGGTCTGTTTGGCTCTGCCGGGCGTGCGGGCGGACACGCAGGTAATCGCGCTGGACCTGGCCGGGGTGCAGGTGTCGGCTGGGGCGGCATGCAGCAGCGGCAAGGTCACGGCAAGCCATGTGCTGCAGGCCATGGGATGCGGCGAACTGGCCGGGCAGGCGATCCGGGTCAGCCTGCCCTGGAATGCCACCGAGGCGGATGTTGTGGCCTTCGTACGGGCCTATGCCGATATGGCGGCGCGGCTGCGGAAGATGGCAGCATAGCCTGACCTCGCAGCGGCTTGCCGCAACGGAGATCCATCATGTCGCCACGTCTCGCGCTTGCCTGCCTGCTCGCAGCCCTGCCGGTGGCGGCCAGTCCCGCGGCGGCCAAGGTCTGTATTGACGAGGGCACGATCACCAGCCTGCAGGTCTCAGGCAGCGGCCCAGAGTCGCAATGGCTGCAGATCAAGCTGGACCAGCGGGCGGTTTATGTTGCGACCACTGCCGCCCTGCCTGCGGTATTCAGCGGATATGCCTCGCTCGTGACGGCCGCCTACTTCGCTGGCCGGCCCATCCGGGTCGGCTATGAACAGGGGCCGACCAGCAACAACATCCAGTTCCTGGAAATGCCGACACAGGGGGCGGTATCGCCCGTTGCGGGGTGCCCGGCTCACGGTGGCGCGACCGCCAAGCGCTGACAGCCGGCGGGCACCTGACGTCCCCGCGGCCCTGTTGCCCCGGCTTGGAGAACCGGCTTGGAGAACCGGGTTGGAGACGGGCCGGCTGCGCCACATATCCGCATCATGCGCCCCAACCGTCCCGTTTACCTGGACAACCAGGCCACCACACCCTGCGACCCCCGCGTGGTCGCGGCGATGTTGCCGTGGTTCACCGAACGCTTCGGCAACCCGCACAGCGCCGAGCACGGCATGGGCCAGGAGGCGGCGGCCGCCGTGGAAGCCGCACGGGCGGACGTCGCCGCCCTGATCGGCGCGGAGCCGCGGGAAATCGTCCTGACCTCCGGCGCCACGGAGTCCAACAATATCGCCATCAAGGGTGCTGCCCGGTTTGCCGCCTCGCAAGACGACCCGCGCCGCCGGGTCGTGACGGTGGCGACCGAGCACAAGTGCGTCTTGGAAAGCGTCGCCGACTTGGCCGCCGAAGGGTTCGAGCCCGTGGTGCTGCCGGTCCGCCCCGATGGCCTGCTGGACCCGGACGTGCTGCGCGATGCGCTGCAGGTTCCGACGCTGCTGGTCAGCGTGATGGCCGTGAACAACGAGACCGGGGTGGTGCAGGACATCACGGGCCTGGCTGCCATGGCCCGGGCCGCCGGCGCCCTGTTCCACACCGACGCCGCACAGGCCGCGGGCAAGATCCCGCTGGATGTGCATGAGGGAGGCATGGACCTGCTGAGCCTGAGCGGTCACAAGCTGTATGGTCCCAAGGGCATCGGCGCCTTGTATGTCCGCCGCCGCCCGCGCGTGCGGCTGCAGCCGCTGTTCTCCGGCGGCGGGCAGGAGCGGGGGCTG
>CAXTCI010000149.1:0-13584 GCA_964242325.1 uncultured Acetobacteraceae bacterium
GGCAGGCGCCGTGCGGCGAGTTGAAGGAGAACAGCCGCGGCTCGATCTCCTCGATCGTGAAGCCGCTGACCGGGCAGGCGAAGCGGCTGCTGAACACGGTGCGGTCGCCGGTCTCGGCGTCCTCGGCATAAACCACGCCATCCGCCAGGCCGAGCGCGGTCTCAAAACTGTCGGCCAGCCGGGTCTGGATGCCGTCACGGACGACGACCCGGTCCACCACGGCCTCGATCTCGTGCTTGATCTTGCGGTTGAGCGCGGGAACTTCCCCGATCTCGTACAAGGTCCCGTCCACCTTGACACGAGTAAAACCTTTGCGCTGCAGGTCCGCCAGTTCCTTGCGGTATTCGCCCTTGCGGTCGCGCACGACCGGCGCCAGCAGCAGCAGGCGCGTGCCCTCCTTCATGGCGGCGACCCGGTCCACCATCTGGCTGACGGTCTGCGCCTCGATGGGTTCGCCGGTCACCGGGGAGTAGGGAACGCCGGCGCGCGCCCAGAGCAGGCGCATGTAATCGTGGATTTCGGTGACGGTGCCGACGGTGCTGCGCGGGTTGCGGCTGGTGGTCTTCTGCTCGATGGAGATGGCGGGCGACAGGCCCTCGATGCTGTCCACGTCGGGCTTGCCCATCAGCTCCAGGAACTGCCGGGCGTAGGCGGACAGGGACTCGACGTAGCGGCGCTGGCCCTCGGCGTAGATGGTGTCGAAGGCGAGGGATGATTTGCCGCTGCCGGACAGCCCGGTGATGACCGTCAGGCTGTCGCGTGGGATGTCCACGTCTATGTTCTTCAGGTTGTGCTCACGTGCGCCGCGCACGCGTATGGAGCCGGCCATGCGGTGCAATCCCCAGCGGACCCTGCCGCTTCACTGGTGTTCTGGTGTTGTTCACATTATATGACATGGCAGGGCAGGATGGGAACCCCGGCGGCTGGCCCGCGGGGGAGCAAGCGGCTATGCTTCCACAACGAGTCCTTGCAATTCATAGAGGTGTGCGATGGCGGGTAGCGTCAACAAAGTGATCCTGGTCGGCAACCTGGGCAAGGACCCGGAGGTCCGCAGCTTCCAAAACGGCAGTAAGGTGGTGAACTTCACCCTCGCGACCAGCGAGACATGGAACGACCGTGCCAGCGGGGAGCGCAAGGAGAAGACCGAGTGGCACAACGTTGTCATCAAGAACGACAAGCTCGGCGAGATCGCCGAGAAGTATCTCAAGAAGGGCAGCAAGGTTTACCTTGAAGGACGCATGGAGACGCGGAAGTGGCAGGACCAGTCGGGGGTGGACAAATATACCACCGAGGTTGTCATACCGGCCTTCCGCGGCGAGCTGACGATGCTGAGCGGGCGCGGTGAGGAGGGCGGCATGGGCGGTGGCAACGGCGATCGTGGCAGCTACCAGCCGCGCGAGCGCAGCCCAGCAGGAGCTGGGGCGTCGTCGAAGTCTAGTGGGGGTGGCAGCCCGTCTTGGGATGCTGGCAAGGGCGACCTGGACGACGAGATTCCGTTCTGACAGGGACTGAGGGGGCCATGCGCCAGCCGCGAAAGCCGGACCATGTTCTTCTGTTCTCCAAGGGCAAGATCAGTCGCTGGCAGGCAAAGCAGCTACTTGGGATCAGCTAGAGCGAGTCGCTGGAGTCCATAGTTGACCATGGCCTGCCGCTGCCGCGGCTCAGTGACCAACAGGCAGACAGGATGGCCGAGCTCACGGTCGCCCCATTGGAACATCGTCTTCCCGGAACCTATCCGGGCCGTCCCAAGGGCGCGGCCTTGCATCAGTTCCCTGGCTTCGCTGCCAAGGGTAAGTGCCCTATACTAGAACAGCGATCTGCCACCCATACCCATATCAAGAAGCCAAGCATTGTCCGACCTGACCCCGCCCAGCCTCCCCGTCCCCCCCGGCCTCCCGCCAGCATCCCCCCTGGTGATGCTGGAAGACGAGATGCGGCGCTCCTACCTCGACTACGCCATGTCCGTCATCGTCAGCCGCGCGCTGCCCGATGCGCGGGACGGGCTGAAGCCGGTGCACCGCCGCATCCTGTTCGCCATGAACGAGAGCGGCTACACCGCCGACAAGCCCTACCGGAAATCTGCCCGCATCGTCGGCGACGTGATGGGCAAGTATCACCCGCACGGCGACGCTAGCATCTACGACGCCCTCGTCCGCATGGCCCAGAGCTTCTCCATGCGGGTGCCGCTGATTGACGGCCAGGGCAACTTTGGCAGCATAGACGGCGATCCCCCCGCAGCCATGCGCTACACCGAATCCCGCATGGCCAGAGCCGCGGCCCTGCTGCTGACCGATATCGACAAGGAGACCGTTGACTTCTCGCCGTCCTATGACGAGAGCAACGAGGAGCCGCGGGTGCTGCCTGCCTCCTATCCGGTGCTGCTCATCAACGGCGCCAACGGCATCGCCGTGGGCATGGCCACCAACATCCCGCCGCACAACCCGACCGAGATCATAGATGCCGCCCTAGCCCTGATCGCCGATCCGGCCACCAGCCTCGACGACCTGATGAAGATCGTTCCCGGCCCGGACTTCCCCACCGGCGGCATCATTCTGGGCCGCGCCGGCATACGCAGCGCGTTCGAGGGCGGGCGCGGCGGCATCACCCTACGCGCCAAGGCAGCGTTCGAGGACATGCGCGGCAACCGCACCGCCATCATCATCAACGAAATCCCCTACCAGGTGAACAAGACCACCCTGCTGGAACGCATGGCCGAGCTGATCCGCAGCAAGCAGATCGAGGGCGTCACCGACCTGCGCGACGAAAGCGACCGCGACGGCATGCGGATCGTGATCGAGCTGCGGCGCGAGGCGACGCCGGAGGTGGTGCTGAACCACCTCTACCGCTTCACCCAGTTGCAGACGAGCTTCGGCGTCAACATGCTGGCGCTGGACAATGGACGCCCGCGGCTGATGGGCCTGAAGGACGCGCTGGAGGTGTTCATCGCCTTCCGCGAGGAGGTGATCCTCCGCCGCAGCCGGTTCGAGCTGAACAAAGCGCGGGAGCGGGCGCACCTTCTCGTCGGCCTCGCCATCGCGGTGGCCAACATAGACGAGGTGATCCGCGTCATCCGCACCAGCCCCGACAGCGCCTCCGCCCGCGCAGCCCTGATGGAGCGCGCCTGGCCGTCCGGCGACGTGTCGGCGCTGCTGGCGTTGATCGACGACAGCGGCAACCTGATCGTGGACGGCCAGGTCCGCCTGACCGAGGCCCAGGCCCGCGGCATCCTAGAGCTGCGCCTGGCCCGGCTGACCGGGCTGGAGCGCGACAAGATCCAGGCCGAGCTGCAAGAAGTCGCCACCCGCATCGGCGAGTTGCTGGAAATCCTCGACAGCCGCCCCCGCCGCCTGGAGGTGATGCGCGAAGAATTGCTGATTGCCCGCGAGGAGATCGGCAGCCCACGCATGACCGCAATCGTGGATGCGGCGGCGGACCAGGACGACGAAAGCCTGATCGAGCCCGGCCAGATGGTCGTGACCATCACCCGCGACGGCTTCATCAAGCGGACGGCGCTCGACATCTTCCGCCAGCAGAACCGCGGCGGGCGCGGACGCACCGGCGCCGGTACGCGCGGGGATGACGTGGTGACGCGCAGCTTCAACGCGCACACCCACCAGTGGGTGCTGTTCTTCAGCAGCGGCGGCAAGGCGTTCCGCGAGAAGGTTTGGCGCCTGCCGGAGGCCAGCCCGACGGCAAAGGGCCGCGCCCTGGTGAACCTGCTGCCGGAGCTGGGCGGCGACACCATCACGACGGTGCTGCCGCTGCCGCAGGACGAATCGCTGTGGGAGAACCTGCACCTCGTCTTCGCCACTGCCAGCGGCGGCGTGCGGCGCAACCGTCTCAGCGATTTCCGCAATGTCCGCTCCTCCGGCCTGATCGCGATGAAGCTGGACGAGGGCGACCACCTGATCGGCGTGGCGACGTGCCGCGACGGGGACGACGTGTTCCTGGCGACCAAGCTGGGCCGCTGCATCCGGTTCCAGATTGGCGACGATACCCTGCGCGTGTTCTCCGGGCGCGACAGCAGCGGCGTGCGCGGCATCCGGCTGGCGGAGGGCGACGAGGTTATCAGCCTGTCCGTGCTGCGCCATGTGGACGCCGGGCCGGATGAGCGCACCGCCTATCTGAAGGTTGCCGCCGCCCGACGCCGCAATGGCGACGAGGAGGAAGCCGCCGCAGCGGATGTGGATGAGGCTGACGAGGGCGCGGGCGAGGCAACCCTGTCCGCCGACCGCGTAACGGCGCTGGAGGAAGCCGAGGAAATCCTGTTGACGGTTACGGATACCGGGTTCGGCAAACGGTCCTCGGCCTATTACTACCGGACCGCGGGCCGGGGCGGGCAGGGGATCGCCAACATCAACTTGTCGGCTCGCAACGGCGCCGCCGTGGTCGCCAGCTTCCCGGTGCGGCCTGGCGACGGCGTGATGCTGGTGACGGATGAGGGCCGGCTGATCCGCGTTCCCTCTGACCAAGTCCGCATCACCGGGCGCACCAGCATGGGCGTAACCCTGTTCCGCCTGGGCGACACGGAGAAGGTGACGGCCGTGTTCCCCATCGTGGAAACGCCAGACACCAACGGCGCCGACCCCAGTGGCCCCGACTCCAACGGTGCCGACGCAAGTGGGACAGACGTGAACGGAACCGAAATAGGCGGCACCGGCCCGGCAGCATCGGATGCCTGACGCCGTCCGCCACGTTGGTATTTATCCCGGCACGTTCGACCCCATCCATAACGGCCACGTGGACATCATCGGCCGCGCCGCCCGGGTGCTGCACAAGCTGGTGGTGGGCGTGGCCGAGAATGCCGGCAAGGGACCGCTGTTCCCGTTGGCGGAGCGGGAAGAGTTGGTCCGCGCCGAAACCGACGCCATCGCCGCCCGCACCGGCACCGAGATCATCGTCCGCCCCTTCACCGGGCTGCTGATAGACTTCGCGCGGGAGGAACATGCTGGGATTATCGTGCGCGGGCTGCGCGCCGTGTCCGACTTCGACTACGAGTTCCAGATGGCTGGCATGAACTACCGCCTTGCCCCCGAGGTCGAGACGCTGTTCCTGATGGCGACGGAGCGGCACCAGTTCATCGGCTCCCGCTTCGTCAAGGAAATTGCGCGGCTGGGCGGCGACGTGTCGAGCTTCGTCCCCGCGCTCACCTTGGAACGCACGCTGGCCCGCGTTCGTTAACCCCCAGCAGCCACACACGGAGGAATGCCGATGCGACGCCGCATGCTGCTCGCAACAGTCCCGCTTGCAACAGCCCTGATTGGAACCCTGATGTCAGAAGCCGAAGGCCAGGAGCCCCTGGACCCCGAAAACACGCTGTATATGGACCTGAAGGATGGCCGCGTCGTCATCCGCCTGCGCCCGGACTTGGCGCCCAAGCACGTCGAGCGGGTCAAGGCCCTAACCCGGCGTCACTTCTACGACGGCACGCCGTTCCACCGGGTGATCGACGGCTTCATGGCCCAGGGCGGCGATCCCACCGGCACCGGCACCGGAGGCAGCGACATGGGCAACGTGCCAGCGGAGTTCACCCGGAACGCGCACTTCCTGCGGGGAACCGTCGGCGCAGCACGGACGGCAGACCCGAACAGCGCCAACAGCCAGTTCTACATCTGCTTTGCCCCGGCGTCCAACCTGGATGGCCAATACACCATCTGGGGCCAGGTCGTGTCAGGCATGGAATACGTGGACAAGATCAAGCGCGGCAGCGGCAGCAGCGGCAGCGTCTCCAACCCTGATAAGATCGTGCGGATGCAGGTGGCGGCGGACGCCAAGGGGTAATATACGGTGCCGCGACGGGACCTTGTGCCCGTCGCGGCGTCGCGTGTGGGCCCCTAGCTCAGTTGGTAGAGCACGGGACTTTTAATCTTGTGGTCGTGGGTTCGAGTCCCACGGGGCCCACCACAATCCGAAAGCGGCGGCGCTTACTTGTGAGTCGTGCGGCATTGTCTTGAGACGCGGTCAGGGCAGTTACCATCATCGAACCTCAGTCAGCGGCGGCCCGTCCGTCATTATACGATTGGCGTCCTGTCCGTGTCCGCCAGCCGGTAGGTGCTGGCAAGGCAATCGCCGCGTCGGCACGCCGGATAATCCAGTCGGCAATAGCTGGCGGAATGCCATTCGGCGACGTGCCGTTGATCCACTGCACAACAACGGGACGCCCGCACCCAAGTTGGTCCGCTAAAGTCGAGGCGGTCCAGCCTAACAAAGCCATGCAATCCTTAATCTGCATCGGACTCATTAACGTACGATAGCAGGCGGATGGGGGGTGTTTCTACTACAGAGTCTTCAGTGTTGCGTGGCGAGATGAAATTTCTCCACCCGCTCCGATCATTGGGCAATGAGGTCCGGGTCCAGCTTGCAACACGGCAGGACGAAACCAGACCTGCCCGACGCTACCGTGCTAACGGAGCCTGTGATTCACGCGGTTCTCTGATCCCAGGTGCGTCGAGCCGCGCATTGCGGCCGCGACGCGCCGGGCCGCACGCATGATTGCCCCGACCGGCCATCAGGATGGCAGCCGAACCTGCATGTAGGATGGCGCGTTCGCGCTGCTACATGCCAATTGCCCTTCCACCCGCGCAGACCCTGCAACGCCGTCGCCGTGTTCGCCTGCATCTATGGCGGTCCCGGCGGCACGCGGTCTTCGTGTTGGGTGGCATTGCTGTTGGGGCCATTGCAGTGGCTTTGACCTATCTGGCCGACTTGGCCGGACATGCGTTTCGCATCATGGATGCACGTTTTCCCTTGTTGCCGCTCCTGCTGACTCCCGCAGGCTTCGCCCTGTCATGCTGGCTGACCCGGCGCTTCGTGCCGTCAGCGGGAGGCAGCGGCATTCCCCAGGCCATCGCTGCCCGGCACCTGCACGGCACGGTGGCGCGCTGGCGCCTGGTCTCGTTGCAAACCGCTATCGGCAAGATCGGCTTGCTGCTGCTCGGCCTCCTGTGCGGCGCGTCCATCGGGCGGGAAGGTCCAACCGTCCAGGTCGGCGCATCCATCATGTTCGCCATCGGGCGCCTATCTCCGCGCCGCCAGCCCGGCCTGATCCTGGCCGGCGCCTCGGCCGGGGTGGCGGCCGCATTCAACACCCCGCTGGCCGGCATCGTCTTCGGCATCGAGGAAATGAGCAGGTCGTTCGAGGCGCGGACAAGCGGCATCATCCTCGGTGCGGTGATCGCGGCCGGGCTGACGTCGCTGGCACTGCAGGGCGACTACACCTATTTCGGAACGACCCAGGCATCCCTGCATCAACTGGAAGGATGGGTGGCCGTCCCAGTACTAGGCATCGCCGGCGGCCTGCTCGGAGGTGGGTTCAGCCGTGCCCTGGTCTGGGTTGCTGGTGGGCTGCCGGGCTGGCCGGGGCAGGCGATCCGCCGCTGGCCGGTGGCGTTCGCGGCCCTGTGCGGGCTGGTCGCCGCCGGCTGCGGGCTGGCTTCGGGCGGCTCGACGTTCGGGACCGGCTATGACGAGGCACGGGGCATGATGACGGGCGCCACGGCCCAGCCGGCGTTCGGCATACTGAAGCTACTGGCGACGCTGGCCTCGTCCGCCAGCGGCATCCCAGGCGGCATCTTCGCACCCTCGCTTGCAGTCGGCGCGGGGCTGGGAGGCAACCTGGCGGCAATGCTGCCGGGCGCATCGGCGCAAGCGCTGATCGTGCTGGGAATGGCCGGCTACTTCGCCGGGGTGGTGCAGGCGCCGATCACCGCCTTCGTCATCGTGACGGAGATGACGGGCGACCATGCCCTGGTGCTGCCGGTGATGCTGACATCGCTGATCGGCTTCGCCGTGTCACGCCTGGTCTGCCACGAGGGCATCTACCATGCCCTTGCCCGCAACTACATCGCCGCTGCTACGCCGCCTCCCCGTTAAGCCGCCTCATTGAAGGTGTCGGCGTAGCCGAACAGCCCCGTCGAGCCGCCGGTGTGCAGGAACACTACGTTCTGACCCTTGGTGAACACGCCGCGGCGGATCAGGTCCACCAGCCCCGCCATCCCCTTGCCAGAGTAAACCGGGTCCAGGAAAATGCCCTCCAGCCGGGCCACCATCCGCACCGCTTCGATCATGCCCGGCGTCGGAATGCCGTAGCCGCCGCCGACATAATCGCAGTTCGCCTCCACCGCCGCCGCCGGCACCGGGCGGTCCACGCCCATGTGCGTGGCCGTGGCCTGGGCCAGACGCAGCACGTTGGCCTCCTGCCGGTCCCTGGGCGCGCGCACCCCGATGCCCAGCACCCGGACCGGGCTGCTCATGGCGTGCAGCCCGGCCACCAGCCCAGCCTGGGTGCCGGCGCTGCCGGTCGCGTGGACCAGGCGGTCCACCTGCAGCCCCATGTCATTCACCTGTGACAGCAGTTCCTGCGCGACAGCGGCATAGCCCAGGGCGCCCACGGCGTTGGAGCCGCCACCCGGGATCAAATAGGGCTTGGCGCCCTGCGACGTCAGCCGGGCGCCGACCTCCTCGATGGCGGCCTGCATGTCGGTGCCGCCGGGGCGATACTCGATGTGGGTGCCCATCAAGCGGTCCAGCAGCACGTTGCCGCTGTTGAGATAGGCAGAGTCGTTGGTCTCGATCCGGTGCTCCAGCACGGCGGTGCAGGCCAGTCCGAGCTTGGCGGCGACGGCGGCGGTCTGGCGGACGTGGTTGGATTGCACCGCGCCCTGTGTCACTAGGTGGTCCGCGCCCTCGGCCAGGGCGGCCCCAGCCAGGAACTCCAGCTTGCGGACCTTGTTGCCGCCGCCCCCCATGCCGGTCAGGTCGTCACGCTTCATCCAGATATCTGGGCCGCCCAACTCGGCGGTCAGGCGCGGCAGGCGCTCCAAGGGTGTGGGCGCTTGGCACAGCTTGACACGGGGAAAGCGGGCGAGATCCAAAGGCGGCCTCCAGGGGCAGGAAAGGCGGCACCCTTACAGCGTCGGTTATGGAAATCAACGCCAGCGCGCGTCAGGTTGCCCGTGACTTCGCCGCGCGGTGCGCTACATCATACGGAATGACGGGAGAGCCTTCGCCATGCCAGTGATCCGACGCCGTACCTGGGACTTGCGGGACAGTGACGCAACACCTGAGCACCTAGTCCTGGGGCGCCGTAAACTGATGGCCGTTGCTGGGGTGGCTGGGCTGATCCTGCCCGCAGCCGCACGCGCCCAGGGTGCGCCGCGTAATGCAAAGTATGACGCCGGCCGGGAGATTACGGCCGAGCGGGATGCGACGACTTACAACAACTACTATGAGTTCGGCACCGACAAATCCATCTCGCGCGCCGCCCAGCGCCTGCCGGTGCAGCCCTGGACCATCACCATAGACGGGCTGGTGGACGCGCCGAAGACGATCGCCTTTGACGACCTAATGCGGCAGGTGAGCCTGGAAGAGCGCATCTACCGGCATCGCTGCGTCGAGGGCTGGGCGATGACGGTGCCCTGGACCGGCTTTCCGTTGCGCGACCTGGTCAAGGTCGCGGCGCCGACCGCGGCTGCCAAGTACGTCGTGATGACGACGCTCGCCGATCCCAAGACCATGCCCGGCCTACGCAGCAGCCAGTTCGAGTGGCCTTATGTCGAGGGCGTCACGCTGGCTGAGGCTAACAACGATCTCGCCTTTTTGGCGACTGGCATGTATGGCAAGACCATCCCCAAGCAGGACGGTGCCCCGATCCGCCTGGTGCTGCCATGGAAGTATGGCTTCAAGTCGGTCAAGTCCATCGTGCGAGTGTCATTCACCGACAAGCAGCCGACGACGTTCTGGGAGGGTATCCAGCCGGAGGAATACGGCTTCTGGGCCAACGTCAACCCGGCCGTGCCGCACCCGCGTTGGAGCCAGGCGACTGAGCGTTTGCTGGGCAGCGACCAACGCGTGCCGACCCAGATTTACAATGGCTATGGCGAGCAGGTGGCGTCCCTGTATGCTGGGCTAGGGTCGGAAAGGCTGTTTATGTGATGTTGGCGCGTACCTTCACGATTTTGGCCGCATTCCTGCTGGTTGCCGCCATTGCCGCAGCGGCGCTGGCACCGCCAGGCATCACCCTGGGTAGGGGGATGTCGATGATGAACGGCTACATCGAACCGTGGCTGCGTGTGCACAGCCCCGGTTGGCTACAGGATTGGGTCGAGGTGCCGATGATGGCGCGGCCGCTGTGGCTGCCGGTGGCGGCGCTCGGCGTCATCTGTGCGGGCATTGCGGCGTCTGCGACGCTCGGTGCCGGCTCGCCCTCACCCCGGCGCCGCAGCTAAGAAAACCGTTGAAGGTCTCCGGATGGGTGGGGGCCTAAGCACGCCTGCGACCAGGCAACGGCATATGTCGGTGTGCCAAGATATATAAGCTGGCCCAGACGCCCGGCTCGTTAGTTTTTCCATCGCAACATGCCTGGCACGTAGCAAGCCAAGTGAGCAACCCTGCGCTGGCATTTCTCGGATCACGGCGCTGCCTGGACGAGGCAAGACGATGGGCCGTGACTCTGGTCACGACCCTCAGCCTACGGACGGCAGGGCCGGCCTCCATGCAGCGCCATAATCAAAGGCAACGATCTCTCGCCCTGACAGGTGTGGAATGAACAACAGGCCCCTGTTGCCAAAGTCATACTCCCGGGATTTTGCCAGGTACTCGGCTTCGTGACCTTGGGTCAGCAGCCAGGCGGCATAGGCTAGATACGTCGCATGCATCTCGGGCCGGCACAGAAACAGCTTGTTGCCGCAGGTGGCGAACGGCACCAGCTTGGAGTCCCCAGCGGTATGGAAATACCGGAATAACCCCTCGGCTACACCAGGCAACATAGGGTTGAATGCGTCGTCTAGGGCGATGACGCCGCCCCGTGACAACGCCGACGCAGCAAGCGCCATGTCGCTCGCCACATCGTCCGCCTCATGCCCGGCGTCCACGCTGACGAAGCTATAGCCGCCGGGGCAGTGCGCCAGCAGAAGGGAAGCATCCATATCCCGTGTGCGTGCCTGTATGATGAGCGGCGGCGTCACGTCCGGGGCAGCGCCGACGACTGACGCCGTGATGCCCGCCACGAGGTAGGGTACGTACTCGGCCGCGACGGGCTGGCCGATGCGCTCGATGAATAGGTCCACGCCGACCAACGGCAGCCCCGTGCCAGCGTACAACGCCCCGAGCAGGGCCAGATACTTGCCGCGGTAAACGCCCAGTTCCAGCACGCCGGTCCGGATACCCAGCGCGGCCTGCAAGCGGCACAGGCGTATGGTCAGGTCCGCTGCTTCCGGCGAAAGCCAGCCGTCTATGGCGGCGGTCGCATCCGGCGCGACCTGAGGCGCTGGGCACGCCATCAGCAGGGAAGAAAAGCCGGACGGCGATTCAACCATTCCGGTGGGCAGCAGCACAGGCACCGCAGCCGCGGGTTCGCGCGGCCGGGCGACGATGTTGGCGAACAGCCGGTCGGCGATCCCGTCCCGCGCTGCTGCACGGTCCAACTCGGTCATCACATCAATCATCGCGTTGTCGCCGTCGTCGTCCGGGTCGAAGTTGTGCACGATGCCCAACAGGACTTCGTAGGTCAGCTCCATGCCGAACGGCGCAACTTCGACGTCGAAGAACCGCTCCAGCACCGGGATGATGTCGGCGGACCGCGGCGCCTCGCTGGGGTCATGATCCAGGAACACCTGCCGCGGCGTGCGTTCGATCAGCCGCTTCTCCTGGTATCCATGCAGGTTATCCCACCGCTTCTCCGGCGGCAGTCGTGCCAGCATGTCGTTCATCAGCGTCAGGTGCGCGTCCGAGTACTGCATTTGGGACGGGCCGACATAATCGCTGGCGAACAGCATCCCTCCGGGACGCAGGGCGGCGGCGCATTGCGCGAACAGGTGCTCCAGGTCGGTGATGTGGTGCAAAGCGTGGTTGGCATAGATGAAGTCGTAGGTGCCAGGCTCCAGCGTCAGCGTGTTGCCGTCGCGGACTAGGAACTGGAGGGTGTCAAACCCGGCCGCCGCCGCCCGGGCCTGGGCACTGGCCACCGCGCCCTCGGCCACGTCGAAGGCGGCCAGGCGCTTGAACCAGCCCGCCTGCATCAGGCCAAGTGCGATGCTGCCGTCGCCGCAGCCGATTTCCAGCGCACGCGGGATCGGGCACGCCACCCGGCTGCGCACCCAGGAGAACGGGTCCAACCCACCCAGGTAGTCGCCGTAAATGCGGCCACGCAGGCGTGGGTGGTCTATGGCATAGAACCAGCCTTCCCGGCCCGGCGCCGCCCGCCGGGCCAGCAGGTCGGACCACTTCTGCGACGCCTTGGCCGTATCCGACATCTGTCGCCCTTACCGCCGCGCCAGGCGGCCCTCCCACCATTGGACCAGCCGCGTCGCCGGGAACAGCAGGGCGAAGTAGATGACGGCCACCACCGTGTAAACTTCCAGGGGCCGGTAGGTGTCGGCGGTGATGAGCGTGCCCTGATACAGCAGGTCCGGCACCGCGATGGTGCTGATCAGCGAGGTGTTCTTGAGCTGGATAATGGACTGGTTCATGAACGGCGGCACCATGCGCCGTACGGCCTGGGGCAGCACGACATGCCGCATCACCTGGCCCCAGCGCAGTCCCAGGGCACGCGCCGCGTCCCACTGGCCCGCCTCAATGGACACGATGCCGCCGCGGAAGATCTCGGCGTAAAAGGCGCCGGTATACAGCGACAGCACCATGACCGCCGCAACGACCGCCGGTATCTGCACGCCCAGGATCACTGGCAGCGCGTAGTAGAACCAGATGATCTGCACCAGCAGCGGCGTGCAGCGGAACACCTCGATGAAGGCGACCAGCGGCGCATTCACCCACCAGAACCGCGTCAGCCGTGCGAGTCCCAGCACCAGCCCGATCAGCAGCCCCAGCAGCACCGTCCCCGCGGTGTAGGCCAGCGTGACGCCGATCCCCACCAGGAACAGGTGGGTGTAGCGAAGCAGGAAGCCGAAGCTCCATTCGTAGCCCATGATGGAAGGCTAGAAGACGACCTCGGGTGGTATGTCCTCCCGCGTTACGCCGTTCAGCGCCAGGCCGGCCAGCAGCCAATCGCGGATTTGGCCGACGCCACGGTTGTAGTCGATCCAGGCATTGACGACCTCCAGGAATCTGGTGTCTGCCTCCCGTCGCACGCCGAAGTTGCTGGGCAGGGCCACCAGCGGACCGGTCAGCAGGTGGTAGGGGCCGAGCGCACGGTTGCGGGCGATCGTACTCAGGCCAAGCATCGCCGCCAGGATGAACACGTCGGCGCGTCCGGCCTGAAAGGCCAGCGTCGCCTCGTCTCGCGTCTTGTAGGCGGTGATCTGCGCCTTTGGGGCATAGCGCCGGGCCGCGGTCTCATGCAGGGAGCCGAGGTCGCAGACGAGCCTCACGTCGGGATTGTTGATGTCGTCCCAGGTCTTCGGGTCCATTCCCTTCTTGGCCAGGCAGCCATAGGGGTGGATGAAGAACGGCTGAGTGAAGCGGATGACCAGCGCCCGCTGCGGCGTCGGGCCGAGCGCGAAGGCGAGGTCTATCTTGTTGCTCTGCAGGTCGAGGATGGAGCCGGCGTAAGTGCTCTCGATATATTCCAGCTTGGCGTCGAACACCTTGGCGATGTCCTTGGCAAACTCGATGGCGGCTCCCTTCCAC
>CAXTCI010000150.1:0-13361 GCA_964242325.1 uncultured Acetobacteraceae bacterium
CAGGCGGCGTTGCAAGTCGTTGTTCATGTTTGCGTCTCCTCGTTGTTGGTTGGTCGCTCCGCCGCCGTGCCCAGTCTCGCCGCGCCCGGTTTGGGCGTGGCGTCGTTCCCGGGCGTGGCATGGTCCAGGTCGCCCAGCCGCAGCCGCATGCGGTTGGCCGGGCGCGGCACGCCGGGCATCAGTGCAGCCCCTTGGCCAGCCGGGATGGAGGGGGCTCGGCTCCGTCGAGCAGACGGCGTGCTGCCTCGATCTGTTGCAGGGCCTTGCGGGTCAGGGCGTCGCGCAGGGCGAGATCACCGCTTTGCGCTGCCTCGTGCAGGAGCGCGGCGGCGCTGTCGCGCAGCGCCTGCGCTTGCAATGCGTCATCGCCGCCCGTCATGCCCGTGGCCCGCCTTTCATGGAAAACGGCGTAGCGCATCGTGCAAGCCGCGCCTTGAAGCGGCTTGCGGTTGGCTATTACGGAATTGCGGTCTTGCCCGACGCGGCGCGGAAGCGGCCGGGGGTGAGGCCGACCTCGCGGCGGAAAGTGGCGGTGAAGTGGCTCTGGTCGGCGAACCCGGTCGCGGCGGCGATCCCGGCCAGGGTGTCCCCGGTGTCTCGGAGGAGGTCTTTTGCCCGTTCGACCCGGCGGCGCACCGTGTAGCGGTGGGGGCCGGCGCCGACTGCCTGCTTGAAGGCGCGGCTGAAGTGCGATGGGCTGAGGCAGGCGACCCCTGCCAGTTCCGCCAGGGTCAGATCCCGTTCGAGATGCGCCTCGATGTAGTCCAGCACTCGGCGCAGCCTTGGGCTGGGCAAATCTTCCGGTCGGGCCGGCGCCGGCGCTCCGAAGCGCTGGGCCACGCGCATGACGAGCGCCGCGATCAGGCTGTCTGCCAATAGGCGGTCCACGTCGCCGCCCCTGATCTCCTCCGCCAGGGTGTGCATGATCTGGCTGAGCAGCGCGTCGGGAAAGGTCAGTTCCGGGTGGGCTTGGGGGTAGTGAGGCAGGTCCGGCGCGATCGCGTCGTGCAGCCCTGGGTCCCAGCACACATGGGCGAAACGGGAGTCGGTGCCTGCCGTGCGGATGGCGGGTCCGGCCGGATAGAAGCTGATGAGGCCGGCGGCGGGCGTCATCTGCTGCACCAGGCCACCGTCCACTTGCAGCGCGAGCGGCAGGGACGGAGTCAGGGACAGCACGAGGCGGTGTTGACCGCTGCGCCAAGTCCCTTCGCCAACGCCGCGGTCATATACCCCGGCTGCGTAGGCATCCCATTGGCGCCATGACAGGACGCGGCGGCCCTGCAGGTTGGACGTGCCATCGTCCTGAAGGGTCAGGGTCGCTGCGCCGTCCCGTCCGCTCCGCATAGGTTTGCCCTGCCTTGGATACGTGATCCCTAGCCATACGATGCTTATGAGCTAGCCGGGCCCAGACCGCGGGATGATGGCTGCCGATGAAGGCCGTTATCCGTCGTTTGCGTACGTTAACCGACAGTCCCACCGTTTGGTTGTCAAGCTGTATTAACAGCATGGCTTTAGGTTGTGCTGCGGCGCTTCCAGGGGAATGGGCAGAACTTGCTTGTCGCGGTTGGTTGGACTTGCATCCGGCCAAACGTGGACCTGGACCGTCCTGGCTTTTTCGATTGCAAGCATATCCTTGCAGGCTCGGGTGCGGCTGCTCTTGGCCCGAACCTGGCGGCCACCCGTTCCAGCGGCCGGATGCCTGGAGCTATTCGTCGGCCTGCACCGATTGCACTAGGAAGCCGGCCGTTTCCCAGCCGTCCACGCCCTCGGGGAACCAACCTGCCCGCACGCCTAGCGAGGCCGCTCGGCGGGCGGCGTTCCAACTCATCCAGCAGTCGTTCAGGCAGAAGAACACCACAAGTCGCTTGGGGTCGCCGCCGGTCACCGCCCGCAGCCGTTCGGCGAAGCGGGTTTCTGCCCCATCTGGCAGGGCGCCGCGCCCGACCTCCGGCCACCATAGCGCACCCGGCAGGCTACGGTGCGGCTGCGGCAGCCAGGGGATACCCGGCCGCATGGCGTCGGGGCGACGGGGCGCCGGCAGCACGTCAATCAGCACGGCACCACCATGGGCGACCAAGTCCCGCATCGCCGGGAGGTGCAATACTTCGGCGCCAGGGACGCTGTCCGGGACGGGGGCGCGGTAATCGTCCTGACGATAGCCGTCGGGAACCGCTACCTTGGGATCGGCATAGGCTATGCCGGATGCCAGCAGTATGGACGCCAGGGCAAACTGCGCGAGGACGACCGGGCGCAGGGGACTGGGCACGCCGTTTGAAGTCACGGCGTTGCCGGTCGTCCCTGTGCGTCGAGTTGCGGCACGCCATACTCTGCCAGGATCGCAGTGATCTCTGGGCCGTGCCGGCCGATGGCCTGGTTGATCCGTCGCCGCCATTCCGGCTCCCCGGCCCGCACGCCCATCGCAATCCGATAGTCCAACCGCGGCGCTCCGGGCTCCGGGTCGATGAACCTGGCTGTCAGCGGCAGGTGGTCCTGCTTGATGGCATATCCGGCAACCGGTCCCCATACCAGCGCCACGTCGATCTTGCTGTCCGCCAAGTCCTGCAGCATTTCGCGGGCGGGATTGCTGACGCGGGTGTCCACGTTCAGGGAGTAGGCTTGCATCTTGCTCATCAGGTCGTGCCGCAGGAGCAGATCGGTCGGCGGCGTCGCGGCAATGACGCCGATGCGGAGATTGCGTAGCGCCGGGTCGCCGATGCTGGTGGCATCAATACCATCGGCCGTGCGGGTCACCAGCATGTAGCCGGTGTGATAGTAAGGGTTGGTGCTGTCCATGATGCCGTCGCCTGACACCGCGCCCATCACGAGATCGCAGTTCCGTGCGCGCAACGTGTTGCGGACGAATCCGATGGATTGCGGAAACCAAACGTAGGACACCGGCAGTTCGAGGTCGGCCCCGATCACGGCGGCGATGCGGTTCTCGAAGCCCTGTTTCGCCTCGTTCGAGAAGGGGAGGTTGCGCGGGTCGGCGCAGACGCGGAGTTCGGTGCGATCCACCAGCTCGGCCCGCTGTGCCATTGCCGGGCCTCCCAACATCGCCGCGGCGAACGCCGCGGCGACGATGCTAGCCCTCTTCATCGCCGATGCGCTTCGGACGCCCGCGCGGCAGCTTTTCGTCTGAGCGGGCCTTAAGGTAGCCGTAGATGTCGTCCATGTACAGCACGACGTCCTCTGTCGTACCGAAGGAGGGCATGACGTTGTTTTGCGTCTGGGTGACATTCTGCCGGCCATTGACGACGGTGTTCACAAAGTCGTCGTAGCTCATCTTCTTCAACGATTCCGTCAGGTTCGGCGCATACGAACTGCCGGCACCGTCGGGACCGTGGCAACGCATGCAGGATTCGCCGTAGCGGCGGTAACCGTTGAAGGTGTGCTGGTCCACCAACCCGTTCTGGACCACGTAGACGGGATCGTTCTCCGCCCGGGCATCCTGGGCCACGATGGCGCCTGCACCAAGGGCGGCGCACACCAGGCCGCACATGGCGAGCGCTGTCTTATGTCGCATTAAAATCTCCGGAAGCGGCCCCGGCCCTTACGGGCCGGGGTATTGCAAGCAGCAAAGGGGAAGTTTGCCGGCGAACCTGCTTTGCGGGGCGCCTGTGGCGCGGCGGCAGGCTGTTTCTTGATGGGAGGAGTCGGCCGCCCATGGTGATGGGGCGGCCGACGATTCGTCTTAGTCCAGGCCGAACACGGTCAGCACGCCGCCAAGCTGGGTGTAGTTGGACAGGCTCTTGTAGGCACCGACCGCACCCAGCCCGTCCGTGTCGTTGCCCAGCCCGGCCGCCATGCCGATGCCGGCCCAGCCGCCCACGCCCGACAGCACGGCGATATACTGCTTGCCGCCGTGGGTGTAGGTGTTGACGTTGCCGATGATGCCCGACGCGGTCTTGTAACGGTACAGTTCCTTGCCGGTCTTGGCGTCTACGGCCTTCAGGTAGCCGTCGAGTGTGCCGTAAAAGACGATGTCGCCCGCGGTGGCGAGGGCGCCGGACCAAACGGAGAACGGCTCCGGGTCGGACCAGGCAATCTTGCCGGTGCTGGCATCCCAGGCGATGAAGTTGCCCAGGTTGCTGTCACCCTTCGGCGGGAACATGGACAGCGTCGCACCGACATAGGGCTGCCCGGCCGTGTAGCTGACCTTGAACGGCTCATAGTCCATGCAGACGTGGTTGGTCGGCACGTAGAACAGGCCGGTCCGCGGCGAGAAGGCCGAGGGCTGCTGGTCCTTGGAGCCGAGCGCTGCCGGGCAGACGTTCCGGGTGTTCTTGTCCTCACCATTGAACTGGGTGGAGAACTGGTTCACGCCCTGCGGACGGCCGGTCGTCATGTCGATGTGGGTCGCCCAGTTTACGGCCGGGTCAAACTTCTCGGCCACGAGAAGCTCGCCGGTTTCGCGGTTCAGGGTGTAGCCGAAGCCGTTGCGGTCCATGTGGACCAGGGCCTTCGTCGGCTTACCCTTCACGTTGATGTCGGCCAGGATCATCTCGTTGACCCCGTCGTAGTCCCACTCGTCATGCGGGGTCATCTGATAGACCCACTTCGCCATGCCGGTATCGGCGTCGCGGGCGAAGATGGTCATGGACCAGCGGTTGTCGCCGGGGCGCTGCACCGGGTTCCAAGTGCTGGGGTTGCCGGTTCCATAATAGATCAAGTTCAGGGTGGGGTCATAGCTATACCAACCCCAGGTGCTGCCGCCGCCGGTCTTCCACTGGTCGCCCTGCCAGGTGCTGAGCGACGAGTTGGCGCCGATGGGCTTGCCCATCATGGTGGTCTTCTGCGGGTCGACCTTGAGCTGATCGTCCGGACCGACGGAATAGGCGTTCCAGGCGAGGCTGCCGTCCTTCAGGTTGTAAGCGGTAAAGCGGCCCTGGGTGCCGAACTCGCCGCCGCTGATGCCGACGTAAACCTTATCCTTTACGATCATGGGCGCCATTGTCATGGTCTCGCCCTTGGCCGGATCGCCGTTCTTGACGTGCCACAGCTCACGGCCGGTCTTGGCGTCGAGCGCCACGACGGTCGCGTCGGCCTGGTTCAGGATGATCTTGCCGTCACCGTAGGCCACGCCGCGGTTCACGGTGTCACAGCACATCACGGCAATGACGCTGGGGTCCTGGCGCGGCTCATACTTCCATATGACCTTGCCGTTGTCGTTCAGGTCGAGCGCGAAGACGTTGTTCGGAAACGGGGTGTGGACATACATCACGTCGCCGACGACTAGCGGCCCGCCCTCATGCCCGCGCAGCACGCCGGTCGAGAACGACCATACCGGATGCAGCTTGGATGCGTTGCTGGCGTTGATCTGGTCGAGCTCGCTGTAGCGCTGGTTGGCATAGTTCCCGGTGGGCATCACCCACTGGTTCTTGTCGCCTTGCAGGCGCAGCAGTTCGTCATTGGCCGATGCGGGACCTGCTGCAAAGGCAGCCATTCCCATCATGACGGTGCAGCCGAGCAGTAATTTCCGGTTAATTGTCACGTCCGATCCCTCCGTTCCCAGCCGCTTTGGCGGCTATTAAGCGTCCCCGGCGTGAGAGTGCCGGGCTGTAAGAGCCCCCGGCTCGTCCATCAACCCGCGGCTGCGAAATGGGGTCAACTGGAGCCTGCCGTGCCAAGCATATGCAGGCATTGTGACAACCGGCAAGCGCCGGCACAAAGAAAACATCGAGCAAGCTCAGTCGTTTCGTTGTGCAGTGCAGCAAAGGTCATCATCGCTGCAACAATATTGCCCGCCACTGGATTTGCTGGGGCGATGGGTTAGTCTGGACGTGCATTCCTTCAGTTTAAGCCGGAGACCAAACCTTGGACGTTCGCGCCGCAGTCGCCCATGCCGCAGGCCAGCCTTTGACTATCGAGACCGTCCAGTTGGAAGGTCCCAAGGAGGGTGAGGTTCTGGTGGAGATCAAAGCCACCGGCATCTGCCACACCGACAAGTTCACCCTGTCGGGCGACGACCCGGAGGGGATGTTTCCCGTGATCCTGGGACACGAGGGTGCAGGCATCGTCGTGGACGTGGGACCCGGCGTGCGGACCCTGAAGAAGGGTGACCACGTCATTCCGCTGTATACGCCGGAGTGCCGGGAGTGCGAGTACTGCCTCAGCCGGAAGACCAACCTGTGCCAGAAGATACGGGTGACGCAGGGACGCGGCTTGATGCCGGATGGGACCAGCCGATTCAGCCTGAACGGCAAGCCGATCCTGCACTACATGGGCTGCTCGACCTTCGCCAACTTCACGGTGCTGCCGGAGATTTCCCTGGCGAAGGTGCGGGAGGACGCGCCGTTCGAGAAGATTTGCTACATCGGCTGCGGCGTTACTACCGGGGTCGGTGCGGTCATCTTTACCGCGAAGGTGCAGCCTGGCGACAACGTCGTGGTGTTCGGCCTGGGCGGCATCGGACTTAACGTGGTGCAGGGCGCCCGGATCGCTGGCGCCGACATGATCGTCGGTGTGGACATCAACCCGGCGCGGCGCGCGCTGGCTGAGAAGTTCGGTGTTACCCACTTCGTCAATCCGAAGGAGGTGGAAGGGGATATCGTGCCCTACCTCGTGGATCTGACGAAGGGTGGGGCCGACCATTCCTTCGAGTGCGTGGGCAGTGCGACGCTGATGCGGCAGGCGCTGGAATGCGCGCACAAGGGCTGGGGCAAGAGCACGATCATCGGCGTGGCCGGGGCGGGCCAGGAAATCAGCACTCGGCCGTTCCAGTTGGTGACGGGCCGGGTTTGGCAGGGCAGCGCCTTCGGCGGTGCGCGTGGGCGGACGGACGTGCCGGGCATCGTGGACTGGTATATGGACGGCAAGATCAACATCGACGATCTCATCACCCATATCCTGCCGCTGGAGCAGATCAACGAGGGCTTCGACCTGATGACACGGGGGGAGAGCATCCGCAGCGTGGTGGTTTACTGACTGCGTTACCGGATTTAGCGCTTGTTGCGGGAGTAGGGTTGGGGGGAAACGGCGGGGGCGAGCTGGCTTGGAGAGGCCGCTGCCGTTGCTGGTTGTGGGTGGTTCTTGTGGCTTTCCTTCACCCCGGCCCTCTCCCGGAGGGAAAGGGAGCAGTTGGGTTTACGCCGGTTCTTCGCGGGGCTTGTCGACTTCGCACCGCCAGCCTGACAGCCGGTAGCTCGGGTGCATGACCACGAATTCCTGCGCCAAGGTCTGCGCCCGCATGGCGCATTCGATGGGACTGCCCATCGGTTCCCGGACTTCACGCGGCTGCACGCATTGCGAGGCGTCGCTGGACAAGCAGTACATGAGGACCAATTCGATCATGATGCAGGCTCCTTGGGGTGAGAGTGTGATGCTGATACGGGCGGGCGCAATAGCCTTGTTGCTGGCGGGAGTGACGAGCGTAACAGTGGCCAGGGGGCAGGCCCCGCAAACGGAAGACACGAGGCCGTTGAGTCCGGCGCAGGTGCTGCTGTTCGAGACGCCCCACCTGCAGAACTTGAGCCATCCAGAGACTCTGGCTTACGCGTATACGCGAGATGGTGCGGCTGGGTTCACGGATACGGTGACGCTGCACATCCGCCAAGTTAACCCCGATGGCACGAAGGATGTGTCGTTCGATTACCTGACCGGGCCGCGTCGGATTGCATTTCCCGAGCTGGATCATTTCCGCGGCAACCCGCTGCTGATGCTGACGCTTGAGCGGGATGCGACGGAGATGAAGGATCAACTGGGCCTGTCCGCCTCGTACTTCCGCAATAAGATACGCGAGGGTTTTGTCAGCGCGGCGGACGTGGCGCCCGGGACGTACTTGCTTGATGGGAAGGAGGTTCCGGCGCAGGTCGTGACGGTCCGCCCGTTTGTCGGGGATCAGCGGCTGGAGCGCATCAGTCAGGTCCAGGCCAAGACCTATACCTTTACCCTGTCGGACGCCGTACCGGGCGGGATTGCGGAAATCCGTATCGCCATGCCAGCCGACGCGCAGATGGGTGCGCCGGCGTTTGAACAACGGACCACATTCCAGGACGTGCAGCCATGATCCGTATTGCCGTTGCCATTGCCGGTCTGACAGCCCTGGCTGGCGCCGCCCATGCACAGGCCCACCACCCGACGCATGACTATCCGACGTCTGCCCGTGCCGATTATGTGATCGGTTGCCTGGCCAGCAGCGGCTTTAAGCGTGAGAACTTGGAACGCTGCTCCTGCGGCATCGACACCATCGCCGATGTGATGCCCTACGAGGATTACGAACAGGCCAACACTATCCTGGCCATGCAGCAGGGCGGGCTTGGGGAGCGTGGCGCGATGTTCCGCGATACGCCGATTGCCAGGGAGCGGACGGAGGAACTGCGGCGGGCACAGGCGGAGGTGGAGCTGCAGTGCCATTGATGCGGTGATGCGGCCGGGCGGTGATGGCGATTGAAAAACGGGTGATGCCGGACCTTGTTTATGACTGCGATGCTTTGGCGGCCCACCAGGGCAATAATGGGCCGGGTTCAGGCTAGCTTCGCATCGCCGTTGGGAATTCCTGGTGGAACACCGCCTTGGTGCTGTCCTGTACTTCTACGCGGAACGGCCCGGCGCCGTGCGGCACGAAGCCGAAGGTGATCGCCGGGTCCTCGCTGAGGGAGATGTCGGCGTCTACGCTCAGCACGACGTCGTCGCCATAGTGGATGGTGATGTCCTGGATGTAACGGGGCGGGATGAAGTTGTGGGTGACCTGGTCCACCTGCATGCCGTTGTTGTTGGGATGGCTGACCAGCAACTGGGCCATGGCTGCCTCGCCATCTTGTACCGGTCCCTCGCCTTCCACCCGCAGCCGCATTTGGCCCAGGCGCGACATGGCGAGCTGCGGGTCCTTGAGCGACGGGGCGGAGCAGCCACCGGCGGCCTTTACGAACCGCTCGGCGCTGAATAGGCGCCCGTCCTCCGTTTCGGCGACGGCGTGCATCAGGGTGTACTGGTCCACGCGGACGCGGGTCCGCAAGATGTGCGGGTCGGCCGCGGGTCCGAAGTGGAAGGTGCCAGCCAGGGGCGACGGATTGCCGTCCACCAGCACCCACACTGCCTTGACCCGGCCACCGGCGGTGCCGCCGCCGGCGGATAGGCTGATGGTGATTGGCACTAGGGCGGCATCTTGGGCGCGGGCCGGGGCTTCAAGGGCGATGACGCCGGTGCCTTCCTGCACTGAACGGTTGCCGAATACGGCCTGCTTCAGGTCATGCCAGCGCTCGGCCCGCTCGGCGTCGGTGTCCTCGGCCATCGCGGGACATAGCGCGGGCAAGGTCAATGCCAGGCCCAGGCTTATTATGGCTGCACGACGCTTCATGGTCCCCTCCCCTATGCACCGGCTGGTTCGCCGGCTCATTCCCACTCAAGTTCCTTGAACGCGGTGGTCACGTTGCGGCCGTTGTAATCGTCGAACAGCAGCCAATTAGACCGTTCGGACTCGCCCACGGTCGCCACGGCGGTCTCGATGTCGCCGCCCCGGTGGATCATGGCACGGATGTCGCGCACGATGCCGCCCAAATAGCGCTCCTGCGCGTCGGCCGCGCCGGGCCACGGCACGGCGACAGGGCCGTGGCCAGGTACGGCTCGGTGGGCCGGGACCGAACGCAGCGCGGCGGTCTGCTGCAGCCAGCCCAGAATGCTGCCGTCCACGGCAGGAACCCGGTCCACGAATAGCAGGTCGCCTAGCCATAGCGTTCCGGTCTGCGGGTCCAAGATAGATAGGTCGTTGTCGGTGTGCGCCGTGGGATGGGCACGCAATTGCAGGGTGCGCCCGCCCAGGTCCAGTTCGGCGGTGTCCGATACCAGCAGGCCGGGCTTGGCATAGTCGCCGGCGGCGTTGATCCCTAGGACATCCGCGAGGGCGTTACGGTAGAACTCGCCGCGCTGCACCAGCATTCCGGCCATCCGGGCGTGGCCGACGAAGGTTGCGTTGTCGTCGGCGAATGCTTCGGCGCCGAAGACGTGGTCGGGGTGCAGGTGGGTCATCACGACCCAACGGATCGGCAGGTCGGTGCGGGCGCGCAGGGCGGCGCGCAGTCGCTGCCCGTCCGCCAGGCTGCCGCCGGGGTCGATGATGGCAACGGCGTCACGCCCGATGATGAAGCCGATGTTGGCGATGCCGTCCTGGTTGGCGACCGTGGCCTCTTCGTGGACGCCTTGGCGCACCCAGATGCCGGGGGCGACCTCGTGCATGATGTGGGCGATTGGGGCGGCATGAGCGGCTGTGGCCGTTGCTGCGCCGAGAGCCAGGAACAGGGCATCCCGGCGCTTCATGACGCGGGTGCTGGGCGTGTCCCTCTCCCACTGGGAGGGGGTTGGGGTAAGGAGGAAAGCGGACGTGAAGTTTTTGCGGAGCGGGAACTTGGGGCTTTGGCACACGAGGTGCCCCGCTTCGCGAGCAAGACCCCCTCACCCCGGCCCTCTCCCGGAGGGAAAGGGGGAAGAATGGTGGTCACCGCACCAGTGCTGCCGTGCGGATGCGGCGGTAGATCAGGTTGGGTGCGGGCTGGTCCGCCTCTAGGACGGCATCGGCCATCAGATGGTGCGAGGGAGAAAGGGCACAGGCCGGGTCGGTTGCGGCGGCGTCGCCCAGGATTGCGAAGGCTTGGCAGCGGCAGCCTCCCCAGTCCACTTCACGCTGGTCGCAGGACCGGCAGGGATCGGGCATCCAGGCGGTGCCGCGGTAACGGGTGAAGCCGGGGTCGGCGCGCCATACTTCGCCCAGCGACACGTCACGCACGTTGGGCCACGAGAAGCCCGGCAGCGTTTCCGCCGCATGACAAGGCAGGGCCAAGCCGGCCGGCGAAATGTTGATGATCCGGCGCGCCCAGCCGCCCATGCAGGCCTTCGGGCGGGCCGCGTAGTAGTCGGGCACTACATAGTCAATGGTCACGCGGCCTTGCAGGCGGTGTCGGGCCGCCGCGACTTCGGCGTTGGCTGCTTCCAACTGCGCCCGGCTTGGCATCAGGGCGGCGCGGTTCAGCAGGCTCCAGCCGTAGTATTGCACGTGGGCGATCTCGATCCGGCTGGCGCCGATCTCCTCGCCGAGTCGCAGCATGTCCGGCAGGCGCTCCAGGTTTTGCCGGTGCACGACGAAGTTTGCGGTCAATGGTAGGCCGGCCTCGCGGATCAGCCCGGCGACGATCAGCTTGCGCCGGTGCCCGTCGCGGTAGCCGCCCATCCGGTCGGCCTGCGCCGCGTCGGCGTCCTGGAAACTGAGCTGCACATGGTCCAGCCCGGCACCGGCCAGCGCCCCGAGCGATGTGGCATCCAGCATGACGCCTGAAGTGATGAGGTTGCTATACAGCCCGGCACGGGCGGCACCTTGCACGAGTTGCAGCAGGTCCTTGCGGGCGGTGGGCTCCCCGCCGGAGAAATGCACCTGCAGCACTCCCAAGGCTGCAGCCTCGTCCAGCACGCGTAGCCAGGTTGCCGTGTCCAGCTCCGCTGCTGCACGCTCCAGTTCGAGCGGGTTGGCGCAGTAGGGGCATTGCAACGGGCAACGGTGGGTCAGTTCCGCCAACAGGGCCAAGGGCGGCTCTAGCGGGGGCTCGATGGGAAGCAGGGCGTTCATAGGCGGATCGCTCCCTTTTCGACCAGGTCTTGCAGCATCGCCTGCACGTCGGTGGCGATTAGCTCGCGTGGGGCGTCATACTTCAGGGCCAACTCATCCACGATGGCCGGGATGCTGCGGGCGCCGTCCACCAGCTTCAACACTTCCACGGCCGGTTCGTCCAGCATGAACAGCCGCTCCGGTGCTAGAACAACCCAGGCACCGCGCACTTGGTCGTGCCGCAGGCGGAAGCCGCGGTTGAAGGCGGGGATGGCGTCCATCACAGGGACGGCACGAAGGCGCCGGGTGGAATGCGGCCGGGCTCGACATAGGCGTAGTGGAGCGCGTCCAACTGGGACCACAGCACATCGCACTTGAAGCGGAGCGCGGCCAGAACGGCCTCTTGCAGCGCCCGAGTCGTCGCGTGGTCGTTGATGTAGGCTAGGGCGAAGTCCACGTCCTTTGGCGCCTGGGTGAGGCGGGGCGTGAAGTAGGCTAGGGTGTCCTGCGACACCCAGTCGTAGTTGCGCAGCATTCCCGAAACGCGCTCGGCGATGATCCCGGGCGAGAACATCTCTGTCAGCGATGACGCGACCGCCTCCAAGACAGTGCGGTCGCGGACGAAGGCCACGTAGGCGTCCACGGCAAATCGGGTGCCCGGCAGGATGCCCTCAGTGCTCTCGACATAGGCGGGGTCGAGGCCGACACCGCGCGCCAGGTGCAGCCAGCGGGCGACGCCGCCCTTGCCGGGCGCGTCGCCGTCATGGTCCACCAAACGGCTGCGCCAGGCCCGGCGCAGGTCCGCGGTCGGCAGCCGGGCCAACAGGGTCGCGTCCTTCGCCGGAATGCGGGACTGGTAATAGTAGCGGTTCAGCGCCCAGGCCTGCACTTGCGCCCGAGACAGCTTGCCGTCGTGCAGCAGGCGATGGAACGGGTGGAGGTTGTGATAGCGCTCAGCACCTATGGCCTCGAGCGCCGCACGCAGTTCTTCGAATGGCAGTACGCGGTCCCCGGCGTCACGGGGCATCGGCGACATCTCGTTCACAGGCGGACCTCCATCCCATCCCACGCCACGTCCCATCCGGCTGCGTTGACCGCAGCACGTTCCGGCGAGTCTTGCAGCAATATAGGGTTGCTGTTGTTGATATGCATCAGCACGCGGCGGCGGACGTTCAGGCCCTGGAACGCCGCCAGGGTTCCAGCAGGGCCGGAGACGCTTATGTGGCCCATCCGGCGCCCTGTCTTCGGTCCGAGTCCAGCGCGCACCATCTCGTCGTCGGACCACAGTGTGCCGTCGAAGAACACCGCCGCCGCGCCGCGGAGGCGATCGGCCAACTGCGGCGTCATCGCGGCGCAGCCAGGGATGTAGAATAGTGTCGCGCTGCCGTCCGAAACGGCTGCGCCAACGGTGGTGCCGTCCTCTTGGAGGGCAGGCATCTCGTCGGATGCTTCGAGGTAAAGTGGAACCTTGCCCGGGACTGGGAACAGCTCGATGGATAGCCCGCACGGGCTGCCATCTGGTAGTGGCAGGGGCGTTGCTAGGCCGAGTTCCAGTTGCTGGCGCATGACGATGGCGCGGTTCAGAACCTCGAATATTGGATTGGCGTCCAGCACTGCGTGAACGGTTGGAGTGGCCAGGACCGTGAACGGCTGCCTTTCCCTCAGGGTCAGCAACCCGGCGATGGCGTCCACATCGCCGCCGGTCAGCACGACGGCAGCTATCGGCGAAGATCGCAAGCCTTCCTGCGGCTGCAGGGCGGGGGTTTGCTCGATCTGCTGGCGGATATCGGGGGATGCATTCAGCAGCACCCAGTTCTTGCCGTCGGCGGTA
>CAXTCI010000151.1:0-1196 GCA_964242325.1 uncultured Acetobacteraceae bacterium
AGCATCAGAACCTGCTTAGGACGGAACGGCGCACGACCCCCCACCCCAACCCTCTCCCGCAGGGAAAGGAAGTAGAAGCACCCTTCTTGACGCCCATCCCCCGCCCCCTTACGTATCCGTCAACGCCCTAACCGGAGCGTAATGGTTGGCAGAACTCTTCACCATCGGCGAGCTTGCCTCGGCCTTCGCGCTGTCCCCCCGCGCCATCCGCTTCTACGAGGACCAGGGCCTGCTGGCGCCCGAGCGCGTCGGCACCCAGCGCGTCTACACCAAGCGGGACCGCGCCCGCCTGCAATTGATTCTACGCGGCAAGCGCCTGGGCTTCTCCCTCGCCGCGATACGCGAGTTCCTGGACCTGTATGACGCCGACCGCACCAAGCACCTCCAGATGGCTGCCCTATTGGACCGCACCCGCGCCCGCATCACGGAGCTGGAGCAGCAGTTGGAAGACATCACCGTGACCCTGGCCGAGCTGCGCGACATGGAGGCCGAGGTCGCCGCCTACACCGCGGCAGGCGCCCCCGGCCACCCGGCCCCGTCCCCTGCCAGCCCCACCCACGACGCCAAGAGGACCGACGCATGACCCAAGCCGTGATCGCCGGCTACGCCCGCTCTCCGTTCACCCCGGCCGGCAAGGGTGCGCTGGCCCGTGTCCGCCCGGACGACCTGATGGCCCAGGTAGTCCGCGCGCTGATCGAGCGCACCGGCGCCAAGCCGGAGGACATCGAGGACATCATCATCGGCTGTGCCTTCCCGGAAGGCGAGCAGGGCTTCAACATCGGCCGCGTCGTCGGCTTTCTGGCCGACCTGCCGATCACCGCAGCCGGCAGCCAGGTGAACCGCTGGTGCGGCAGCAGCATGACGGCGGTGCACATGGCGGCGGGCGCCATCGCAGCCGGAGCCGGGGAGCTGTTCGTATGCGGCGGCGTCGAGAGCATGAGCCGGGTGCCGATGCTGGGCTTCAACCCCGTGCTGAACCCGCGCCTGCAGAAGGAAAAGCCGGACAGCTACGTCGGCATGGGCATGACGGCGGAGAACCTGGCCCAGCGCTACCAGATCGGCCGCGAAGCACAGCAGGAGTTCGCGGTCACCAGCCAGCACCGCGCCGCGGCGGCGCAGGCGGGCGGGCACTTCGCCGACGAGATCGTGCCGATCACCACCAAGGCCGGCACCGTGGACCAAGACGGCTGCATCCG
>CAXTCI010000151.1:1296-13223 GCA_964242325.1 uncultured Acetobacteraceae bacterium
TTGGGAGCGTCGGGCGCACGGATCACCGGCAAGGCGGCATCCCTGCTGGCCCGCACCGGCGGCAAGCACGCGCTGGCGACCATGTGCGTCGGCGGCGGCCAGGGCGTCGCCACCATCCTGACGCGGGCCTGAGCGCCATGGCAATCGAACGCTGCGCCGTCCTCGGCGCCGGGCTGATGGGCAGCGGCATCGCCGCCCACCTGGCCAATGCCGGCCTCCCCGTCCTGCTGTTGGACATGCCGGCCAAGGCAGGTCCGCGCAGCGGAGTGGCCGCCGCCGCCATCGAGCGGCTGAAGAAGGCCGACCCGCAACCGCTGATGACGCCGGATGCGGCCCGGCTGATCACCCCAGGCAACTTCGACGACGACCTGGCGCAGTTGGCCGGCTGCGACTGGATCATCGAGGTGATCGTCGAGAACCTGGAAGCCAAGCGCGCCATCTACGACCGCGTGGATGCCGTCCGCAAACCCGGCAGCATCATCAGCAGCAACACCAGCACCATCCCGCTGCGCTCCCTCGCCAAAAAACAATCCCCGGCATTCCAGGCCGACTTCTGCATCACCCACTTCTTCAACCCGCCCCGCTACATGCGCCTGCTGGAGCTTGTCACCGGCCCGGCGACCCGGCCCGAGGTCACCGCCGAGCTGACCCAGCTTTGCGACGTGCGGCTGGGCAAGGGCGTCGTGCACTGCAAGGACACGCCGGGCTTCATCGCCAACCGCATCGGCACCTACTGGATCACCTGCGCCGTCAACGAGGCCATCGAGCGCGGCGTCCCCGTGGAGGAGGCGGACGCCGCCCACCGCCCGATGGGCATCCCGAAGACCGGCGTGTTCGGCCTGGTGGACTTGGTTGGCCTGGACCTGATGCCGCTGGTCGCCATGTCGCTGCTATATAGCCTGCCGCCCAACGACGACTTCCGCCGCATCTTCAAGGCCCATCCGCTGCTGGCCCGCATGATCGCCGAGGGCAGCACCGGGCGGAAAGGGAAGGGCGGCTTCTACCGCCTGAACAAGGCGCGCGCGAAGGAGGCAATAGACCTCACGACCGGCGAATATCGCCCGGCCACCCAGCCCAAGCTGGACGCCGTGGACGCAGGCCGCCGGGACTTGGGCGCCCTGGCCCGGCATCCCAGCCACATCGGCCGCTATGCCAACGCCGTGCTGGTGCAGACCCTTGCCTATGCCGCCAGCCTGGTGCCCGCCATCGCCGACGACATCCCGGCCGTGGATGAGGCGATGCGCCTGGGCTACGCCTGGAAGCACGGCCCGTTCGAGCTGATGGATATGCTGGGCACGGACTGGCTGGCGGGCGCATTGCAGGAAGCCGGCCTGCCGGTGCCGCCCTTGCTGGCGTTGGCGGCGGGACGGACGTTCTACCGGGTCGAGGGCGGCCGCCTGCAGTGCCTGACCCCCGCCGGCGACTATGCGCCGGTGCGGCGCGGTGAGGGCGTCATCCTGCTGGCGGACGTAAAGCGCGCATCCAAGCCCATACTACGGAATGCGTCAGCCAGCGTGTGGGACATCGGCGACGGCGTGCTGTGCTTCGAGTTCACCAGCAAGATGAATTCGCTGGACCCTGACATTCTGGGCCTGCTGGGCAAGGCCGTGGGCCTGGCGGCGAAATCCTACCGCGGCATGGTGATCTACAACGAGGGCGACAACTTCTCGGTCGGCGCCAATCTGGGCATCGCCATGTTCGCCGCCAACGTCGCCGCCTGGCCGGTGATCGAGCAGCAGGTCGCAGGCGGCCAGGCCGCCTACAAGGCGCTGAAGTATGCCCCGGTCCCCGTCGTCGGCGCGCCGTCCGGCATGGCGCTGGGCGGCGGATGCGAGATCCTGCTGCACTGTTCCGCCATCCAGGCGCACAGCGAGACCTACATGGGCCTCGTGGAGGTCGGTGTTGGGCTGCTGCCGGGCTGGGGCGGTTGCAAGGAGTTGCTGGCCCGCTGGCAGGCCAACCCCAAGCTGCCCCACGGACCGATGCCGGCGGTCGCCAAGGTGTTCGAGGTCATCTCGACCGCCCAGGTCAGCAAGTCGGCGGCGCAAGCCGCGGGCCTGGGCTTCCTACGGCCCACGGACGCGGTCACGATGAACCGCGACCGCCTGCTGGGCGACGCGAAAGCGAAGGTGCTGGCGCTTGCCGAAGCCTACCAGCCCCCGCATCCCGCCGAGTATCACCTGCCCGGCCCCGGCGGCCGCGTGGCCTTGGACCTAGCCGTGGACGGCTTTGCCGCCCAGGGCAAGGCCACGCCGCACGACGTGGTGGTGTCCAAGGCCGTCGCCCGCGTGCTGACCGGCGGGGACGCCGACCCGCTGGACACGCTGACCGAGGACGACGTGACGGCACTTGAGCGGCAAGGCTTCATGACGCTGGTCCGCAACCCCGCAAGCCTGGCCCGCACCGAACACATGCTCGCCACCGGCAAGCCGCTAAGGAACTAACCTTCTCCCTCTCCCTCCGGGAGAGGGCCGGGGTGAGGGGGTCTTGCCTGCGGAGCGGGGCACCGCCTGTGCAAGCGGCGCGGACACCCTGCATCGGTATGGACCGCGCCTCAAGACCCACTCACCCCAATCCTCTCCCGGAGGGAGAGGGAGCAAAACAGCCAGCGCCTACCCAGAAGGGACCCAACCCATGGCCACCTACACCGCTCCCCTCCGAGACATCCGCTTCTGCCTGCACGAGCTGCACGACAGCGGTGCCCTATCCCAGCTCCCCGGCCTGGAGCAGGCCACCCCCGACTTGGTAGACGCCGTGATCGAGGAAGCGGCCAAGCTGTCGCAGGAGGTGCTGTTCCCCCTCAACCTGTCCGGCGACAAGGAGGGCTGCACCTATGAGAACGGCGTCGTCCGCACCCCCGCCGGGTTCAAGGACGCCTACAAGCAGCTCGTCGAGGGCGGCTGGACCTCGCTCACCTGCGACCCGGCCTATGGCGGCCAAGGAATGCCCATGCTGGTCGGCACCGTATTTGAGGAGATGGTCAGCAGCGCCAACCTCGCCTTCGGCATGTATCCCGGCCTGTCGCACGGCGCCTACCGCGCCCTCCACGCCCATGCCTCCGACGAGTTGAAGGCCGAGTACCTACCGCGCCTGGTGGATGGCACCTGGTCCGGCACGATGTGCCTGACCGAGCCGCAGTGTGGCACCGACCTCGGCCTGATCCGCACCAAAGCTGAGCCGGGCGACGATGGCGCCTACCGCATCACCGGCACCAAGATCTTCATCAGCGCCGGCGAGCACGACCTCACAGAGAACATCATCCACCTGGTCCTGGCGAAGCTGCCGGGCGCGCCCGCAGGCACCAAGGGCATCAGCCTGTTCCTGGTGCCAAAATTCCTCCCGACCGCAGACGGCAAGCCCGGCCCGCGCAACGGCCTGATGTGCGGCAGCATCGAGCACAAGATGGGCATCCACGCCAACGCGACCGCCGTCATGAACTTCGACGGCGCCAAGGGCTGGCTGGTCGGCCCGCCCAACGCCGGCATGAAGTGCATGTTCACCATGATGAACGCCGCCCGCCTCGCCGTCGGCATGCAGGGCCTGGGCATCGCCGAGACCGCCTACCAATCCGCCGCCGCCTACGCTAGGGACCGTCGCCAAGGCAAGTCGGTCCGCCGCAGCGACGCCAAGGAAACCAAGAGCAGCGAGGGCACCCCTGACGCCCCGGCCCCCACCGCGGCAGACCCCATCATCGTCCATCCCGACGTGCGCCGGATGCTGCTGGAGGCGCGCAGCCAGACCGAGGCCGGCCGCGCCCTGTCCTACTGGGTTGGGCTGGAACTGGACCGTGCCGAGCACCACCCCGACCCGGCGGTGCGCCAAGAATCCGACGACCTGGTCGCCCTGCTGACCCCCATCGTCAAGGCCGGGCTGTCCGACCTGGGCAGCGAGGCGGCTAACCTGGCGGTTCAGGTATTCGGCGGCCATGGCTACGTCCACGAGTGGGGAGTGGAGCAACTGGTCCGCGACGCCCGCATCGCCCAGATCTACGAGGGCACCAACGGCATCCAGGCGCTGGACCTGGTGGGCCGCAAGCTCGGCCAGGACGCCGGCCGGTTGCTGCGCCGCTTCTTCCATCCCGTGAGCGCATGGCTGGAGGCGCATGCAGAGGACACACCGCTGGCAGAATTCGCCGGCCCCACGGCAAAGGCGTTCGGACGGCTGCAGCAGGCGACGCTAACCGTGGCGCAGCGCGGCATGGCCCGGCCGGAGGAGGCCGCAGCGGCGGCAACCGACTACCTGCGGCTGTTCAACTTTGTGGCGATGGCCTTCATGTGGTGCCGGATGGCGGAAGTGGCGCAGGCCAAGCTGAAGGCCGGGGCCAACGGCGATGCCGGGTTCTACCAGGGCAAGCTGGACGTGGGCCGTTTCTTCATGGCGCGGGTGCTGCCGCGGCACTCCGTCCACTTCCAGGGCGTGATGGCCGGTGGCGAGACGCTTGGCCTGCTGGCGGCGGAGGCATTCTAAGCCCGGGTCAGATACGCCCGCTAAAAAGCTGCCTTATCCTTCTCCCTCTCCCTCCCCCTCCGGGAGAGGGCCGGGGTGAGGGAGCGGGAAGCACCTCCGTCTGCCCATCCAAGCCGCTGCCTGACCCCCCCGCTGCAACCAATCCCCATCATCCCACCGTCAAACCACTTAACGATCTAACCCCGCAGAGAGAAGGAACAACCAACCCCCTATCCGAACAGCGCGCTCGGCACCGTCGGAATGGAGCCCAGGTGCGCGTTGGTGCTTGTCAGGAACGCCCCTGGCGTCGGTGTGTCCTGTCGAATGACGTTGCCGACATGCTCCGCGGACTCCGAGAAGCTCACGAGCAGGTCCGTCCGGCTCATCCCGCTGTTCAAGGCCGCCAGATACTGCGCCCGGCCACTGGGATCTGCGGCGCGGTGCAGCGTATTCTGATACAGCGCGTCCACGAACGTCCCATTGCTGGCTGCGGCGCCGTAGCGGTTCGAGAACTCGGCAGACTGTACGAATCCAAGCGCCGCCTGCTGCAGCGTCACGCCATTCAGCATTCCCCGCGTCAGGTTGCCGTATCCGATAGGGTCAGGCGCGCGGCCGAAGGCTGCGTCGTACAGCCGCTCCGCCTGCGCTTCCACCGTTTCGCTATAAGTCTGGTTGGGTGCGGCCTCCAGCGTGGTCTTGTTCTCGGCGGACTCCGAGAAGTCCACCAGCACGTCGGCCCGCGAAGTGCCATGCGCCAGCGCATTGTTCCATGTCTGCATGCCCCCGGTGTCCCCGGCGCGGTGCAGCACGTTCTGATACAGCGCGTTGACGAAATCCGTGTTCGACGGCGTCCCATACAGCCGTGCGAATTCGCCGGAGGTAAGGAACCCCGCAGCTTCGCTGCTCAAGCTCACGCCGGCCAGCAGCGCCCGGGTGTTGGCGACCAGCCCGGCCGCATCCGGCGCGCGGCCCAAGGCGGCGAGGTAAAGCCGCGTGACCTCGTGCTCCGCAACCTCGTGCGCCGATAGGATAGGCAGGCCGGTGTCGCGCAGGACCGCGGTATCGAGCGGCTGGATCGTCGTTGCCTGATCCAGGTAGCTCATGAGGCTGGCCTGGTTGGGCACGGAGGTATGGACGGCCGTGGCGTAGTCCATCCGGACGCCGCCGCCATACGCCGCAATGGCGTTAACTCCGCTGAAATACTCGGAGGTGCCGGAAAAGCTCAGGTCGTTGTCGAAGGCTGTGGTGTAGGTGGCGGGCTGGCTCGGCCCGTTGGAACTGGTCGTCGTGAAGCCGATGAAGCCCAGCATGTGGCCGATCTCGTGCTGCAGCACGCGCTGGATTTCGACGGTGTTGGCGGCGGGGTTGGCGAACTCGGTCTTGAACCAGGACGTGTCGATGTTGAGATCGCCCGACCGCGCCGCGGCGGACAGCGGCGCGCCGGTCGCGACCTCGGCGCCGAAGCCAGACATGTATAGGACTTTGGACCCGGACGTGCCGACTTGCACGACTTTGTCTGGCCCGGCGTTGGCGACCTCGTTGGTGCCGAGCGTCGCAAAAGACACGTTGATGTTCACGGTGCCCGCCGGCGCGTCGAAGTGCGACATCCAGGCGTTGAATGCCTGGTTGATGGCCGTCGTCACGGCGCCATACTGCGCGGAATAAGGGCCGAGTGGGGCCGTGTAGTTGACGGTCAATGCGGTCATGGCGGGCTACTGCTTAGTTGCCAACGCAAAAAACCATTCCGGTATCGAATTGGCAAGACGCGAACGAGTGCTTTAACTAAGAATTAAAGCCTTTTTGACAATTACAAACAGACCCCGCCGCTGAAACCTTCGGCAGAAAGACGCCAAGCACCGGGCTCGACAGAGGGGAAGGAGCGGGCTGTCACACCTGGAACAGGTTGCGGATTATCAGCCGGGTCTCAATCACCCGACCGTCCCTCATGTTCTCGGTCAGCAGCACATCGCATCCGGGTTTCAGCGCCGAGGTGACGATCAGGGCGTCGTAGAAGGCAACACCGTCACGGACGGCCAGCTTAAACAGCCTGCTCATGCGTTGCGAGGGTCAGCGGAACCTGCGGGCTGCACAGGGTGCAGACGTCCGACAAGGCTCTTGCGACTTCTGGCCAGGACAGCTTCATCTTGCGATGCGCGACGCTGGCGAGCTTGTTCAGGACCTGGACGCTGACCGTGCCGCCTGCGCTCAGCAGCCGGACAGCGACGGCTTGCCCCCTTGTCAGGCTGTAGAGCAGGACGTTGGTGTCCAGAAACGGCCGGCTCACCCTCCGCGCTCGTTGGCCTCGTCACGAGAGAAGCGCCAACCGGGCGGCATGGGCCGGGCCAGCGAGAGCAGGTTTGCGATGGCCTCACTCCTTGATCCGGTCGCGGGCGACTTGGAACTTGCGGTTCCCAGTCACCTCGATTTCGATCTCGCCACTTTCTTTAAATTGCAACGCCTCGACCACCGCTGCGGGTAGGCGTACCGTTAGGCTGTTGCCCCACTTGCCTACTTGGATAGCATCCAACATTATTTACGATGTAGTATACATATCCTTGCTTAAGAATTTATGCAATAAGAGTGTGCCCGGTTGCTGCCAAGTCGAGTAGCCACCCTCCTGTCCGGAGTCGATTTTGAAAGTTCCAAAGACTTCAAAGATTACGGGTAGAAGTTCCTCGATGACCAATGCATTCATTCAGGCGATTTTGCCAACCCTGCGCTGGAGTGAGGCAGAAGAGGCAGAGGCACTCAGCATATTGGGCATGGCCCGACCACACCTCGTTTGTTCATACTGCGGCGATCCGACGTCTGAGTGGGACCATCTTTTTCCACTCGTGAGAAACAAGCAGCCGACTGGCTTCTTGCACGAGATACGCAACCTCGTCCCGTCTTGTGGGAGATGCGACCATTCCAAGAGCGGGCGAGATTGGGACGCATGGTTCCAGTCAAAAAATGGAAACTCTCCAGCCAAACGCGGCGTTCCGGATCGTGAGCAGCGGCTTGCTCGGCTTCAAAGCTTCGTGGCGTGGGGGAAGCTTCAGCCTATTCCTTTTGAGCAGCTTGCGCCGGCTCACGAAGTCCAAAACAATTGGGAAACGCTGCGCAAGCTTCAAGCAGATATGGTCGAGGCACAGAAACTAGCTGATATCCTGAAGATACAGATACAGGCTAACTTGGACGCGAAACACGCCATTGAGCGCGGAACCCGTAAATCAATCCAGTAGTGTCCATTTCTGACGGAATCAACCACAAAGGAAAGCATACGCAATCACCGATACCCAGCCGCCTGCAACTCAAATAACTCCGCATACCGCCCCCCGGCTGCCACCAGCTCCCCATGCGTCCCCACCGCCTCCACCGTCCCCCCCGCCATAACCAAAATCCGGTCCGCCATTCGCACGCTGGAAAACCGGTGCGAGATCAGCACCGCCGTCCGCCCCGCTCCCAAAGCCTTGAACCGCTGGAACACCTCGAACTCCGCCCGGGCATCCAGCGCCGCCGTCGGCTCATCCAGGATCAGCACCGCCGCATCCCGCATATAGGCCCGCGCGATGGCCACCTTCTGCCACTCGCCCCCCGACAGCTCCACGCCCGAGCGGAACCACCGCCCCACCATCTGGTCATAACCCCCCGGCAACCGCGCGATCACCCCGTCCGCCAGCCCGCGCGCCGCCGCGGCCTCGATCCGCGCCCGGTCCCCCCGTGCCTCGATCCGCCCCACCGCGATGTTGTCCGCCGCCGTCAGGTGATACCGCACGAAGTCCTGGAAAATCACCCCCATCCCCCCGCGCAAACCGGCCACGTCGTACTCCCGCAGGTCTCGCCCTTCCAAAAGGATACGCCCCTCGGTTGGCTCATAAAGCCGGGTCAGCAATTTAATGAGCGTCGTCTTCCCCGCCCCATTCTCCCCCACCAGCGCCAGCGTTTCCCCGGCCTGCACCGAGAACGACAATCCCCGCACCGCCCATCGCTCCGATCCCGGATACCTGAACCCGACGCCTTCAAAAACAAACCCATCGCGCAGCACGCCCGGAAACGGCAGCGCCCCGGGTACGCTGCGTATGCCGGGCTGGATGCGGAAAAACGAGTAAAGATCCTCCAAATACATTGCCTGGCTCGCCATGGAGGAGAACCCGCTCAGCAGCCCTTCCAGCAGCCCGCGCAGCCGCAGGAACGACCCGGCCAGGAACGTCAGGTCACCGATGCTGAACCCGCCCGTCAGCGTCCGCCACGCGAGGTAGGCATAGGCCGCATAATACCCCACCGTCCCCAGCGCCGCGAGGCCGCCGCCCCATGCCGCCCGCCGCAGCAGCAGACGCCGGTTCTCCGCCTGCATCTCCAGCGCCAGCACCTGGTAGCGGTCGATCAAAAAGCCGTTCAGGCCGAATATCTTGACCTCCTTCGCCGCATCGGTGCTGGCGCCGGTCATCCGGACATAGTCCAGCTCCCGCCGGTCCGCCGTCCGCGCGGTGCTCAGGGCATAGCCCTGGGCGTTGAAGTGGCTTTCCCCCAGGAACGCCGGCACCAGCGCCGCCAGCAGCAGCACGATCAGCCAAGGCGCATAGGCCGCCAATCCCACGGCAAAGCTCAGCACCGTCACCAGGTCCTGGGCCTGGCCGAACAACTGGCTGATCAGCGTCGTGCGCCCGATGGTTTGGCGCCGCGCACGGTCCAGCTTGTCCTGCAGCGCCGGGTCCTCGAAGTCCTGCAAGTCGAGCGTCGCGGCGTGCGCCATCAACTGAATGCTGGCGGCGTTGGTGAAGCGCTCGGACAGCAACCCATCCAGCAGCGTCACGGTGCGCCCCAGGATGTCGGTGCCGACCGCCAGGCCCAGCTCCGCCAGCAGCAGCAGCGCCAGCCGCCCCAGCAGCCCGCTGGCCAGCCACGCCGCGCTGTCTGCCGGATGCCCCGGCAGCGCGGCCAGCCGCACGACTTCGTCCACGATCAGCTTGCCGACGAACAGGGTCGCCACCGGCAGCAGCGCCCGCATCAAACGCAGCGCGAGCAGGCCGGCCGTCAACCCAGGACTGGTGCGCCAAACCATTCGCAGGAAGGGCGGCAAGGTGCGCAACGCCCCCATGCGGGCGCGCAGCGAGAGTGGGGCCGTGCCCGCCGGGACGCCGCTCACGCGTTAGTGACCCACACCGGGCTGGAACACATGGCGGTGTTCATCGTTCGCCGAAGCCACCCTGAACGAAAAGCCTTCGACGCAAGCCCAACTGCCTGCAATTGATTTGTTAATTCGATGTTGCAACGAACGGCTGGGAATTCAAATGACGCATCGCCGGGTGTTTTCCGTTGCAGGAGCTTCAATCTGTGATTGTGCATATGCTGTCCCTGGTAATGTACGCGTTAAAATGCACCATGACTTGATTTTGCCGTATTTTTGTCTGATTTTATCGTTGGCGAATATGGCGTGTTCGCCGGGACGGCGCCGTTTCCGGCCGCCGTTCTGACGCAGCGTGGTCCTGATCGGCATGGAGGCGTAGCGTTTTTGGATACGTTCGAACCCTTGATGGCAGCAGCAAGCAGCGGCGAGACGCCAAACTTGCCTCGCCTGATCCGCGCCGTTTCCCAGGCGCGGGACGGCGGCGGCGACCGTATCCGCATGCTGGAAGCCGTGCTGGCCAACGTCAGGGACGCCGTCCTGATCACCGAGGCCGAGCCGATCAACCCGCCCGGCCCGCGCATCCTGCATTGCAACGCCGCTTTCACCGCCATGACCGGCTACACCGAGGCCGAGCTGCGCGGCCGCACCCCCCGCATCCTGCAGCCGCCCGGCGTGGACCGGGCGGAACTGGACCGGCTGCGCCTGGCGCTCGGACGGCATGAGGCGGCCGAGGCCGAACTGCTCAACATCAGGAAGGATGGAACCCATTACTGGGTGAAGATAAGCATCTTTCCCGTGCGTGACGACGGCGGCGCCTGCACGCATTGGGTATCCATCCAGCACGACGCGACTGCCCGGCATCTGGAGGAGGGCGCGGCCCAGGCCCGCGACGCCGAGAACCGCGTCCTGCTGGCCGAGGTCGCCGAACGCAGGCGCACCGAGGCACGGCTGCTCCATGCCGCCTACCATGACAGCCTGACCCGGCTCCGCAACCGCGCCTGGTTCATGAACCACCTGCAGGACGTGCTGGAACAGGGCAGGACCGGCGGTCCCCGCTGCGCCGTGCTGTTCCTCGACCTGGACGGCTTCAAGCTGGTGAATGACGGCCTGGGCCACCGCGCCGGGGACCTGCTGCTGATGGAAGTGGCTGCCCGCCTGCAAGCCGGTGTCCGTCGCAGCGACGTCCTGGCCCGCGTCGGCGGCGACGAGTTCGCATTGCTGGTCGTGGACCCCGACCCCCTGGATGCGGCGATACAGGCCGCCGAGCGCATCCTGGCGGCGCTGCAGCCGGCCTTCGTACTGGACCGGCATGTCGCGTTCTCGTCCTGCAGCATCGGAATCGCACAGGCGGCCGCCAGCCATCGGGAGCCCGAAGCATTGCTGCGCGACGCCGATGTCGCGATGTATGCCGCGAAGACCCGCGCGCCCGGCAGCTACGCCGTGTTCGACGCCGCCATGCGGATGGCGGCTGTCGAGGCCCTGGCGCTGCAAACCGACCTGCGCCATGCGCTGGCGCGGGGTGAGTTCCACCTGGACTACCAGCCGGTCAGCGATCCCGGCACGCGCCGCCTGCTGCGGGTGGAGGCGCTGCTCCGCTGGCGCCACCCCACCCGCGGCCTGGTGCCTCCGGCCACCTTCCTTCCGTTGGCGGAGGAGATCGGGCTGATCCGCGACATCGGGCGATGGGCGCTGCATGCCGCCTGCGCCCAGGCCGCCGCCTGGTCCAGCACCCATCCCGGCCTCGACCTGCACGTGAGCGTCAACGTGTCCGGCGTCGAGCTGCGGGACCCCGACTTCTTCGCCGGGCTGTGCGCCGTGCTGGACGCCACCGGGCTCCCAGCCCGCCGCTTGCAGCTGGACATCACCGAAGGGGTGTTCCTGCAGCGTCCCGACCTCGCCGGCGCCGTGCTCAGCGCCGTGCGGGCGGTTGGGGTGCAGGTGGCGCTTGACGACTTCGGCACGGGCTACTCCTCGCTCGGCCACCTCGACCGGTTCGAGGTTGATGCGATCAAGGTGGACCGTTCCCTGGTCGCGCGCATGGGCGAGCAGCGCCGGGCGATGGCGATCCTAGACGGCATCGTGCGCCTGGGCCTGGCCATGAACGTTGACGTGGTGGCGGAGGGCGTGGAAACCGAGGATCAGCTGCATACCCTGCGCGTGCTGGGCTGCACCGCCGTCCAGGGCTATCTGCTGGGTCGGCCGATGTCGGCGTCAGAGCTGGCATCGCGGTTCGGCGGCCCGCTTCAAGAAGCGTCGCCCTGAGCAAGCCTCGCCTTGAGCAAACCCTTGGAGGTTTTCGCACCGATGAAAAGCTAAGCAGTCTTATACGGCCGCAGACCATCTGTGTGCCAGGCCGCGCAAGCCTGCTTAG
>CAXTCI010000152.1:0-7162 GCA_964242325.1 uncultured Acetobacteraceae bacterium
CGTAGCCGCCATCGAACAGGCGGCCGACGCGGATTTTGGCCACGCCCTCGACGCGGTGCGGGCGCAGCAGCCGCAGCAGGCTGAGCGCGCTGTGCATGGCCTCGACCGTCACGTCCTGATCCATCACATGCGGCCCGACCGGGGCTGCCCGGCTGGTGCGGCGGCGGGGGCATCGGCGGCGGGGCCATCGGCTGTAACGTTCGGCATCTGGGTTCTCTGCAAGGCCCTGAGTCCGCCACCTCTATGCCCGGGACGCCCAGCTTGGCAAACCTCCATCAGTGCGCCGGCATCAGTGCCCCAGGATCAGTGTGCTGGCCGCCCTCGCCCGACAATGGCGGCCGGGTCGATGAACCGCAGCGCCACCACCAGCCAGAACAGCGTCACCCCCATGTAAACCACCGCCATCGCATCCACCGACTGCCCGGCCCGGATGCCCGGCGCGAACGCGGCGTAGTACAGCGCCACCACCAGCGTCTGGCTGTCCGGCCCCGCGGTGAGGAACGTCAGCTCGAACATGCCGATGGTCCGCACCAGCACCAGCAGCGACGCCGCCAGGATGCCCGGCGCCAGCATTGGCACCAGGACGTGGCGGAACAGGCTGGGCGTGCGGGCGCCGAACACCCGGGCGGCGGCCTCCAGCCTCGGGTCCAACTGCTCGATGAACGGCGTCATCGTCAGGATCACGAACGGCACCGAAGGCACCAGGTTGGCCAGGATGACGCCCCACAGGGTGCCGCCAAGCCCCGCCTGATACAGCACCGTCGCCAGCGGAATGCCATAGGTAATGGACGGCACGATCAGCGGCAGCAGAAACAGCAGCACGACCACAGGCTTGCCGGGGAAGTTATGCCGCGCCAGCACATACGCCGCCGGCACGCCGACCGCGGCGGAGATCAGCACGACGGCGAAAACTACCTCCATCGTGGTCAGCAGCACGTCCGGCAGCGCGAACTCGTCCCAAGCGCCGGCATACCAACGGGTCGTCAGCCCCGCGGGAAACCAGGTGCCGAACCACCGCGTGCCCAGCGAGTTGACCACCACCGCCGCGATCAGCGCGGCGATGTTCAGCAGCATGAAGCCCATCACCAGCCAAATGGCCGTGCCCCAGATGCGGGCGCGCAGGTCCCTCATCCCTTGCCCCCCCCGGCGGGCCCGCGATACGCCAGGCTCCGCAGCCCCAGCACCACGCCGACCACCACCAACTGCACCAGCCCCATGATCAGCGCGATGGTGCTGCCGAGCGAGGCGTCGAATTGCTCGAACGCCGCCTCGTAAGCCGCAATAGAAATAACGTAGGTCTGCCCCGACGGCGCCCCCACCAGCACCGCCGACGGGAATACCGCAAACGCCTGCACGAAGCACAGCGCAAAGGTCATCGCCAGTCCCGGCGCCAGCAGCGGCAGGGCGACGTGGCGGAACTGCGCGCTTGGCGGCGCCCCCAGGGTCGCAGCCGCCCGCGCCAGCGAGGGGTCAATCCCGGTCACGAACGACAGCAGCAGCAAGAAGGCGAACGGAAATCCGACGATCACCAGGGACATCAGCACGCCCCAGTAATTATGCACCAGCCGCACCGGCACCGACACCAGATGCAAGGACAGCAGCACCCGGTTGAACCAGCCCTGCGGCCCCAGGTAGGACAGCAGCCCGTCCGCCACCAGCACCGTCCCCAGGGTGATCGGCACCACCAGGATCGTCGTCAGCAGCCGCCGGTGCCGCCACGGGTTGCGCAGCCGGTAGGCGACCGGCAGCGCCAGCCCGACGTTGATGAGCGTCGCAGGCAGCGCGATGCCGAGCGTCGTCAGGATGGTGCCAAACAGCCGAGGCGTGGTGAAGAAGTGCTGGTAGTTGCTCCACATCCCGCCCTGTATCGGCCGGAACGACAGCACGAGGCCATAAACGGCGGGATACAGGAACAGCAGGACCACCAGCAGGACGCCGGGCGCCAGCAGCAGCGGCGCCGCTCCCAGGCGGATGCGCGGCGCGCTCGCGGCGACGGGACCGGCGGCCGTGACGGTTGCGGACACGATGCTACTCCGCCGCCAAAGCGGGCGCCTGCACGGCCGGCGCCCCGGCATAGGCCAGCACCCGGTCGGGCGGCAGCACCAGGCGCAGGGTCTCGCCGATCCGGACCGGCTGGTGCACGGCGGCGTGCAGCAGGCCGAAGGCGGTATCGACGTCCACCAGGTAGTCGGCGCCGCAGTACTCGGCCTCCGTCACCCGGCCCTCGATGCCGTTCGGCCCATCACCGGCCCCAATGTCGTTCGGGCGTATTGCAACCGTCACCGGCCCGGCGGAGGCGCCGGCCTGCAAGGTGCCCAGGATGGACGTCCCGCCCCGATGCAGTCGCACCAGCCCGCCCTGCGCCGGAACGGCGGCGTCAAAGTGCAGGATGTTGCGGTAACCCATGAACCGCGCCACGTTTAGGTTCAGCGGCTGGGCATACAGTTCCTGCGGCGTGCCGATCTGCTGCACCAGGCCGTCCTGCATCACCACGATACGGTCGGCGAGCGCCAGCGCCTCCTCCTGGTCGTGCGTGACGTAGATCGTGCTGCGGCGGACCTGGTGGTGGATGCGGCGTATCTCGTGCCGCATCTCCAGCCGCAGCTTGGCGTCCAAGTTGGACAGGGGTTCGTCCATCAGGATCAGCGGCGGGTTGACCGCAACGGCCCGCGCGATGGCAACGCGCTGTTGCTGCCCGCCCGAAAGCTGCCCCGGCAGCTTGTCGCCGTGCGCCTGCAACTGCACCAGCGCCAGCGCCTGCTCCACCTCCGCCCGTATGGTGGCCTTAGGCAGCCCGCGCATCAGCAGGCCGAAGCCGATGTTGCGGCGGACCGTCATGTGCGGAAACAGCGCATAGTTCTGGAACACCATGCCAAAACCGCGCGCTTCCGGCGGCAAGGTGTCGATGCGCCGGTCGTCCAGCCTGATCTCCCCGGACGACAGCGGCAGCAGCCCGGCAATGCAGTTCAGCGCGGTGGACTTGCCGCATCCCGACGGTCCCAACAGCGCAATAAACTCGCCGCGGCGAACGGTGAGGTTCAGGCCGTCGAGCGCCGTATGGGCGTTGAAGCGCCGGGTCAGCCGGTCGAGATGCAGCGCTTCGAAGTCGTTTGCGCCTGCCATGCGCGCCCCTCCCCTGCCCGGCGTGTTGCTCCGGGCGTTTGCAGCATGACGCCGGGATAGCGCGGATTTGTCAACTATGCTGACAGGATGCGTGCCGGGAGTGACTGCTTCTTCTCCCTCTCCCTCCGGGAGAGGGTCGGGGTGAGGGGCGGGCAAGCGCGGCATTCGCCAATTCGGGGCGTGGCGCCCAATGCACCGGCGGCCCTTGCAAGGGCACGCAAGACCCCCTTACCCCAACCCTCTCCCGCAGGGAAAGGGAGCAGGATCACGGCGTTTGCGTGCGATCCATCACGCGGCGGCGGGCTTGGCCGACGTGGACCTGCATCGCCAGCCCGGCCATCTCGGCGTCGCCCAGCCGGACCGCCTCTAGGATCTGCGCGTGTTCCTGCACCACGACCGCTGCCCGCTCCTTGCTGCCGGTCCGTGTCAGGCCGAGCGCCACGCCCATAAACCGCAGCAGCACCCCGTGCAGCCCATGCAGCAAGGCCGGGAAATACTCGTTGCCGCTAGCCGCAGCGACCGCACCGTGAAAGGCGTAATCGGCGCCCGGCGTCATGCCGCCCGTTTCCGCCGCGTTGGCAAAGGCGTCGTGCGCCGCGGCGATCCGGTCCAATTGTTCCGGCGTGCGGCGCTCGGCGGCCAAGCGGGCGGCGGCGGCCTCCAAGGGCAGCCGCGCCTCGATACAGCGCATCAGCGCCGGCACGTCGCCGCTGCTGGCAAAGGCGCCGAGCCGCTCGGACGGGCGGGCGAGCACATAGGTGCCCGCGCCCTGCCGCGTACGCAGCAGCCCGTCCACATTCAGCCGGGTCAACGCCTGCCGCACTACCGGGCGGGACACGCCGAACATGCCCGAAAGCTCCTGTTCCGGCGGCAGCCGGCTGCCCTCCGGCAGTCGTCCCGACAGGATATGGTCCAGGATCTGGCCGTAAAGCTGGTCCCCCAACCGCTGCCGCCGGCCCGGCACCAGGACCAGCTCGCCGCCGGCCAGGGAGGCGTCGGCCAGGGGAGCACCAGCCAGGGAAGCGCCGGCCGAGGAAGCCCCAGCCGAGGAAGCAACGGCCGAGGAAGCAACGGGCTGGGAGGCGCCGGGCGGCGAGGCGTCCGGCAGGGAGGCGTCGGCCATATGGAGGCGCCGGGCTATTTGCTGGCTTTGGCGCCGACCTGCTCGTCCCAGCGGCGGAACGCCTGCACCATCGGGCCTGCGTCCAGCGGCGTTTCGTTCGGGGTGTCGGCGATCAGCTTGTCATAGAAGTCGCGGCCGAACTCGCGCAGCGTGTCCTGGCTTTCCTGCGGCGCCAAGCCGACCGGCACGTCGCGGACGGCCGGGCCGGGATAGAAGTAGCCGGTGTCGTAGCTGAAGGCCTGCGCTTCCTTGCTCAAGAGAAAGACCATGAGATCCAGCAGCACCGCCTGCCGCTCCGCCGCCAGCCCCTTGGGCAGCGCCATGTAGTGCGCATCGTTGACGAAGTGAAAACCCTTGAGGGTCCCGACCATCGCCGTCTTCGGCACGGTTCCGAGGGCGCGGGGATTGATGTCCCAGCCAGTGATGGTGACGGTCATGTCGCGGCTGCCCTCGCCGAACTCCTTCATCACGGCGCCGGTGCCGCTGGGATAGTATTCGACATTCTCGCCCAGGGCGGTCAGGTAGGCCCAGGTCTTGTCCCAGCCATTCACCGGGTCCTTCGGATTGGCATCCCCCAATATGTAGGGCAAGCCCATCAAGAAGGCACGTCCGGGGCCGGAGTTGGCCGGGCGGGCATAGATGAAGCGTCCAGAATTGGCGCGGGTGTAGGCCAGCAGCTCCTCCGCCGTGGTGGGGACCTGCTTCACGCGGTCCGGCAGGTACTCCAGCAGCGGCCCGGCGGGGCAGTAAGAACAGATGATGGCCTGGTCCTGCGCCAGGGCCTGCATCGGCACGGCCCCTGGCAGCAGGATGGATTTGAGATCCGGCAGCTTGGCCATATGCGGCGCCATGCCCTCCCACACGCCGGTCTGCACCCCGGCCGCCAGGGCGTCGGTGCCGGTCAGCACCATGTCCACGTCCACCCGCCCTGCCGCCTGCTGCGCCCGCAGCTTGCCCGGCAGTTCCGGTGCCGGGGCCTGGCTGTAGACGATACGCCCGACCATCTTGGGGTTCTTGCGCCGGTAGGCCTCGAACGCCGGGCGGGTCAGGGCAAGGTTGCCAGCCACGTCCACGACGCTGAGGGTCAGCGGCGAGGCCGGCGTGCCCTGGGCGCGGGCCGCCCCGCCCGCCAGGGCCGCCGCGCCCATCCCGCCGATCACCTGCCGACGCGTGCCGAGTATGGCCATGGACTGATCCCCCTGCTCCGTGCATGCCGCACGGCTTATTGTTACCGTGGATCGAAGCATCCAATATGTAAACGGACCTGACAAGTGCGGCGATGCCTGCCCGCAAGCGCCGAGCCTGCGTCCGCCGGCAAATCGGCCCCGGCAACCCGAGCTACGCCTGCCGCTCCATAGGCGACCGCCCCGACAACTCATCACCCGCATCCAGCGCCAGCCGGGTGCAGGTGGGCGAGGCCAGCAGCGACACGCAGGCCACCACCAGGAACGCCACGCTGTAATCCGTCACCTGTGCCGTGGCATGGCCGGTCACCAGCACCGATCCGGCCAGCGCCCCCGCCGCCACGCAGATGCCCAGCGTCAGGTTGACCTGCTGGAACGTCGTGTAGAAGCTCGTCGCAGCACTCATGCGGTCCCGCGGGATGTCGGCGTAAGCGATGGTGTTGTAGGCAGTGAATTGCAGCGACTGGAAGAACCCGCCCACCACCAGCAGCCCCAGGATCGCCACCGGCGGCCAGCCCGGCCGCATCAGCGCCAGCGTTCCCAGCAGGCCCGAGGCGATCAGCCCATTCCAGATCATCGTGCTGCGGAACCCCCAGCGGTGCAGCACCGGCCGCGCCACGAAGCGCATCAGCATGGACCCCAGGCTGCCGCCAAAGGTGATAAGGCCGCTGCTTGCCGCCGACATGCCGAAGCCCAGTTGCAGCATCAGCGGCAGCAGGAACGGGATGGCCCCGGCCGACACCCGGCTGAGGCCGCCGCCAATCACCGACAGCGCAAAGGTCGGCACCCGCATCAGCCGCAAGTCCAGCACCGGCGATGGGTGCCGCCGGGCATGCAGGACATACAGCGTCCCGGCTACGAGGCCAGCCGCAAGTACCCCGCCCGCAACGACCAGCGACGCCCCGCCGCGGCTGATGGCTTCCAGCCCGGCGACCAGGCAGGCCAGGGAAATGCCAGACAGTACCAGCCCCGGCAGGTCGAAGCTGACCCGTCCCGGCTCCCGCACATTAGCGATGAAGCGCAGGGCGAGCAGGATGCCCATTATCCCGATGGGCACGTTGATGTAGAAGATCCAGCGCCAGGACAGGTAGGTCACCAAGAACCCGCCGACCGGCGGTCCCAGCAGCGGGCCGAGCTGCGCGGGGATCATCAGCCAGGTCATGGCGACCACCATCTCGGCCTTCGTCACCGAGCGCAGCAGCACCAGCCGCCCCACCGGCACCATCATGGCGCCGCCGATCCCTTGCAGGATGCGCGCCGCCACCAGCGTCGCCATCCCGTTGGCTTGCCCGCACAGGATGGACCCCAGCGTGAACAGCGCGATGGCGCCGCAGAACACGGTGCGGGAGCCGAACCGGTCCGCCACCTTGCCGCTCGCCGGGATGAACACCGCCAGGGCCAGCAGGTAGGAGGTCAGCGCCACGTTCAGCCGCACCGCCTCCGTCCCGAACGAGCGCGCCATTTCCGGCAGCGCCGTCGCCAGCACCGTGCCGTCGAGCTGTTCCATGAACAGGGCGCTGGCGACGATCAGCGCCGTGGTGCGCGGGCTGATGCCGGGTTCACGTCGCCGCTCGTAGCGTGCCCGCGCGCGGCGGCGGATTTGGCGGCGGATCAGGGCATTGATCGCGGCCGTGGCGGATTGACGGAGGGGCATCCCGTAAGGTCGCCCAATCTCGCCGGGGCGTGAAGGCCGGGTGGCGCAAGCCGGACCCACACCTGTTGCAGCTTATCT
>CAXTCI010000152.1:7262-13209 GCA_964242325.1 uncultured Acetobacteraceae bacterium
AGCGATGTAAGCCGCACGCTGCGGACCGAGGCCGACCGTCGCGCCAAGCTGCATGGCATGGTCGCGTGCCGGTCGGATGATCCTTCCGGCTAAAGCGTCAGCCCGGCCTATCCCAGGAAAAGCTGGCAGAGATCCTCGAAGTCGAGCCGATCACCCGTCGCACGCCTGGTGGACCGTTTGGGCCTGCGCGGCCCTTCCCGGCTGTGGGCCGGCACTGCTGCGCAAGTATCTGTAACCATTTGTTTGCCGGCGACGCTCCAAAGGATTGATTAGCACGGCGGATGCTACGTTTGCGCGTAAAAGCGGAGGCGGACGGCGCGCAACCCGATGGATTGACCGTCCGGTGCCGCCGCCCCAAGCTCGACGCAGCGCAGCATAGGACGCACCATGGACCTGCCCACCCCGCCATTGCAGGCGAATGCGCAAAAGCCCGTGCCGCGGGCGATCGTGCTCACGTCGCATCCGCGCAACGTGCGGGGCGTTCGGCCGGTCGCCTGGGGGGTCGGCGACGCCAAGCTGCGTGGCCCGGTGGTGGCGACCCTGCACGCCGCCCCGGGGCGCAACGCCATCGGCACCCATGCCGGCGCGTATTCATTGTATCGCGCGCTGGCGGTGGCGGCGGGTCAGTTGGACCCCACGCACCGTCCGGACCTCACCAACACTGCGCCGGCGGTGCCCATCGGGCCATTTCCGCAATGGGCCGGGGACGCGATCGTGTCGCTCGACCCCTGGGGGCACATGCCGGCCGAGGTCTTCGCCGAAGAGATCGCCGCCGGGCAGGACGTGCGGCCCAGCATCGCCGTGACGCGCGCCCACATCAACATGCCGGAGATCACCGACGCCATGCGCGCCGGGCGCCTGGTCCCGGACGGCGACGTGCTGACCGCAGCCGGCGACGTGCGCGTGACCAAGATCGCCATCGAGCCAGTCTGGCACCTGCCCGGCGTCGCCCGGCGCTTCGGCATCCCGCTCCCCGACCTGCGCCGCGCGCTGTTCGAGCATACCGGCGGCATGTTCCCCGAGTTGGTGACCCGCCCGGACTTGGACGTGTTCCTGCCGCCCATCGGCGGCACCACCGTTTACCTGATGGGCGACCCGGCGCGGCTGGGCCGCCCGGAAACGCGCATCGCCTGCCGCATCCATGACGAATGCAACGGCTCCGACGTGTTCGGCTCGGACATCTGCACCTGCCGGCCCTACCTGGCGCAGGGCATCGAGGTCGCCGTCGAAATGGCGCAGCAGGGCGGTGTCGGCGTCGTCGTCTACAACCGCAAGGAAGGCCGCGCCCTGGGCGAAGTGACCAAGTTCCTGGTCTACAACGCCCGCAAGCGTCAGCCCGGCGGCGACCGCGCCGACGCCTACTTCGAGCGCACCGAGTGCGTCGCCGGCGTGCAGGACATGCGATGCCAGGAGCTGATGCCGGACGTGCTGCACTGGCTCGGCATCACCCGGATCGACCGGCTGGTGTCCATGAGCAACCTGAAATACACGCCGATCACCGCAAGCGGCATCGAGGTCGTGGAGCGCGTGCCTATCCCGGAGTGGCTGATCCCCGCCGACGCCAGCGTCGAAATGGATGCCAAGAAGGCCGCCGGCTACTTCACGACGGCGGTGCCGGACGCGGCCGAGCTGCACGTTGCAAAGGGCCGCGGCCTGGATGGATGAAGCTACCCTGGCGGCATGGCTGTGCAGCGCCGCCGCGGTGCGGGAGCGGTGCACCGGCCTGCTGGATGTGGCGCTCGGCGCCGGGCTGCCGAACATGGCTGTGGACGTTGGACGGTTGCCGGCCTGCGCCGACTACATCGCGGCGGTGATCCGGCGGAACTATCCCACGCTCGACATCCCGCATCATGCGCGCTGGCGGCACTTCGCGGCGGGCGGAGTGGACCGTTGGGGAGCGCTGCGGGCAGACCTGGGCCCGCTGGATGCGGCGTCGCTGGCCCGTACGCGCATTGACCTGTGCGTCGTCAGTGTGCTGCTGGACGCCGGCGCCGGACCGGAATGGCGGTATCGCGACGCGGATACCGGGCAGGTGCTGGCCCGGTCGGAGGGGCTTGCAGTGGCAAGCCTCGCGGCGTTCCGCGCCGGGCTGTTCTCGGCGGAGCGATTGCCGCAGGCGGACGCGGCCGGGCTGATGGCGGTTGACGCGGCGGCGCTGGGCCGGGCGTTCCAGGTTGCCGAGGGAAACGCCTTGGCCGGGCTGGAAGGCCGGGCGGCACTGATGCGGCATCTAGGGGCGGCAGTGCAGGCCCGGCCGGACCTGTTCGCGGGCGGCCGGATTGGTGGGCTGTATGACGCCCTCGCGCCATCCGGCACGGTCGGGGCGGCGACGCTGCTGGCGGCGCTGCTGGACGGGCTGGGGCCGGCTTGGCCGTCCCGGATCGTGATGGCCGGGCGCTCGTTGGGGGATGTGTGGCCGCACCCGGCCGTGCCCGGCGATGGGCTGGTGCCGTTCCATAAGCTGTCGCAGTGGCTGGCCTACTCGCTGATCGAGGTGTTTGGGGACGCCGGGGTGCCTGTCACCGGCATCGCGGACCTGACGGGATTGCCGGAATACCGGAATGGCGGCCTCCTGTTGGACCTCGGCGTACTAGCGCTGTACGACCCGGCGCTGGCGCAGGCGCCGTTGCCAGCAGGCCATCCCGCGGTCGTAGAATGGCGGGCGCTGACGGTGGCGCTGCTGGACCGCCTGGCGCCGATGATCCGCGAGCGCCTGGACCGCGACGAGGCTTCGCTGCCCCTGTCGCGCATCCTGGAAGGTGGCACCTGGGCCGCCGGCCGCGCGGCCGCCGCCGAACGCCGCCCCGGCGGCGGCCCGCCGCTACAGGTCATCAGCGACGGAACAGTGTTCTGAAGGGCTGGCTTCCTTCCCCCTCTCCCTCCGGGAGAGGGCCGGGGTGAGGGGGGCTTCGGGCACAGCGTTTGACCGGAGAGGGCCTTGGCCCGACGGCGCCGGGCGTCTCACATCCCCAGCCAAGACCCCCTCACCCCGGCCCTCTCCCGGAGGGAGAGGGAGCAGCACGTCCCCTTTCTGAAAGGACAGCCGCATGTCCAACGTCACAGTCGTCACGCATCCCCTCGTGCAGCACAAGTTGACGCTGCTGCGGCAGAAGGACACGGCGACGGCCGACTTCCGCCAAATCGCCCGCGAGATCAGCCTGCTGATGGCTTACGAGGTCACGCGTGACCTGCCGCTGGAAAACGTCACCATTGAAACACCGCTGGAAACGATGGAGGCGCCCTCCCTGGCCGGCAAGAAGATCTGCTTCGTGCCGATCCTGCGTGCTGGCACTGGTATCCTCGATGGGATGCTGGACCTGATCCCCTCTGCCCGGGTCGGCCATATCGGGCTGTATCGCGACCCGGCGACGCTCGTGCCGGTCGAATACTACCTCAAGCTGCCGGATGACCTGCCGGATCGGATGGTGGTGTTGGTGGACCCGATGCTGGCAACCGGCCACTCCGCCGCCGCGGCGCTGTCCCGGCTGCGCCAGGCCGGAGTGGCACAGTTGCGCTTCGTATGCCTGCTGGCCGCGCCGGAAGGACTGGCCGTGCTGGCACACGAACACCCCGACGTCCCCGTTTACACCGCGGCGGTGGACCGGCAGCTTGACGAGCACGGCTATATCCGCCCAGGCCTGGGAGATGCCGGGGACCGACTGTATGGGACGAAGTAACGGGGCAGACCATGCCCCAACCCACCGCCGTCCTACGCGCCAGTCCAAACCGGTTTACGTCCAGGCTGGATGCAGACCGGTCCAGCTTTTTAATCATGAGCAAACGCTTGCAGTCAGGCCCAGTCGCTGCGCGTCCGCGCCTGACTGCAATTTGCTCTATGCCGCGGGGTCGTCCCGCCCGTGCACCGCGGCCGGAGGCGTCGTTGCCTCGACGGCGGTGAAGGCTTCCAGGATCTTGTAGCTATGCTCGGCACCGCGCGGCACGATCCAGGAATCGCCAGGGTTGAGCAGGATCACCTGTCCCTCGGTGTGCAGCTCCGCCCGGCCGCTGATGGCGTAGCCGGCGCAGTCATACTCCCGCCGCACCGGCACCTCCTCCGTGCCCGGCGCCACGTCCTGCCACATCCGCATCGCGATGTTCTTGCCGGTCGCGAGATACACTTGTCCATCCGGCCCTTTTGGCGAATGGCTGCTGTCCACTTTGATTACCGTCGTGTCGCCCATGCCGGCCTCCCCTGATTGCCACGCCCGAACGCCGCGGCACGGAGATCGGTTGCAGGTGCGCCTGAAGCCTGAGGTGCCTGAACCCTGGAGCGTCCAGCAGCCCGGCCGCTCGGCAGGCCAGGTTATGCGCCAACGGCCCTCCAGCGTGCAGGACGCCGATCAGCCCCGCACCGCCCGGGCGCCCAGCCTGCGGATCGTCAGCAACGTCGCAAGGATCGCCAGCAGTGAAATCCCGGTCGTCGCCGCCCCCAGCGCATACAGCACCGGGGAGGTAACATTCGTTGTCATCCCGTAGATCTCCAGCGGCAGCGTATTGTCGCTGCCGGCGGTCAGCAAAGTGCGCGGGAACTCGTCCCAGCTCAGGGTGAAGCCGAACAGGCCGATGCCGACGATGCTCGGCGCCAGGATCGGCAGCATCACCAGGCGGAACACCTGCCAGGGCGTCGCGCCCAGGTCGCGCGCCGCCTCCTCCCACGACCGGTCGAAGCGGTTCAGCACGGCGAAGGTGATCAGCAGCCCGAACGGCAGGGTCCAGGTCAGTTGCGCGCCGAACGCGGAGCTCCACCACGCCGTATCCAGCCCGGCCTGGCTGAACACCAGGCCCACGCCGAGGCTGACCAGGATGGACGGCACGATCAGGCTCGACAACGCCAGCACGAACAGCGTGCTGCTGCCCCGGAACGGACGGCGGAACGCCAGCCCGGCGGCCAGCGCCGCGCAGACCGTGACGGCCGTGACCATCACCGCCAGCCCCGCCGTCCGCCGCAGCGCCGCGCCCAGGTCGCCCACCGCCTGGGTCGCCAGCAACTGCTGGAACCAGTGCAGCGACACGCCGCGCATCGGAAAGGTCAGCCCGCTGTCGGGTCCTCCGAACGCCAGCAGCACGATGGTCAGGATCGGCCCATACAGGAACAGCACGAAGGCGCCAAACAGCAGCGTCAGCAACGCCCGGGCCATCCCTACAGCTCCCGCCGCACGCCGGACAGGCGCAGGATCGCGCCCACCATCAGCAGCACGACCGCCAGCAGCACGACGGCGTTGGCGCAGGCCGCCGGGTATTGCAGCAGGCCGATCTGGTTGGAGATCATCAGCCCGACCGAAGCCCGCTGCCCCCCGCCCATCAGCCGGACGGTGATGAAGTCGCCCATCACCAGCGTGACCACGAACACCGATCCGATGCCGAGCCCGGGCCGGCACAGCGGGACGACAACGTTCCAGACGACCTGTGCGCCCGTGGCTCCGGCGTCCCGCGCCGCCTCCACCAGGCGCCGGTCAATCCGCATCATGGAGTTGAACACCGGCACCACCATGAACAGCGCATACAGGTGGACGAAGGCCAGCACGACCGCGAAGTCGGAGAACAGCAACGCCTCCAGCGGACGGTCCACCAGCCCCATGCCCATCAGCGCGCCGTTGACCAGCCCGTTGCGGCCCAGGAACGGCACCCAGGAGATCATGCGGATGATGTTGCTGGTCAGGAACGGCACCGTGCACACCAGGAACAGCGCCGTCTGCATCGCCGTTGTGCGGATGTAGAACGCCAGGTAGTAGGCGATGCCGAACCCCAGTGGCAGGGTGATGGCCCAGACCAGCGCGGCATACTTCAGGGTGTTGCCGTAGGTCCGCCAGGTCACTGCCGAGCCCAGCACATCCCGGTAGTTGTCCAGCATGAAGGCGGGGATGACCCGCACGCTGTCGTAATCCCAGAAGCTGACGACCAGGATCGCCAGCAGCGGCAGCACCAGGAAGCCGAGCAGGACGGCGGC
>CAXTCI010000153.1:0-9120 GCA_964242325.1 uncultured Acetobacteraceae bacterium
CCATTCTGGAAGCCGAATGGTTTACGAAAGATGATGAAACGTCATGGATGCTTAGCTCGATTTTAGCCATTTCCGGTCATGCGCTGGCCCCGAAATGCGGCTCTGAGGCGATGTCGTCGAGGGCTGCGTCAAACGGCATGGTTGCGATGCCGAATGATCATTCCCCGGTTACGGTGGGCACGGGTTACGGGCTACGCGGCCGCAGCGAGCTGTTCTTTGCTGGCAGGCGTGATGTAGCCGAGGCTCGAATGGAGGCGCTGGCGGTTGTGCCGGGCCTGTCTTCTTCGTCGTCATCGGCACGTCCGCCCCCGCAGGAGCTTACATGAGGCGTCCACCGCAACGGGGGATGGTCGGCTTTATCCTGGCGTGGCCCGCGCTCCGTCCCAGGCTGCGAACTTGCCATCCTTCACCGTCAGCAGACTGTAGGTCGCGTGCTGCACACGCCTGGTGCGCGGGTCGAATGCGACCTTGCCGTAGATGACGCTCGGCACGTCCCTGATGGTGAGCAGCCCTTCCTGCATCGCCTGCCGCGTGGTCCCGTATCGGTCGCACAGCGCGGCGAACAGCACCATCGCGTCATAGGCCCCGGCGCTGAAGCTGTCCGGCTCCTGGCTGTACTTGGCGCGGTAGCGGCGGACGAAATCCTGCACCTCCGGCCGGGAGTCGCCGGGGAAGAAGGTGGTCATGACGTGGACGCCTTCCACGCCTGCGCCGCCCTGTTCGATGAACGCCGGCGAGTGGGTGCTGGTGCCGGCGAGGACCGGGAAGGTTAGGCCGGCGTCCTTGGCCTGGCGGCAGATCAGCGCGCCGTCGGCGTAGTAGGACAGTAGGACCAGCCCGTCCGGCTTGCTGTCACGGGCGCGGGCCAGGGTGGGGCGGAAGTCCGGCTCGGCGGGCAGATAGCCTTCGGCCGTCGCCACCTCCATGCCTAGGCCGGGCGCGGCCTTGAGGAAGGCGTCCTTGGCGGTACGGCCCCAGTCAGTGTTGAGGTGCAGCACCGCCGGGCGCTTGAAGCCGAGCTTGGCGGCGTAGGCGGCGAGCTGCGGCTGCTCCTGGGTCTGGCTGGGCGCGTTGGACCACATGCGGTCGCCCCCCGCGGTGAAGTCGGGGTGCGAGTTGGTGAAGCCAAGCTGCACCAGGCCGGCGCGCTGGTAGATCGGCGACGCCGCCATGGACGCGGGGGAGGAAAAGTCGCCCAACTCGATGATGACCTGCGGGTTCGCCACCAGATGCTCTGCGACGGTGAGGGACTGGCGCGGGTCGGATTGGCTGTCCTGGAAGTCGTAGGCTAGGGGCAGGGTCTTCACACCGCTATCGCCGGTCCCATCGCCAGTTCCTGGGCTGTTGATGCCGTCCAGGGCGAGGTCGAAGCCGCGACGCCACTGCGCGCCATACTGTTCGTCCTGCCCCGTGAGCGGGCCGCTGACGCCAGCCAGGATGGGTTCGGCGGCATGTGCGGCCGTCCGTCGCAGGAGGGGCAGGCCGACTGTCGCTGTGAGCAGGGTGCGGCGGCTGAGGGGCACGGCGTCCTCCTGGGTAGCCCTGGGACGGCATCGCTGCAGCCGGCGAGGCACGACACATGTTGCCGTTGGGCCGGCGGTGGGCTGCGGTTCCGGCGGGGCGTCCCCGGTATCAGCGCCGGGAAATGACCGGAGTTGCCCCTGCCCGGTCCGGCCGGCGGCTCGGGCTTGTCGGCCGGGGTTTGGCGAGGGATGCCGCCGGCGTTCAGCCCGGTTTCTGCCGCCCTCCGCGTAGCGGCGCATTTTCAACTGTGAGATGTCTTGAAATGTGCATTGACCGAAAAAGGATGTCTATTAGCCAGAAATAATCAAAGTTCGATGGGTCCGGCGAAGCTGCTGGTCCGTTGCCTCCGCTTTGACGTCGCTTCCCATGTGCACCGAACATAGGAAACAGCGATATGTCCTGGAATGTTACCGCATCTGGTTTCGGTCGGGCTGCGGCGATTGCCGCGACCGTGTCGCAGCGACCCCGGTGGAAGCGCGTGCGACCATTGTGGGCCTTTCGTGGTCCGGCGCCAATGGATACTCCGCCGTGGGCAGCTTCACCTATGACGGGTCACGCGCCCCTTCTATCATAACGGAGAGCGGCGCGGGGGCGACCAAATCGGTCCAGTCGTTTTCGATCACGTTCTTCAACCCTGCTCACATGGTGCTTGAGTCTGGGAATTCTGTCACGGCTGGGGTTTCGTCGGACAGTGTCTTCCGGTTGACCTTCAATAGCGTTAACGACGTGGTGTCGGTTCTCGATGCGGGCGTCGGCGGGTCCTGCACCAGGCCAATGCGTCGTCCAGGTTGCGGCTTTCCGATGAGCGCTGCATCGGCGTCAGATCGAGGCTGTCCCTAACGCCTCTGAGTGCAGCAGGCCAGTGCGGCTGCCCACGCCGTAGTACTCGGCCTGCGCCGGGCCGTTCGGGTCGAGGGTGACGATGGCGTAGCCGTGGTCATAGGTCACGCCGTCATCGCCGAGCCGCGGCGGCAGCACCGCAGGCGCCGAGCGCAGACCCGGCAGCGGCGCATAGGGGTTGTCGGCCACGAACATCGGGATCGCGCCGCAGCCGATGCAGCGGCCCCGCGCCAGCCCGACGAATGGGGAATACAGCGCCAGCATGTGCTCGTGGCCCCAGAACCAGGCCGCGACCTGCCCCGCCGCGTCGAAGCGACGGAAGCTTTCGAGCAGATGCGGATTCCATCCGTCCAGCCCGCCAGGCCCGATGCGGGCGGAGGCAGAGAACAGCGGATGATGCGACAGCAGCACCGTTTGGCCAGAGAACTCGCCGATCCGGGCGGCCACCCAGCTTTCCTCCGCAGGCTCCAGGAATGTCAGGGGATGCTGTTCGAACGGGTCGTAGGCGTGCAGTCCCGTGTCCATGGCGATGAACTGCCAGCGGCGGTCGGCGCTGCGCAGGCAGAAGTAGCTGGCGGGCTGCCGCCAGGGTCCGTCGTTCAGGCGGCCGATCAGGCCGTAATAGCCCTCGCCGCCGCTATACATGTCGTGGTTGCCGGACAGGGTGTAGACCGGCACCTGCCGCCCTGCCCGGTCCAGCGCGAGGTCCATCGGGCGGCGGAAGTTGTCTTCGCACTCGGCGGCGGTGCCGGCATAGTAGATGTCGCCGAGGTGGACGACGATATCCGGCTGCTGCCGGGCGAGGTCCTGCAGCACCGCCGTGGCGGTTCGGCGTCCGGTGCCCCAGTCGCTCAGGAGTGCGATGCGGGCGTTGTCGGGGATCTCGATGACGCCGGGCCCGGCTGCTTCGGGCGGGATGTAGGGGATGCGGCGCCGCTGGCCGTCGCGGCCGAAGTAGGCGAGGTAGCTCAGCAGGGTGCCGGCCCAGCGCGGGTCGCAGCGGCTGCCGGCCAGGGCGTCCTCCAGGCGGGCGCGGTTCGCGGCGTTGCCGCCCAACTCGGCACGGAGCAGGTTCAGGCCGAGCCGCGCGCAGGTCCATGCCTCGGGTCCGACGTCCGCAGGCGCGGTGGGCGGAACCGGCATGCCGGCGGCCTCGAAGGAGGCGACGGCGGCAGCGGCCCGCTGCAGTTCCGGCATCGGGGCGGCACCGTCTGGCCGTGCGGCGTCGGCGGCTGCCGCTTGGAAGATGGACAGGCGATGATCGCGGAACGTGCGGAACGGGTTGGGCAGCATGCTGCTGTCTTCCTCAGTCGGCGCGGGGGATGCCGGGCCTGGGCATGGGCCAGCCCGTTGCGGATGGATGGGCCGGCCGTGCGGGAAGCGTGCGCCGGGATATGGGCAGGCCGGTCAGCCTGCCGCCATGAAGGTTTTGGCTGCCTCGGCATAGTCGGGATGCCAGCGCGACAAGGGTGGGCGGTTCTCGACGATGTCGCCGGCAGCCCACAGGATGCGGCGCTCGTCCAGCGGGCGCGGCACGTCGTTGTCCGGGCACAGGATGTAGAAGTCGCCGGCGTCGAGGCGCTCCAGCATGAAGTCTGCGACCTGCTCGGGCGTCCAGGCGGCGTCTGGTTTCTCGGTCCGCCCATTGGCCGTCAGCGGCGTGAACACGAAGCCGGGGATCAGCAGGTGGGCGCTGACTTGGCAGCCCGGCGTGCTGCGGAGTTCATGCTGCAGGGCCTCGGTGAACGCCTTTACGCCGGCCTTGGCGACGTTGTAGGCGGGGTCGCCGGGCGGGGTGGTGATGCCCTGCTTCGAGCCGGTGTTGATGATGAGGCCTGGACGTTGCCGGGCGATCATGGCGGGTCCGAAGGTGCGGGCGCCGTGGATGATGCCCCAAAGGTTGGTGGCGATCACGCGCTCCCAGGCGTCGGCGGGGCCGAACAGGGCACTGCCGGGCTGAATGCCGGCGTTGTTCATCAGCACGTCGGTGCCGCCGAAACGGTCGCGGACGGATGCCTCCAGGTGCTCGACGGCTTCGGCGCGGCTGACGTCGGTGGAGGCTGCCATGATGTCGGCGGCTCCGCCGGGCGCAGCGGCGGCCAGGGCGTCGGCGGCGTTTGCGAGGCGTTCGCCGCCCAGGTCGGCGATGCAGACGCGCAGGCCCATGCGGGCGAAACACATCGCCGTGGCGAGGCCGATGCCGGATGCGCCGCCGGTGATGACGGCGACGGCGCCGGGCGTGAGGGCGGGGTGGGCCATGCGGGTTCCTCCTGGTGTCGAGGCATTGTAAGCCGTTGCCGGGGGTCCGCCAGGGTCTGGCCTGCCGGGCCGTTCTCCCAACATGTTTCAGGAGGCTTTATGGACTTTACCGGCAAGCGCGTCATCGTCATGGGTGGCAGCCGCGGCATTGGCCGCTCCATTGCGCTGGGCTTTGCGGCGGCTGGGGCGGGGGTTTCGATCTGCGCGCGGGGTGCCGGGCCGCTTGAGGCGGCGCAGCGGGAGATCGAGGCGCTGGGCGTCGCCGCCCACAGTGTGTCGGTGGACCTGACCGATGCCGAGGCCATCGCGCGCTACGTGCCTGAAGCCGCGGCGGCGTTGGGCGGGCTGGACGTGCTGGTGAACAACGCGTCGGGCTTTGGGCAGACAGATGACGAGGCGGGGTGGGCGGCTTCCCTGGCGGTGGACGTGATGGCGGTGGTGCGCGGCAGCCATGCGGCGATCCCGCTGCTGGGCGCGGGCGGGAGCATCATCAACATCGCCTCGATCTCGGCGTTGCGGGCCACGTCGCGCTCGGCCCCGTATGGGGCGGTGAAGGCGGCGGTGATGCACTATACCGCCAGCCAGGCGAAGATGCTGGCTGGGCGCGGCATCCGGGTGAACTGCGTGGCCCCTGGCTCGGTCGAATTCCCGGGCGGCACCTGGGAGCAGCGGCGGACGGAGAACCCGGCGCTGTATAACTCGACGCTGGCGCAAATCCCGTTCGGGCGGATGGGCAAGCCGGAGGAGATCGCCAGCGTCGTGCTGTTCCTGGCCTCGCCGGGGGCGAGCTGGGTGACGGGGCAGAGCATCGTGGTGGATGGTGGGCAGCTTATCGGGCCGTAACCGGGGGCGGCGCGACGTGGGGTGCGGCGGGTGGGGGTGCGGCGGGTGACAGCGCCGCCTGCGCCGTGGCACGGAGGTACGGACTAAGCAGGCTTGCATGGCTTGTCACGCAGAGGGCCTGCGGTCATGCCGGGGATTATGTCCCAGGCCGGGCAAGCCTGCTTATACCAATCGCCGTTTGCTTTGACCTTATCTGGCGTTGGCGGTCTTGGCGGGGTGGACAACCTTTGGCGCTTTCGCTCATAGCGCAGTGCTGCGGTGCGGCGTATGGCGCTTTGCTTATACGCCCTACGAGGCTTACCGGGAAATGGTCAGAACGGATGGCGGTTGGTATAGCCGTTCATCTGTGCGCAAACCTCCAGAGGTTTGCTTAGGGGAAGGCGTGGGATGACGGGTTCGGAGTGGACGGTTGTGCTGGAGGCCGACCCTGATCCGGCGCTCCGGGCGAAGATCCTGGAGCCGTTGTCTGCGCATAACGACGCGGCCGCCGGGCCGGGCGGTTGGGCAACGCTTGCCGTGACCGTCCGGGATGCGGCGGGCGAGGTCGTTGGCGGCCTGTGGGGGCGGACTGGATATGGGTTCGTGTTCGTGGAGTTGCTTGCGCTTGGCCCGGCCCGGGGCGGAGGGCTGGGGCGCGAGGTGATGGGTTTGGCGGAGGCGGAGGCCCGGCGCCGTGGGCTGGTGGGGATGTGGCTGGACACCTGGACGTTCCAGGCGCCTGGGTTTTATCAGAAGCTTGGCTTTTTGGAGTGCGGGCGGATCACGGAGTATCCGCCGGGGCATGACCGGATTTTTTATGTGAAGCGGTTCACTTGAGCCTGGGTGAAGCGTTTCGGGTGAGCCTGGCCTTGCTGGCCGTGTCCAAACGGCGGAGCGCGGCCTGGATGATGCTACAGGACGGTGATGCTGATCTTGTGCGAGACGACAGGCGGGTCGAACGGCAGGTGAAGGGCATCGCCTAGGACAAGCTGCAGCGTGTGCCGCCCGCGCGGCAGTTCGAGGCGGGTCTCGGTTTGCCCGGCCCCGAAATGCACGTGCTTCTTGTCGGCCATGATGGCCACCGCGGGGTTGAGCGGCTCGTCAACGTCGATGAGCAGGTGATGATGCCCGGTATTCGGGGTGGTAACGCTCGCGGGGGCGACCCCCATGTTCCGCAGGCCGAAACGGCACCAGAACGCGCCGTGCAGACGCTGCCCGTCAAACGGCGTGATGAAATAAAGGTAGGCGTCCTTTGCAGACGGGGTTGGGCCTGCGAACGCCGCAGGTGACGCTGCCACCGCCAGTAGGGCGGGCATATGCAGGACGGCCCTGCGTCCGATCAGCAAGCTGCGGTTCTTCAAGGCTGGACTCCTATTTGGATCTGGCGACGCGGAACCCGTGGGTCGGGTAGCGCACGGCGGCGTCGTAGTACTCACGGCTGGACACGGCGATGGACGCCGCGTCGTCCATCCAAGAGCCGCCGCGCAGCACCCGCTCGCGGCAGTCCGGGGCTTCCCAAGCGATTGACCCGTTGCGCGGTGCGCCCTGGTAGTTGTGGTGCCAGCAATCGGCGACCCACTCCTTGGCGCCGCCGCCCATTCCATAGAGGCCGAAGGCGTTTGGCGGGTAGGCGTCCACACGCGGCGGGCTTTGCAGTAGGCTGACCACCTCGCCGCAGCCCTTGCAGCTTGCGCGGCCGGGCGTCATCGCGTCGCCCCAGGCATAGCGGGTGTTCGCTCCCGCACGGGCCGCATACTCCCACTCGGCCTCGGTGGGGAGGCGGTAGGATTGCCCGGTGGTCCTCGACAACCAGGCGACAAACAGGCGCGCGTCTTCCCAGCTCACGTTCGTCACTGGCTCGCCGGGCTTGCCTTTGGCGATGGCAGGGCACGCCTTGGCGTCCAGGCACTGCTGCCACTCGCGCACCGTTACGGCGTGCTCGGCAATCAGGAATGGAGCAAGCACGGCAACGTGGGGCGGACGCTCCGACAGGTCGTCGTTGCTGCCCATCCGGAACTCTCCGCCGGGTAGGGTCAGCATGGTCGGCACGACGATTGCGGGCGCAACCGCGGCCTCGGCGGCGACAGGCTGCACGAAGGCGGCAATGGGGGCCGGCGGCGAAGCAATGGTGTCTGGCAGTGCGGCGGCAATTGCGGGAGGAGCGGCGGCGACTGTGGGAGGGGCGGCAGCGATTACGGGAGGAGCGGCAGCGGCTGGGGGAGGGACGGCGGCAACTGCGGGAGGAGCGGTGGCGACTGCGGGAAGGGTGGTGGCGGCTGCGGGAGGTTCGGCGGCAATCTTAGGCTCTGGTGGTGTGGCGCCGGGGGAGGCGGCCATCTCGGGGACCGCAGGCAACGGCACAGGTGGCGGCACGTTCTGCACCATCCTGGTTGGGGCGGCTGTCGGCGCGTCGGCGGCCTGTGGCGTAGCCGGTCCGCGGCCATCTGGGCGCAGGGTGTTCAGCAGTTGCGATACGATCAAGCCGATGCACACGGCGCCGAAGAAACCGGCCACGACCCATGGGCGACGTGACGGTGCCGCAACGGGCACAACCGCCGCCGCGGGCACGGGCACGAGCGCCGCAGCCGCCGACCCGGAAAGCGCCAGGTGGAGTGACAGCTCCTGCCGCAGGTCGCTGAGTTCGTCCGAGGTAAGCGCCTCGGCAAGCTCAGGCTTGCCGGCGAGGGCGACGCAAAGGTGCGACCTTTTGCAGACCAGGGACTCGATGTAGCGCAGCGTCACCTTCGGCATGAGGTGGGCGCTGTCGGCGAGCAACGCGATACGGTCGCAGGACGGGTCGAGGACGGTCAAGGCGTCGTATGCGCTGTCCAGAAGGCTGCCATCCTCCTCGGAGGCGGATGGCGCGATCTGGTTCATGAAGGACGTCAGGTTGTAGGGGGGACGGACATGCAGGACGCGGGTGCGGGATGCCCTCAGCAGGGCGGCAGCTTCGTCCAGCAGGGTCAAGGTGGCGGCAGGGGTGGCGATCAGCGCAGAGGTGCCGCGCTTCATCGCCGTCACAAGACGCCCTGTCAGCTCGGGCTTTGTCAGGGTGGCCGCGTTTTCGCGTATCTGCAATGTCGTCATAAGCATTTGCATATAGCAAATACTGTGACTTGGCCAGGGGTTTGCCCAGGATCTCATTCTTAGCACAGACCGATACGAGACTGTGGCTAAAATGTCGGGTCACCTGCCTGGCGTATGCTGGAGTTCAGAGTTGGCGGCGGTTGTGGCGGCTTCGGGGGTTGTGGCGGCCGATGCTGCCTTGGACAGTGGGTGACAGCGACCTGATGGACCAACGTTCTGCTGCGTCGATATTGCGTGCAGTGCGTGAGGGACGGGGTTGGGTTGGAGCGTCCCGAAGCTGGCGCGAGCGGCCGATTGGGGCGGACCGGGAGTGCAGGGATGGATGCAGGCGAAGGCGCTGCCGCATGCAGCCAATGCTGGCCGATGGAGCAGGAAAAGCATGCCGCCGGCCGTGCGTGGGCTTGGCCGGATATGGCGCACGGGAACACGATGGCGCACCCGGTTTATTGCTGACGCGGCATGGACCAGAACGGTCATTCGTGAGGGGAGGCAGCATTAGCCGGGTTCCCGGCCGGTGCTGTGGGCCATGCCGCCGTGCCTTTCCATCGGAGGCGGGGACGGAGATGCGGGGACCCATTGCGTCGAGAC
>CAXTCI010000153.1:9220-13139 GCA_964242325.1 uncultured Acetobacteraceae bacterium
CGTGCCTTTCCATCGGAGGCGGGGACGGAGATGCGGGGACCCATTGCGTCGAGACTCAATCCGTCACGCGCCGGAACAGCACGTGCTTGACCCGGCCACTTGACACGGACAAGCCTTCGACCTCGCCGGTCCCGCCGCGCAGCACGGTTGCGTCCAGCCAGGACGGGAACAGGATATCGGGCACGTGGATGCGGATCACGTCGCCCTCAATTGGCTCGATCCGCCAGGGGCCGCCGGACACCACGGGGCCGCGGGCGATGACTTGCAGGCCCGATGCGCCGTTGGCAAGGGTCCAAGCCGCCGCGATCTCGTCGCTGCGGTAGGTGCCGGCAAGATCGTCCGGCAGGGCGGGGCCGTCTGGGACGCGGTGGTAGGTTGCGGTGTGGCCGGCGTCCATTTCCACCTGCAGCGTGCCGGCGTCCTTGGCCCGGAGCGCGAAGGGAGTCATGCCGCGGATGGTGCCGAGGCGGCCGTCCGGCTGTATCGAGGGGACGAACGATAGGCCGTAGGTGGTGAAGGTCGTGTTGCCGTCCTCGGTCGCCGTGATGTCCAGGGTCGCGCCGGTGTCTCGGTCCAGCCAGCGGCCGGCTAGGGGCGCCGTGTCGGCGGCGGCGGGGCTGGCGGGCGCCGGGGCGGTGCTGGGGCGTCCGTCTAGGATGAGGTCGAAGACCTGGTGCGCCAGCAGGCTGGTGTCGGTGTCGCCGCGGTTGCTGATGGCGATCACGGCTAGGTCCTGGCCTGGGACGCGCAGGAACTCGGTGCGGTAGCCGGGCCATAGGCCGCCGTGACCTACGGTGGGGACGCCGCGATAGTCGCGGACGACTTGGCCTTGGGCGTAGAGGCTGGGGTGGCCGTTGGTGAACGGTGTCTCCTGCGCCAGCGCTTGCGCCAGGGCTGGGGTGGCATCGAGCCAGCGGTTCCAGAGCGCTAGGTCCTCGACGCAGGAGACCAGGCCGCCCTCGCCGTGCAGGGGGAAGGCGTGAGGGGCGCGGACCCAGGCGCCGTCGCGCCGGAGGTAGCCGGTGGCGAGACCGGGGACGACGGCGCCGACCTGCTCGACCAAGCGGCTACGGGTCATGCCGGCGGGGGACAGCAGACGGCGGTCGAGTATGGCGGCCAGCGGCTCGTTGGAGAGGCGCTCGACGATGCGGCCCAGCAGCAGGAAGTTGGAGTTGCTGTAAAGGAAGCGGCTGCCGGGGGTGAAGTTCAGGGTGCGCTGGCGGAGGATGCCGTCCATCAGCTCGTCCGGGCGGACGGGCTGGCCGAGGTCGGCGCCACCCATGCGCTGGATGCCGAGCATGTCTCGGATGCCGCTGGTGTTGCGCATCAGGTGGGCGACGGTGACTGGGGCGCCCATGTCCGGCAGCTCCGGGAGGTAGGCCCGGGCGTCTTCGTCCAGACGCAGGCGGCCCTCGTCGGCGAGCATCAGGATGGCGGCGCAGGTGAACTGCTTGGTGACGGAGGCGACGCGGAAGGTGGTTTCGGGTCCGATGGGCACGCCGAGTTCCAGGCTGGCCAGGCCGGCGGAGCGGTGGATGGTCAGGGCACCGTCCCGTACGACGCCGACGGTGGCGCCGGGTCCGCCGTCGAAGCGCTCCAGCAGGCGGGTGATGCCGCGGGTCAGGGCTAGGGTGGCTAGGGCGGTCATGGCTGGCTGCTCCAGGCTTCGGCGCCTTGCGAGAAGGGTTGGCCGCGGCCGTCTGGCTCGAAGCCGCGCAGCCAGGGCGGCATGGCCTGGGGGATGACGGTGATGAACAGGGGTAGGGCAGGCAGGCGCTCGGCGTAGATGCGCTGCATGGTGGCCCAGTCGGCGTGGCGCCGGGTTGGGTCCAGCTCGACTTCGGCGGCGGCGCTGGCTGCGTCGAATTGGGGGTCGCTGAAGCCGGTGAAGTTGGCACCGCTCCAGTTGTTGGCCTCGGCCGGGACCATGGCGGAGCCGAGGGTTAGGCTGGGGCTTTCGCCGACGTAGCTGGTCCAGGTGTACATCACCAGGCCGGGGAAGGCGCGGTGCTTGGTGGTTTGGCCGAACAGGGTGCGCGATGGCTCGGTGCGTAGGGTGGCCTCGACGCCGATGGCCTTCCAGGCGTCTTGCAGGACGGCTTGCAGCAGCTCGTTGACGCGGAAGCCGGCGCTGGCGAGGAACTCCACACTCAGGCGTTGGCCGGCGGCGTTGCGGCGGATGTTGTCGGGGCCAGGGGTCCAGCCGGCTTCGTCGAGCAGGCGCCGGGCTGCGGCGGGGTCGTAGGGGACGGCGGGGATGCTGGGGTCGAACTCGGGGTTGTTTTGGCTGACGAAGCTGGTGGCCAGGGCCACCTTGCCGCCGTAGAGGCGTTCGTTGATGGCTTGGCGGTTGATCGCCAGGAGCAGGGCGCGGCGGACCCGCACGTCGGCCAGGACCGGGTTGGTGCCGCTGGCGTCTATGTGGGAGTAGGTCAGGCTGGGAGCGTAGGAGTAGGTGAAGCGGTTGGGCGCCTGCTTCTGCAGCGCCAGGGCCTGATCGAGGGTCAGGCTGTTGTCTATGTCTATGTCGCCGGACAGCAGGTTGGCCTGAAGTGCGGCGGTGTCGGCGACCAGGCGCATCTGCACCGTCTTGAAGGCCGGCGGCTGGCCGGTCCAGTGCGGGTTGGCGGCCAGGGTGATGGTGGCACCGGACTGGTAGGCGCTGACGGCGAAGGGGCCGTTCCATAGGCCGGGGTTCAGCGGGTTGCGGTTGTATTCGGTGGTGTTGATGTAGTCGCCTGGGGCCTTGGCGCGGTCGTAGATGGGACCCTCGATGTGTTCGGGCAGGAGCTGGTCCCATTGGGCGTAGGAGACGACGGGACGGTCCAGGTGCAGGACGGCGGTGTGGTCGTCCACCACGTCCACTGAGGCCGCGCGGGTCCAGGAATTGGGGTTGCTGAAGCCGGCGTTGGGGTCGCGGCCGACGCGCCAGGTGAAGGCGACGTCGCGGGCGGTCACTGGCTCGCCGTCGCCCCAGTGGAGGTCGGGGCGGAGTTTTAGGGTTACGGCCAGGCCTTCGCCCTCCTTGCGGGCTAGGCCGTTGTCGAGGGTGGGGACCTCGGTGCAGAGCAGGCAGATCAGGCGGTTGCCGGGGCCGTAGGTGGTGACGGTGCGGGTGGCGAAGCCGAGCACGTAGGTCTTGATGAGCAGCGGATCTATCGAGGGGTGCAGGCTGGACGGGAACTCGGCGATGCCGATGGTCAGGGTGTCGCGGGCCTGCGCGGCGGAGACGGGCAGCAGGGCGGCGGCCAGGAGGAGGGCTAGGCGGCGAGTCATGGGTGGGTGCTCCGTTCAGCCAGGGGGGCCAGCATGGAGGCTGGCTGGGCCGTTGGGAACAGCTTGCGGGGGGATGGTGGGGTTTGGGCGGGTCGTTGCTGCCTTGGGAGTTGGGGCGCCGCGCCGTGTTGGGGGCTGCGGGTTGCCTGTCTAGCGGCGGAAAGGCCGTTGCGGGCGTTGCGGCAGGGAATGTGGAGATGGGGTCAGGACAGGTTTAGGCGGCTTGGCGCGCAGGCCGGTGCTGGCGGAGCCAGGGCGTGCGGGCCTGGTTGTCTTTCGTTTGTACGTGGGGTCGGCGAGGGGTTAGTCTTCGGGTGGCGGGCGCCATCGGGCCTCGGTGCGGGCGTGGTGATGCAAGACGAAGGCTACGGCTTCGGCCGGGTCTTCTGGCAAAGTGCTGCCGGGGTGGACGGGGCCGGCAGAGACGGGGCCGGGCTGGGCACGCGAAGTGGCGACAGGCTCGCCTGGTTCAGGCTTGCCTGGCTGCGGGGCGGGAGAGGATTGGGCGACGGCGGGCGTACTATCGTGCGGGCGGTGGTCGTGCGGGCCGAAGTCTTGCGGGCTGGGGCCAGGCTGGCGGGGGCTGGGTGGGGCGGCGGCGCGGGGGTGGAGTTCGGCGGTGTCGGCGGGGGGGCGGCGCTTC
>CAXTCI010000154.1:0-13008 GCA_964242325.1 uncultured Acetobacteraceae bacterium
CCAGCACCATTGTCGGGTTGGGGCCCGGTCCGGTGAAACCCGGCTGTGGTACTAAGCAGGCTTGCGCGGTCTGGCACGGCTGCAGGACGTCTGTGTGACAGGCCGCGCAAGCCTGCTTAGCTTTTCATCTGTGTGCAAACCTTCAGAGGTTTGCGTAGCTTCTGCCGCAGATGGCCAGAACCCACGGCTTTGCAGTCATTGGACCTGCAATACGCGGGACAGGAACTCTCGTGTTCTCGGTTCTTTTGGGTTGGTCAGCACGGCGTAGGGTGGCCCACGTTCGACCACCAGGCCATCCGCCATAAACACCAGATCGTCCCCTACCTCCCGCGCAAAGGCCAATTCGTGCGTGACAACCATCATGGTCATGCCGCTGGCCGCGAGGTCTCGCATTACCGCCAGCACCTCGCCGACCAGCTCGGGATCCAGGGCAGAGGTCGGTTCGTCGAACAGCATCAATTGCGGCTCCATCGCCAACGCCCGCGCGATGGCGACGCGCTGCTGCTGGCCACCGGAGAGTTGGGATGGAAAGGCTGCCGCCTTGGCGCCCAACCCGACACGTTCCAGCAGAGCCAGAGCCTTGGCACGGGCCTGGGCAGCCGGCACCCGCTTCACCCGGATCGGCGCCTCGATAATGTTCTGCAGCACCGTCATGTGCGGAAATAGGTTGAAGTGCTGGAACACCATGCCGATGCGGGCGCGCATGCCCGCCACCTTGCGCTCGGGCAGTTCATAGAGCTTGCCAGTCTGCTCACGGTAGCCGACCAACTCGCCGCCGACCCACATCCGCCCGCCGTCGATGCGTTCGAGATGATTGATACAGGACAGCAGCGTGCTCTTGCCGGAACCAGACGGGCCGATGATGCACATCACCGAACCGGGCCGCACGTCCATGTCGATGCCGCACAGCACCTCCTTCGCGCCAAAGCGCTTGCGCAGGCCGCGGATGCGGACCATTGGCTCGGTCATGCGCCGCGCCCGTAATGCCGCTCCAGCGCGTGCTGCGCCGCCGAGAGCACGGAGACGATGGCGAGATACCAGAGCGAGGCTACAATCAGCAGTGGAATCGTCTCATAGGTCCGAGCGTAGATGAGCTGCGCAGTGTAGAGCAGGTCGGCCATTGCGATGACGCTGACCAGGGACGTGCCCTTCACCATGGAGATCACCTCGTTGCCCACGGGCGGGATGATCACACGCATGGCCTGGGGAAAGACAATGCGGATGAAGATCGTCGCTGGTCCCATGCCCAAGGCCTTGGCGGCGCGGGTCTGGCCGGGCGGCACCGACAGGATGCCGGCGCGGATCACTTCGGCGGTGTAGGCCGCCTGCGCCAAGCCCAGCCCGGCCAGGGCGGCGGTCAGCGGGGTGATCACGTCGTTGGTGGAAGCGCTGTAGAGCACGGGACCCCCGGGGAGCGCGAGGGTGACGTGGGCGTAGAGCGCGCCGAAATTATACCAAAAAATCAATTGCACCAGCACAGGCACGCTGCGGAAGAACCAGATGTAGAGCCAGCTCAGAATGGACAGCAGCCTGTTGTCCGACAGCCGCATGATGGCCAGCGCGGTACCCAGGACCAGGCCCAGCGCCATGGCTGCGACGGTCAGCTCCAGCGTGCGGCGCAGTCCGGCCAGGATTTGCGCATCGAATAGATACTGCACCACGACGGGCCATTGAAACGCCGGGTTGGTGGCGACGCTCCAGGCCACTCCCGTCGCCATCAGCACCACAAGCACACTGGCGGCCCAGGTCCAAGGATGACGCAGGGGAACCACTGGCATCGGCGCGTCCGGGGCCGGCTCGATCAGGCCGGGCTTGAAAGGATTCGACGCGTCGGGGTTCATTTCTCCACGTTCGTCGGGTTCAATGGCGCCAGCTTCACCGCTCCATCTCCCAAGCCCCACTTGGTGACGATCTTGCCATAGGTGCCGTTGTCGATCAGGTGCTGGATCGCAGCCTGCAACGGGGCCGCCATCTCCGAGCCCTTGGGCAGCGCCACGCCGATGTAGGAAATGTCGGTGTAGCTGCCCGCGACCTTGGTGCGGCCCTTGGTCTGCGCCACGAAGTAGCTGACGGCGGTGGAACCCAGCCAGAACAGGTCCGCCCGGCGGCTCATCATCGCCTCCGCGGCGCCGTTGCCGTCGTTGAAGGCCAGCGCGTTGATCGGCTTCTTGCCGGCGGCCGCGCACTTCGGCTGTTGCTCCTCCGCGAACACCATCTCGCGGGAGCCGCGGGTGGTGGCGACCGTGACGCCGCACAGGTCATTGAGGGTCTTCACCGAGATGGGATTATCGGCGTAGGCGGCGAACAGCTCGTTGCCCAGCAGGGTCCCGATCATGTCCACCACCTTTTCCCGCACCACGCTCACGCCCATCTGCCCGACCGCCGCGTCGAACCGCCTGGCCTGCAGGCCGGGGATCAGCGTGTCGAAGGTGGTGGGACGCAGGTCCAGCCCCAGCCCGAGCGACTGGGTGGCGGCGCGCAGGATGTCTATCTCCCAGCCGACGACCTCCCCCTTCTCGTTGCGGAAATCGTCAGGCGGGGAGCCGAGGGCGACGGCGACCGTGAAGGGCTTTCCGGTCATGTCGGCCGGAACCATCCTGACCAGCGCCGCATCGGCTTGCTGGGTCAAGGCCGGATCAGCCCCTGGCTGGATCGCGGGCTGCTGCGCGTGGGCGGGCAATGGCGGGATGGCGAGCAGGAACAGGGACAGCAGCAGGTGAGCGATGGTCTTCATGAACGAGGGTGTGCAATGAACGTGCCATTGTCCCGGGCATGGGCGCCGCGGCTGTGGAAGGTGGGGCGGGGCAGGCCGAGGCTGCCACGCAGGGTGCCATCGCCTTCGTACTCCGTTTGGAACAGGCCCCGCCGCTGCAACTCCGGCACTAGCCACTCCAGACATTCGATCGCGGGTTCCGGCATGAAAGGCGGGATCAGGTTCCAGCCGTCGCAGCCGCGGCTTTCGAACCAGTCCTGCATCACGTCCGCGGCCTCGGCGGGCGTGCCCACGAAGACGTAGTGGCCGGACGCGCCGGCCTGGGTCTGATACAGCTTGCGGATGCTCATGCCGGGCGCCCGGCTGAGGGCAACCAGCTTGTCGTAGGCACTCTTGACGGAGTTGCTGTTCGACACGGGCGGCGGCAGGGGTCCGTCGAGGTTATGCCCCGACAGGTCGCCGAACACCTCCGCCAGCATGGGCAAACCCACGCGGGGATGCACCATGTCCTGCATCTGCGCGAACTTGTCCTCCGCCTCGGCCCGGGTACGGCCGAGTACCGGGAGGATGCCGGGCATGACCAGCATCGACTCTGGGTCGCGCCCCGCCTTGGCGCCGTGCTCCTTGACGCTGCGGTAGAATGCGGTCGCTTCGTCCTTCGTCTTCTGCTGAGTGTAGATCAGGTCGGCGATGCGGGCACCCAGATCCTGCCCGGGACCAGACGACCCGGCTTGCGCGATCACGGGATAGCCCTGGATGGGCCGTGCGACGTTCAACGGCCCCTTCACCTTCAGGATTTCGCCCTGGTGGTTCAGCGTATGCAGCTTGGTCGGGTCAAAGTAGCGTCCGCTCTGCTTGTCGCGGATGAATGCGTCGTCCTCCCAACTGTCCCAAAGGCCGAAGACGACGTCAACGAACTCCTCCGCCCGGCGATAGCGCTTGCCATGCTCCACATGCGCGTCCAGGCCGAAGTTGAAGGCCTCCTGTTCGCTCCAGGATGTCACCACGTTCCAGGCCACCCGACCCCCAGTGACATAGTCCAGCGAGGCAAATTTCCGGGCGACGTGATAGGGTTCGTTGTAGGTGGTGGACGCGCTGGCGACGAAGCCGAGCCGTTCCGTAACGGCCGACAGGGCGCCGATGATCGTCAGCGGCTCGAACACATCGATGCGGGGGTTGAACGACAGCTCGTCGTCGTCCCTAGCGGAATGGCGCACGGCAATGCCGTCGGCCCAGAACATGAAATGGATGCGGGCGCGTTCGGCGGCGCAGGCCATATCCTTCCACAAGCGGATGTTCATGGCTGCGTCGGCTTGGGCTCCCGGCATTCGCCATCCGGCGACATGGGCGCCGTTGGCGACGATATTGAAGCCGAGCTTCATGCGGCGAGGCGACTGATTGTGCATTGCGTGGCTCATGTGGCAGTGGTGACTTGGATCACGCCTCAGGCCGCGGCCTGCGTGGAAATGCCGAACGGGCTGGCGGTGCACGCTTCGATGCTGGCGATCGCGGCCTCGCGGTTCGCCGGCCGAGCAATGTGCCCGCATACCATGTCGCGCTCGCGCGGCACTGCGAGATGGGGTCGGGACGCCCTGGATATCGACCGTGAGACCTTCGCCCTGGGGATCGTGAAGTCGTCGGAACATCGGATCAATCGTCATCCGCGAGTTTCTGATTGCCGGGTAAGACACGGGCATCAAGCGCGTGGGCGTGCGGCCGGCAGATTTGTGTGGCTGCTGTTCCCCGCGATCACAACCCTGTCCCAACCCGGGAGGGCATGAGCGACCATCGGTCCAAGCCTTTTCGCGCCAACGACGACCAGTCCTACGTTCATGCTCACCCTCGATATTGACGACGGTAGGAAGCGCGCGGCTATGACGTCCAATGCTAAATAGTGGGTAACCTATTCTAAAAGGTATAGCATGCGGCATCCGATCAACCTTCGGCAGATCGAGACCTTCAAGGCGCTGATCGAGCACGGAACGGTCAGCCGGGCCGCGGAGGTCCTGGCAATCTCTCAGCCAGCCGCGAGTAGGCTCCTGATGCAGCTTGAGAGCGACACCGGCCTCAAGCTGTTCGATCGTCACAAGGGTCGCTTGGCACCAACGACTCAGGGTCTGCGCCTTTATGAAGAGATCGACCGCATTTTCGCCGGCGTACGCCAGGTGGAAAGTGCCGTAGCAGTCATCCGGCGCGAGGATCAGGGGCGTCTCGTCATTGGCGTCTTGCCCGCGCTCGCCGGTGCCTTCATCCAGAAGGCAACGATGAAGTTCTTGATGCGAAATCCCAACGTGTATTGTTCGATCCAATCGCTGAGCTCGCGATGGATTGCAGAGAGTGTTTTAACGCGCAAGCTCGATGTCGGCCTTGTAAGCGCCCGGATCGACAACCCCTACATTATCACCGAGCCGCTAATGGAACATCCGCTGCTCTGCATTATGCCGATCGGCCACGCTCTTACGCGACACAAGATCATCCGCCCCGAACATCTGGACGGGGTTCCCTTCATTTCGTTCAGCGCGGCTTCCTACACCGCGCAGAAGATCGCGGGCATATTTGAAAAGTATGATCTAAGCGCCAACGTCGTTCTGACGGCGGATGTGAATCCAACGGTCTGCCAGTTCGTCGCCGCGGGATTGGGTGTGTCCCTCGTACACCCGCTGTTCATCGCTGGTATGGAAGACCTGGTTGTCGCACGCCCATTCGAGCCAGCAACGCCGTTCGATTTTCTGTTATGCTTTGGCCGGGACGCCCGCAACGCGGGCCTTATCTCAGAGTTTGTAGCCGAAACAAAGGCTATGGCGACACGACTGTCGGAAGAACTGACAAAGGGCTGGGCTTAAGCAACGAGCTTCGAGCGATCATGTCCCGGCGCTTGATGCAGCAGCGCGCTGCGTTCCTGAGCGGGGCTGGGGCAGGGAGTCGTCATCCCGCCCGCCTGGTCAGCTCGCCCTCACCGCGCAAGCCGGCCAGAAGCCAGGTTGACGGTGCACCCGGAGGAGCCATTCAATGGGGGTCAGCGCACGACGTGACGGAACCCCATGTCGGCAGCATCCAGCGCCAAGCCTATATCAGCCTCGCCGTGCGCACAGGACAGGAACATATTGTGCTTGGGGTGGAAATAAGCACCGTGCCGCAAGGCTTCAGCGCAGAAGGCGAAGCCTTTGCGCCAATCTTGGTCGTCCTCGAACAGCAGCGTTGGCATCTGCGCCGGGCCACTTTGGTCAATGCGTAAACCGTGATGCTGCGCCCGCTCGGCGAGGCCGTCCCGCAGCTTCTGCCCTATCGCCAGCATCTGCGCCGGCCCGTCAATACGGCGCAGCTCGTGCAGGGTGGCGACGGCCGCAGCCATCGGGACGGCTCCGCACCAGAAGGAGCCGGTGGCATACACCCGCGTCGCCGCCTCACGGAAACGCTCTCGCCCAGTAACGGCAGCCAGGGCGTGGCCGTTGGCGATGGCCTTGCTCCATGCGGCCAGATCAGGGCGGATACCCAGCAATTCCCACGAGCCGCCCAAATGCAAGCGGAACCCGGCCCGCACGTCATCAAGCACCAGCGCCGCCCCGGTCTCGTCGCACAGCGCCCGGACGCGGGCGGCCCAGTCCGGCCGGGGCAACTCCTGCCGGCGTCCCATGTCATGGCGGAAGGCGGACACGACGACCGCGGCAAGGTCGGCGCCGGCCTCCTCGACCGCCCGTTCAAGGCTCGGGGTGTCGTTGTAGTCGAAGGGCACGAGATGTGCCCGGTCCTCCGCCGTGACCCCGGCAACACTGGGGGAGCACCACGGCACCGCCCCATGATACGCGCCACGGGCAACCAATACCTTACGCCGGCCCGTGGCCGCACGGGCGATGGTCACGCAGGCGGTCGTGGCGTCGGTCCCGTTCTTGCCGAAGATGCACCAATCGGCGTGCGGCACCATGTCCACGACCAACTCGGCCAGTTCAACCAGGATGGGCGCGGGTCCATTCATGCAGTCGCCCCGCGCCGCCTGCTCCTGCACCGCAGTCTCGACGGCAGGGTGGTGGTGACCCAGGACGATCGGCCCCCACGAGCACATGAAATCTATGAATACGCGGCCATCGGCGTCGTGCAGGCGGCAGCCGTCGGCGCGGGTGAAGAACTGCGGATAGCCGTCCGGCAGCCGAGCCGCGTCCAAGTGGCCCCACAGCCCGCCGGGGATGACGCGCGCGGCCCGGGCGCGCAGCGCAGTGTCGTTCGAGTTGTGCCGCATCGCTGTTTCAGCCGCTCGTGACATGCGTCCGCCTCCACTGGGGTGCTGACGATGGTACATGCTATGCGGGCCGGCTGCGAGGCTGACCCGCTCCGGGCCAGATTGGCACTGGACGCCGTACCCGCCCACCCTGTCCATCTCCATGGTGCGCCTGCTGGCGCCATCGCATGGGACGGACCTGACGGCGAGGTGGTGCATTGACAACTGGGACCCGCCGCACACAGCCTGCACAGGGACTGCGGAGACTATGCTCAATATGCCGTTCGATCCCGACCAGACCGCCTTGCAAGCCGCGCTGCCGCCCTTGACCGGCGCACTGGCGCTGCCTGGCCTGTCTGGAACCGTAACAGTGCACCGCGACGAGTGGGGCATCCCGCACATCCGGGCTAGCGCCGTGCATGATGCCCATTTTGCGCTCGGCGTTGTACACGCGCAGGACCGGCTGTTCCAGATGGACCTGACCCGGCGCCGAGCGCTTGGCCGCGCCGCCGAGTGGCTGGGCGCGGAGGCCGCCGAAGCGGACGTGCTGGCACGGCGGCTGGGGATGGAGGGCGCCTGCCGCCGCGACCATGACGCGCTGGGTGCCGAGGCCAGGGACATGCTGGCCGCCTATGCCGCAGGTGTGAATGCCTTCATCGGCTCCGACGCGCCACTGCCTATCGAATACGCGCTGCTGCAATCGGAGCCGGAAGCCTGGGCGCCATGGCACAGCATCGCCGTGATGCGCCGGCTCGGCCTGCTGATGGGGTCCGTGTGGTTCAAGCTATGGCGGGCCCTGGCCCTGCCCGTGGTGGGGGCAGCCAATGCGGCCAAGCTGCGTTATGACGATAACGGTCGCGACACGCTGTGCATCCCTCAGGGCGCGACCGGGGCGCGGTGGGACGCGGATTTGGCCGCGCTGCGCCCGGCCATCGAGGCGCTCCTGCAGTCCATGGGACGGGACGAGACCGGGGGAGGCAGCAACAACTGGGCGGTCGGCCCGGGCCGGACCGCAACGGGTCGGCCGATCCTGGCCGGCGACCCGCACCGGGTGTTCGAAATTCCGGGTCTTTATGCGCAGCATCACTTGGCCTGCGACGCCTTCGACGCGATCGGGCTGACGGTGCCGGGCGTGCCGGGTTTTCCCCATTTCGCGCATAACGGCCGGGTCGCCTATTGTGTCACGCACGCTTTCATGGACATCCATGACCTGTTCCTGGAACGCTTCAACGAGGCGGGCACAGCGGTCCAGTTCGGCGACGGGTGGGAGCCGGTCCGCACCCGGACGGAGGTGGTGCAGGTGCGCGGCGAAGCTGACCGGACCGCAACCGTGATCGAAACCCGGCACGGCCCGGTGATCGCCGGTGATCCCAGCCGCGGGGCGGCGTTGACCCTGCGCTCCGTCCAGTTCGCCGATACCGACCTTTCCTTCGACTGCCTGCCGCGAATGCTGCGTGCGGAGAGCGTCGCCGGGTTGTTCGAAGCGACGCGCGGATGGGGGCTGATAGACCACAACCTGGTGGCGGGCGACGTTGGCGGGCACATCGGCCACCTGGTGCGCGCCAGGGTGCCGCGGCGCCCGAGGGACAATGGCTGGCTCCCCGTGCCGGGTTGGACAGGCGCGGGCGAATGGCAGGGCTACGTCGCGCACGACGACATGCCGCAGGTGATTGACCCCAAGGGCGGCATCATCGTCACCGCGAACAACCGCGTGGTCGCCGATGCCGGAGGCGATTACCTTTGCACCGATTGCCACCCGCCCTACCGGGCCGAACGGATCGCAGCATTGATCGAGGCGCTGCCGCCCTTCCGCGTCGCGGACGCCGCGGTGCTGCACGCTGATACGCTGTCCCCCAACGCGGACCTGTTCCAGGCGGCGCTGGCGGCGCTGGACGAACCTGGTGACCCGGCCGCCGCAGAGGTGCGCCGGACCGTGCTGGCCTGGCACGGCAGGATGGAGGCCGGGTCGGGCGCAGCCGCACAGTACAATGCCCTGCGCCGGGCGATGACGCTGATCCTGGCGCAACGGAGTGGGCTTGGCGCCGCTGCCGCCCATTCCTGGGGCGCCGTGCCGCCCGGGGTGTCGTCTGCCGGGCAGTTGTGGTGGACGCTGCCCACCCTGCTGCGTGCGGACGATACAACGCTGCTGGGCGGCTGGACCTGGGGGGACGTGCTCGTTGCAGCATTGGCCGATGTGGCGTCACGTCCGGTGCCCGCCTCCTGGGGCGCCGCGCACCAGCCGCGCTTCGTCCATCCGCTGGGTGCGCCTGGCCTCAGCCCGCCATCGAGGCCGGTCGGCGGCGACGGCGATACGGTGCTGGCCACCGGACTGCTGCCGGCCGTCGGCCCGGCCGCGACCTATGGCGCGCTGTCCCGCTACGTGTTCGACGTCGGCGATTGGGAGAACTGCCGCTGGGTGGTGTTCCACGGCGCCTCCGGCCACCCCGGCAGCCCGCACTATGCCGACCAGAACGCGCCGTGGAGCGCCTGCGAGATGGTGCCGATGCGCTATGGCTGGGCCGGCATCGAGGCGCATGCCGAAACCACCCAACTGCTGCACCCCCGCACGGAGACGGCATGATGGACGCGGGGGTCAGATTCTCGCCCGCATCGGAGCTGGTGGAGCGCTACAGGGACCGGTCGTTCTCGCCGGTGGAGGTGGTGCTGCGCCGCATCGAGTTTGCATTCGAGCAGGCGCGGCCCTGGGCCGACCGCTAGCCGCCCTTGGCCTGAACCCCAACCAGCCGGAGCGCTGCCATGAAGCGTCGTGACCTCCTGACTGCGGCAGCCGGCGGAGCCACCGCGCTTTCCCTGCCCAGCATCGCTGCCGCACAGAACCAAACGACCGTGCGCTTCGTGCCGCAAGCCGACCTCGCGATCCTCGACCCGGTGTTCAACACCGCGCTGGTGACGCGCAACCACGGTTTCCTGGTGTTCGACCAGCTTTATGGGCTGGACGACAACTTGCAGCCGCAGCCGCAAATGGTCGAGGGGCATGTCATCGAGGATGACGGCAGGACCTGGCATATGACGCTGCGGGACGGGATGACCTTCCACGACGGCACGCCCGTCCTGGCGCGCGACGCCATCGCCAGCATTGACCGATGGAGCCGCAACGACCCGTTTGGTCAGAATGTCCGTGCCGTGACGGACGAGTTGTCGGCGCCGTCGGACCGGGTCATCCAGTTCCGCCTGAAAAAGCCATTCCCGCTGCTGCCGACCGCGCTGGCCAAGCCGTCGTCCTACTGCCCGGTGATGCCGGAGCGGCTGGCCCGCACGCCATCCAACCAGCAGGTGACGGAGATGGTCGGCAGCGGCCCGTTCCGCTTCCTGGCCAACGAACGGATGTCCGGGTCGCGCGTGGCGTATGAGAAGTTCACTGGCTACCTGCCCCGCAGTGGTGGCACGCCGTCCTTCGCTGCCGGGCCGAAGCTGGTCTATGTGGACCGGGTCGAGTGGCACACCATCCCGGACGCCGCGACGGCGGCGGCGGCCCTGCAGCGCGGCGAGGTGGACTGGTGGGAACAGCCAACTGCCGACCTTCTGCCGCTGCTGCGCCGGAACCGCGACATCGCCGTGGAGGCCAAGGAGATCGGCGGCTCGATGAGCATGATCCGGTTCAACCACCTGCAGCCGCCGTTCGACAACCCGGCAATCCGCCGGGCCTTCTTCCCGGGCATCAGACAGTCCGACTACATGACTGCAGTGATGGGTGAGGACCGCAGCTTGTGGAACGACCGCTGCGGTTTCTTCCTGCCCGGCGGTCCCTTCTCGACCGAGGCAGGGCTGGAGGCGATGGCTGGCGCGCCCGACTACGACAAGGTGAAGGCGAACCTGCAGGCGGCGGGATACAAGGGCGAGCGGGTGGTGTTCGTGGTGCCGACGGACCTGGTTTCCCTGAACGCGTTCAGTGAGATCGCCGCCGACATGTTCCGCCGGGTGGGCATCAACCTGGACTATCAGGCGTCCGACTGGGGCTCGGTCGCGCCGCGGCTGGCCAACAAGGAAGGGCTGGACAAGGGTGGCTGGAGCGTTTGGTGCAACAATATCCCGGGTATCATTGCGGTCACGCCGGCAACGCAGTCCTATACCCGCGGCATCGGCCGTGCCGGCACGTTCGGCTGGCCAGAGTCCGCACGGCTGGAGGAGCTGCGTTCCCAGTTCCTTGATGCGGCGACGCCGGAGGAGCAGAAGCGGATCACGCGCGAGGTCCAGTTGCAGGCGTTTCAGGACGTTCCCTATGTGCCGCTCGGCGCCTACACACAGCCTTTCGCCTACCGGCGCAGCATTACCGGCATGCTGAACAGCTTTGCAGTGTTCTACAACATCCGGAAAAGCTGAGGGAATGGCAGAAAGCTGGGCGCTACGCCGCGGGCTGGACCACTTGGTGGCCGAGAGGAAATGTCAAAACATGAGGGTAGCAGGCGTGATGCATTGGAGGTGCGACCGTGTCGCACGGACCTTGGATACAGGCGCGGTTACTCCAGTCCCGCTCGGGAGGCGGGCGATATGGATGGAGATCGGGCGCTCCAATGCCAGCATGCGGTTGAGAGCATGGACGGCGACGTTCGCCTCCGTCGCCTGATATCGGTCGGTGCGCGAGCGCACCCTCTGCCGATATTCTACGTGCTGTGCATGTGAAACCTTGGCCTGCTCCGGGCAGGGTTAGTATGCCCGCATCCCTGATTCACGCACCAAGCTCACCTGTCCGCCAATTTTTGGTGTGGCATCATCATGTTGCCTACGTTTTCGGGAGGAGTCCCAGTTGGACGTCTTTTCATACACGGCGGCAGAAAGCGGTTCGGGATCGGGCCTCGCCTGATCTATAACGGGCTCGACCAGTCAGGGCAGAAACCGCCCGGCCATGTAAGCTTAGGCCACTGCCGCTCCCAGCTTCGGCATCACGCGAAGTCCTTGCCGGCGTGGTCCTCGAACAGCTGGGCGAAGCGGACGCAGCCGGACAGGACGTTGAGGCTCTTGTGGCGGCTCTGCTCCTGCATCTTCCACACCGAGGCGCCGGCCCAGGCGGCTGACGTCAAGAACCCCGCCCGCAGCGAGTAGTCGGCGAACAGGGCGGGGTCCAGCCCGGCCGCCTTGGCGCGCGCCTTCACGATCTCGGCGACGGACCTGTCGGACATGCGGTCGGCCAGCACGCGCGTGCCGCACTGCGACAACCACTGGAACAGCGGGCCGTTAGCAACGGCGGCGCGTTCCAACCAGGCGTCCAGGTGCTGCACCGGCTTCAGGCAGCGTCCGGCGGGGATGGCGATGGTGGCCCCGTGGCCTTCCTGGTCGCCCTTCGAGCGGCGGATGGTGACGCGCAGGCCCTCGGGCACGCGCACGACGTCGGACACGTCGAGGGCGGCAATCTCGGAGCGACGCATGCAGGAGACCATCCCGAAGGACAGCAGCGCCCGGTCGCGCACCACCTTCAGGGTGTCGCCCTTGATCTCGTGCAGCATGGACCAGATCACGTCGCCGTCGCCGTCGGCGGCGGCCTTACGGTCGGGCGGCTTGCCCCAGGTGCGGCGGGCGCCGGCCAGCACGTCGAGGATCACGGTGCCGCCGCAGACCTTGTGCGGGATCGCCTTCCCGGCCTATCGGTGGGCATAGCCGATGGCGGCCATCCGGAGCGCCAGCGTCTGCGGGGCGATGCCGGCGTGGCTGGACAGGTGGACGGCAACCACGGCCGGGTCGGCCGGGAGCGCCTGCTGACCGTGCTCGCGGCATCAGGCGCCGAACGCCGTCCAGTGCTGCAGGTACTTCGCTCGTGTGGACGCCGCACGCGAGGCGTCGGCATAGCCGCGGGCGGCCTCGACCTGCTCGGGCGTGAAGGGTGCTATGCCGCGCGTTCCGTCAGGGACGGCAATCTCCCAGCCCGTCGCTTGCCGGCCCTCACCATGTTGATCACCGCCGTTCACCGAACGTCCGCTCCGTCCCGAGGTCCTCCGGAAATGATACTTTCCGGCAGCAGGTCAGAGGAACGTAGCTGGCGGCGCCAGGGCACGCAACGCCGGGCCGAGCGGGGCAGGGCAATCGACTGAACGGCTTGGGGGTTTGCGGTTGACCTTGTTTGGGGTTG
>CAXTCI010000155.1:0-12906 GCA_964242325.1 uncultured Acetobacteraceae bacterium
CTCACCCACATCCACGCCTTCACCGCCGCCATGCAGCAGAAGGACCTCGACACGATGCTGACCCACATGGCCGACGACGCGACCTTACGGACCCCGCTCGCCGCCGAGCCTCTCAGGGGCAAGGCGGCGCTCAGGCCGGTCGTCCAGGCCCTCCTGAACGTGGTCGCCAAGTTCGAATTCCAGGAAATCATGCAGGGCCCGGAGCACGTTTCCTCGTTCTTCCGCGTCACGATTGGGCCGGACGAATTGGACGGCATGGACTACTGGCGCCTGAACGAAGCGGGCCTGATCCAGGAAATGACGGTCCTGTGGCGCCCGTTCCCGGCCATAGCGGCAGTCGTGGACACCTTGAACCGCGCCGCTTAATGCGGGGCAAACAGGGCTCCCGCAACGCCGGTTGCCTCCGCCGCGTCTGACGCTGCAAGGGGCGGTGCCATGCGGCGGGGAGCCAAGGGCGCTGCCCCGCCGCTCCCCGGCTCCCGCCCCGGCGTCACGACGGACGCCAATGGCAGGGCAGCCCGAATGCGGGGCCGCTTCCGCCCGGATCAGGCCGGCCGCACCGCCCCAGCCCCAGACCCACGCAGCGCCAGGTTCGCCACCGCCGCCACCGCCACGTTCGCCAGCACCGCCAGCAGCCCGACATAGACCGTGTAGCTGGCCCCGCCGATCACGACGGTATGCAGCGGCTTCAATCCGTCCGACCAGGCGATATAGCTGCCCCCCAGAAACCCGACAGCCCATCCCAGCAGCAGCGCCGGCGCCCGGAACCAGTTGAAAAACAGCCCAAACACCACCGACGGAAAGGTCTGCAAAATCCACAGACCCCCCAGCAACTGCAGGTCCAACGCATATTGAACTGGCGCGAACAGGATGAACAGGAGCGCCCCAAGCTTCACGACCAGGCTGGTCAGCTTCGCCACCTGGGCCTCGCCGGCGTCGGTTACGGCCGGGTTGACATAGGCCTTCCACACGTTGCGCGTGAACAGGTTGGCAGCGCCAATGGACATCACCGCCGCCGGCACCAGCGCGCCGATGGCGACGGCCGCAAAGGCGAACCCGGTGAACCAACTCGGGAACAGCACCCGGAACAGCTCCGGCACCGTGTCGTTCGGCGTCGCCGGCTTCACCCCGGCCGCATGCGCCATATAGCCCAGCAGGGCGATCAGCCCCAGCAGCAGGGTATAGGCCGGCAGCAGGATGGCGTTCTTGCGGATCGTATTGGCCGACGCCGACGCGAAAATGCCGGTCAGCGTATGCGGATACATGAACGCCGCCAGCGCCGATCCCAGGGCCAGCGTCGCATAGGGCCAATACTGCACTGGCTTCAGCACCAGCCCCGACGGCGGCACCGGCGGTTTCTGCGCGAACACCGCCCCTGCCGCGTCGAACACCGCGCCGTAGCCGCCGAGCTTGTAGGGTATGAACGCCACCGCCACGAGCACCACGACGTAGATCATCAGGTCCTTGACGAACGCGATCAGCGCCGGCGCCCGCAGCCCGGCGGAATAGGTATATAGCGCCAGGATCGCAAACGCCGCGATCAACGGCAGCTCGCCCGTCAGGCCCAGCGCCTTGATGACGACCTCCATGCCGACAAGCTGCAGCGCGATATATGGCATCGTGGCCAACAACCCCGTCGCCGCCACCGCAAGCTCCAGCCCGCGCGAGCCATACCGGCCATACACCACGTCCGCCGCGGTGACATGCCCATGCCGCTGCGCGACCGTCCACAGCCGCGGCATGATGGCAAAGACGATGGGATACACGACAATGGTATAGGGCAGGGCGAAGAACCCCTGCGCCCCAATGGCGAACACCTGCGCCGGCACGGCAATCACGGTATAAGCGGTGTAGAAGTCGCCGCCGACCAGGAACCAGGTCACCCAGGTGCCGAAATTGCGTCCGCCCAGCCCCCACTCATCCAGGTGCGCCGGGTCCGCCGGACCGCGGTTCCATCGAGTGGCAGCGAACCCCATGACCGTGACAAGAGCAAAGAAGAAGATGCAAACGGACAGCGCCGTCCAGTCAACGCCCGCGGTCACAGACGGTCCCCTTGGACCGGCTTCGGGCGGTCCCCTTGGACCGGCCCCGGACGGTCCCCACTGTCCCAGTGGTGGCCGCCAGCCCGGTAAACGATCCAGGTCAGCAACGCCGTAATGGGCACCCAGGCCAGCTGATACCAGTAGAAGAACGGAAAGCCGAACAGGCTAGGTTCTGAGTAATTGTAGAACGGCACCCACAACAGCCCGACAAACGGCAACAACAGCAGAACCCACATCAGGCACGCCCTCCCCAGGACCCAGGGCAGGACCCGCCCCTGTAGGAGCGTTATGCTGATGTTAAAACAATGTGGCAAGAAGCCCCAAGCCGCTCCCTCTCCCTCCGGGAGAGGGCCGGGATGAGGGGGCGTCCAGTGCTAACCCCAGCCAGTGCGAACCCCTGGCCGACAAACACCAAACACTCCCCCTAACGGCAGCTAGGACCTTTCCCAGCCCTCTCCCAAACGGAAAGGAAGAAGTAGACCCCTTACCGCCCAGCAGTCATCAGCGGAACCGCCGGATGCAACTGCACATACGCCAGGCTGCCCTGCTCAGCCCCGCGAGGCAGCGAGTTCGCAGGCTGAACGGATGCCTCGCTGCCAGTCTCCGGAACGAGGTTGCTCGCAAACACGCCAAGGAACGAGCCGGGACGGTTGGCAACGACCGGATACTGGGACGATCCGGTATCCGGCACCTCGGTGGCCGTCATGGTCGTCACGCCCGGGGTATGCAGCGCGAAAATGTCGCCAGTACCTTCGCCGGCCAGCGCGGGCAGGGCGCTCAGGCTAAGCAGCGTAGCGGCGGCAATCAAAATGTTCTTCATGGTATCTCTCCTTGTGCAGGAGGTCCGTCGGGATAGGCGGGCCAAAATCCTGTCTCGGCGGCAGCCTCCCCAGCCCGCAGGCTGGGGAGGCGTCACCGTCGCCGCAATAATTGGTCCCACCCGTAGCCATGCAAAATGCTGCACCTGCGAACAACATCTATGCGTAGAAGTATGAGCAGAATGCGACGTCAGGCCGCCCCGTAGGAGGAGATCGCCGGGTCCAGCCGGAACTCGTCCGCGAAGAAGTCGATCACCGCCCGGGTGCGCGGCGCCAGGTGCCGCCGGGTGGGATACACGGCATGGATCGGCACCTGACCCGCACGGTATCCGCCCAGCACCGTCTCCACCTGCCCTGTCGCCACGTCATCGCCGAACATCCAGGACGGCGACAGCGACAGGCCCAAGCCGCCCAGCACCGCCTCTCGCACGGCCTCGCTGCTGTCGGTGCGGAACCGGCCCTCGACATGCACCGACACCTCCCCGTCCGGCCCGTCGAAGCTCCAATCGTGCGGCGTGGCGAGCTGCAGGAAGATGATGCAGGCGTGGGCGCCCAGGTCGGCCGGATGCTGCGGCATGCCGCTCCGTGCGAGGTACTCGCGCGAGGCAAACACCTGCCGCGGCGAGGAACCGATCCGCCGGGCCACCAGGCCAGCATCGGTAACCTGTCCCGCGCGGATCGCCAGGTCTATGCCGCCCGCGATCAGGTCGGACGTGAAGTCCGACATCTGCAGCTCGACCAGCAGCTCGGGATGCCGGTCCAGCAGGCGGCCGATCAGCGGCGCGACATGCAGCCGGCCAAAGCTCGCCGGGGTGGAGATGCGGACCAGGCCCGACACGGAGGGATGGCCGCGGCCCACGGCGGCCTCCGCCTCCTCCACGCAGTCCAGCACCCGGCGCGCGTGGTCCAGCAGCACCCGCCCTTCTTCCGTCAGCGTCAGGCTGCGCGTGGTCCGCTGGATCAGCCGGGCGCCCAGGTGTTCCTCCAGCGCGGACACCTGGCGCGACACCGCCGGCTGCGTCGCGCCCATCTCCCGCGCAACGGCGGAAAACGAGCCGCTTTCGGCGACGCGGACATAGGTGCGGAAGGCGGCGAGAAGGTCCATTCAACCTGCGTGCTGGATACCATGCCCGGAGGTATGGATGTTATCGTCCGATGCGGCTTATCATCCCTGGGCGGCCGGGCCACCTGCCGATAAATGCATCCCAGGGTCGAGGTGCCCATGAACCAGCAATTGCAGGATGGCCTTTCACTCCGGTCGAAGGTCCGGCGCAAGCCGTCCTTGGCCGAGCAGCTTACAACGTTCAAGGCCACGATGCTGGCCCGGATGACGCCAGACGACGCCGACGTGATACGCCGGTCCGAGGCAGCATGGGCCACCGCCGCCCCCGGTATGCTGCGGGTCGGCGACACGGCGCCCGATTTCACCCTGCCGGACCAGCATGGCCGGGCGATACGTCTGCGCGACCGCCTGGCGCTCGGGCCTGTCGCGGTGCTGTTCATCCGCGGCGGCTGGTGCCCATTCTGCACGATACACCTGCGAGCCTGGGCGGAAGCCCTTCCGGCATTGCAGGACGCCGGCGGCGACCTGCTCGCGATCTCGCCGCAGCCAGTGCCAGCCTGCGGCAACGTGGCCGAGCGCGACTTGCTGGCCTACCCCGTCCTGTCCGACCGCAACGGCGCAGTCGCCGCGGCATTCGGCGTGGGCTGGGACGTGCCGGAATTTGCCCGGCCCTTATACCTTCGGCTCGGCCACGACTTGCCGGTCCTGAACGGCGACGGAAGCTGGCGGGCTCCCTTGCCAGGGGTCTTCGTCCTCGACCGCGACGGACGGATCACCCTCGTCCATACCGACCGGGCCGTGGCCCGGCGGCTAGACCCCTCGGCTGTGATTGCCGCGGTACAGGCAATCGGGGCAGCCGACGCCACCTAAGCGATGTAACGATAGGAATGGCAGGAACAACGAAGGCAGGCCGACCATCTGCCGGGGCGTTCCTCGCCGCAGCGGGGCTGGCAGGGACCGCCGGCTGGGTAGACGCCATCGCCTGGATGGGGCTGCACGCCTTCGTCGCCAACATGACGGGCACGGTCGTCCTCCTGGGCCTGTCCGCCGCCGAGCTGGACGGAGCCGGCATGGCCCGGCAAGCGCTGACGATCCTGGCATTCCTCATCGGCGTCGTCCTGTCCCGGCTGCTGCGGCGCCTGCGCCAAGGTCCGGCGCCGTGCTATGCCGCCGCCGCCGTGGCAGTGCTGGCCTGCATCGGGATCGAAGGAGCCGGCCAGCCCGAGGTATGCCTGCTGGCCGTAGCGATGGGTCTACAGAATGCGGCAGCCACGGTGTTCGGCGGGGTCGGGCTGAACACCGTGTTCCTGACCGGCAACATACAGCGCCTAGGCGAGACCCTGGCCGATCCCGCCAAGCCCGGCATGTCCCGCCGCTTCGCCGCCGCCCTGGTGCCGGCGGCGCTGCTGACCTACGCCGCGGGCGCTGCCGGCGGCGGGCTGGCGATGCGTCACCTGGTCCAGCCGCTGCTGCCGGCCGTCCTGGCCCTGGCGGCGGCCTTCATCATCGCCCTTCTGCACGCCCGGACCAGCCGACCGATGGCGACGTCCACCCCCGGCGCGGCCTCGCCAACGCTCGCCCCCGTCACAGCAGACGCGCCAACCGGTCGAACTCCGCCACGCTGAGCGTTTCCGCCCGCCGCTCCCCCGCGATGCCGGCCCGCTCCAGCAGCGCCTCGCCGCCGAGCGACCGCAGGGCACCCCGCAGCATCTTGCGCCGCTGGCCAAAGGCGGCAGCCGTCAGCCGCTCCATGGTGGCAAACAGCTCCGGGGACGGCTGCTCCGGATGGGGCTGCAGGCCGACCACGGCCGACCACACCTTAGGTGGCGGCGTAAAGGCGGCCGGCGGCAGGCGCATCAGCAGCGAAGTGCGGCAGGTCCACCCCGCAAGCACGGACAGCCGGCCATAGGCATCGGTATCCGGCGCCGCGGCGATACGCTCCGCCACCTCCAACTGGAACATCAGCGTCATCCGCTCCCACTGCCCGGCCTGGCGCAGCCAGCCGATCAGCAGCGGCGTCGCAACATTGTACGGCAGGTTGGCCGTGATCACCCGCGGCGCCGGCACCAGCGCAGCCAGGTCCAGCCGTGTCGCATCCGCATCCAGCACCCGTAGGCGGCCGGGATAGGACTGGGCCAGCTCCTCGATGGCCTCGATGGCACGCGCATCCACCTCCACCGCCAGCACCCCGGCGGCGTCGGTCTCCAGCAACGCGCGCGTCAGCCCACCAGGACCAGGGCCGACCTCCACGACGTTGCGCCCAGCCATATCTCCGGCTTCCCGCGCAATGCGGGCCGTCAGGTTGGCGTCGAGCAGGAAGTGTTGCCCCAGCTTCCGCCGGGCATCCAACCCATGCCGAGCAATGACCTCACGAAGCGGCGGAAGGGTCAAAACAGCGTGCCGTCCTTCTCCTTCTCCCTCCGGGAGAGGGTCGGGGTGAGGGGGAGGGCCAGCACCGCCATAGCCGAAGCAAGACCTCTATCTCCTCGGCGCCTGCTACACCCCGCTTCACCCCCAAAACCCCCTCACCCGAAGGGAAAGGAAGCAGCGTCAGCTCCGCTCCTCCATCACCGCCCGGCGCCGCAGGTCGCGCTGCAATTGCCGCGACGCCAGCTCAATCCGCTCGCCCAGCAGCCGGTTGGTGATCTCCTGCTTCGATGGCTCGGCCGCGGTCTTGGTTTCGCGGGAGCAGACCATCAGCACCGCCACGCCCTCGCTCGCGACCACCGGCTTGCTCGGCGCGTTCGGCGCCATGCCGCTCAGCAGCGCGCGCAACGGCGGCGAGCTAACGGCCTCCAGCCGGAGTTCGCCGGGGTCGGCAGGACGGGTGGCGCCGGCCTTGGTATTGGCGGCTTCCATGTCGGCACAGGTCTTCACGCTCTTGGACACGGCAGTGGCCTGGTCCACGGCGGCATGCTGCTGTGGAGTGGGGGCGCCGGGATTCAAAGGCGTGGGGAAAGGGATGAACACCTGGCGGATGTGCATCACCGTGGATTCGTCCTTTCCGACGTCGCGCTTGGCCCCCAGCGACACGATGGTGATACCGCCGGGCACGGCGATCGGGTTGCTGACGGCGCCGGCCGGCATCTGCGTCGCGACCGCCGCCACCTCCGGGTCCAACTGGTTCGCGCGCACCCAGCCGAGATCGCCGCCCTGCAGCGCGGTCTGGCTCTGGCTGAACTGCGCCGCGACCACCGGGAACGGCGCGCCCTCGCGGAGCTGCGTGATGACGGTGTCGGCAAACCGCTGGGCGTCAGGGCGGCGCGACGGGTCCTCGATGGGGATGAAGATCTCGCGCACCTGGTACTCAGGCTTGCCGATCTGCTCCTTGAACAGCCGGACCTGCTCGGCCACGTCGGCGTCGCTGATGTCGGCCCGGGCGCCCAGCTCCTGGCGCAGCACCCGGGTCCAGCCGATCTGCACCCGCACCTGGTCGATCAGCGTCCGCAGCGCCACGCCGCGTCCGTTCAGGCTGGCGCTGAGCGCCCCCTTGGGCATCCCGTTCCGCTGCTCGATGTCGGCGATGGCGTCGGCGATCTCGCGGTCGCTGACGGAGATCTTGCGGCGCTGCACCTCCTGCAACCGCAGCCGCTCGTCCACCAACTGCCGAGCCACCTGGGGACGCAGCCGCTCCAGCACCTCGGGGGTAATCGGCAGCCCGGTGCTGAGCGCGAACAGCCGGCCGCGGTTGATCACGTCCCCGGTCGTGATGATGTCGCCGTTGACGACGGCGATGATGCGTTCCTGCCCGGCCGTGCTGGCAGGGACGGCGGTGGCCGTCCCTTGGGCTGCAATGGTTTGCGGGGCCGGCGGCCCGCCCGGCCTGACCCGGGGCGGCTGGGCCGCCGCAGGCAGGCTTGCCAGAAGCGCAGTCAGAACGAGAAAGGGGCGGATCGGAGCCATGCGGCGTTTCCTACTTGGGGCGGGGCTGGTGTGCCGGTTGTCGGATGTGCCTTCCGTCCCGCGGTTCATATACACCAGCGCGCCGTGAACCAAGGTCTACGTGCCGCCGGTCTGGCACGGCTTGGCTAACTCGGATGGAAACCGAATTGGCCAACGGTCTTCAGGGTGATCTGCAGCAGGAACGTGCTGGCGCCGTTGTCGCCGTTGAGGCTGGTATAGCGCCGGGTGAAGTTGGCGTCGAAGATGAAGCACTCGTCCTCATAGGTCGCACGCAGCCCGGCGCTAGTCATCTTGTTGAGGTTCACGTCCCGCCGCGCGTTAGCGCCGAACTTATAGTGGCCGAACTGCGAGTTGATGCCGGCCGTCACCTCGTTGCGGTGCACGTAGTAGCTGGCCGGTATCGCCTGGGTATCATAGTAGAAGTACGGGTTCACCGCCGAGTAGATGTATCCGGCATTCAGCCGCAGCAGCGGCGTCCCCGTGCTGCCGATGGCGTCGGCAAAGCGTATGTTGCCGCTGCGGTCGTCCACCCGGGTGCGCCCGGTCAGGTCCAGCCACGGTGCCGGCGTCACGGTGGTGCGGGTCACGATGTCGGATATGTTCCGCTCCAGCCCCGATCCCACGGGGAAGGTGTCGTCCCGGTGTTCGCGGTAGCTTTGCCCAACCAACGCATCCACCGAGGCAGTGCCCACGGACCAGTTCAGGTGCAGGCCGACGTTGGCACGCAGGCCGCCCTCCAGCCGGTCAATCCCGGGAAACTTGTTGAGCGAGAACAGGTTTTGGTCGGTGAACTCGAAGTCCAGGCTGTCCTCGTTCGGCACGCGCAGGGTGCGCTGCCCGCCCCCCGTGTTCGGGCCGGCGACGAACTGCATGATCGGCTCGATGGTCTGGGTTCCCAGGTCCCCGCCGTCCCGCACCAGGGGCCAGCGCACCTCAATGGCGGCCTGGGGATGGTCCCGCGCCGTTTCGGCGCTGCTGACGCGGGCGTAGTTGGGATTCTGGTTCAGGCTGGTCGCGGTGTAGCCTGCGGCGACGTTCTGCAGCGTCAGCCCATACACCTCGCCGAACGCCCCGGCGAACGGCCGCTGCCAGTTCAGCACGGCGCCAGCGCGTTGCGTGTTGGTGCCGACCTCGCGGATGACGTTGAAGTCCACCGTCTCGAAGCTCAGCCGGCCACCGAGCGCGTCCGGCTCGCCAAAGTAGCTGTACTGATACCGCGGCAGCACGTAGGGCAGGCGCTGCTGCACGATGCTGCTCACCAGCCCCTGGTAGGCGATGCTGTCCAGCCGGGTGTAAGCGCCGGTGCCGAAGCCCTCCAGGTGGACGGTGCTAGTCAGCACGTCGCCGCGCCCGGTGACGGAGTAATCGTTGAGGTACTTCGAACTGGATGCCCGGTCTATGTCGAAGCCATAGCGCCAGGTGTCGTCATAGGCGAAGGCGCCGCGCGCGAAGATGGCGGCCTGCGGCTTGTTCTGGTCTATGCCGATGGCCCCGTCCACCCGCAGCGTCCCGTCGTTGAAGCGCCGACGGTAATCGGTGTTCACATTGAGGAAATTCTGCGTGCTGAAGGTCGGCGTGATCGTCGCGTCCGACTGCTCGTCAATCGCCCAGAAATACGGCGCGCGCAAGAAGCCGCCAAGGTGCTTGGCGGAGCCGAGATCCGGCACCAGGAAACCGCTGGCCCGGCGCACCGAAGGGTCGGTGTGCCAGATATACGGCAGGTAGGCGACTGGCACGCCGTAAATGTCCACGACGGCGTCCTTATACTCGATCCGCTTGTTTTCCGTATCCTGCACGATCGAGCGGGCGCGGATTTGCCACAACGGCGGCTTCGTCGGGTCTGCCGCGCACAGGTTGCAGGTGGTGTAGATACCGCGCGACAGCTCGTTGATCTTGCCATCCGTGCGGCGGGCGCCGTTGGCGACCAGCCGGCCGTTCTCGGCCAGGATCGCACGCATGCCGCGCAGCACGCCGTCACGCAGGCCCTCCGTCAGCTCGGCATAGTCACTGAACAGCACCTGGCCGTCCGGCTGCACGATGACCACGTGGCCGGACGCCGCGGCGACATTGGTGTTGCGGTCGAACGTGATCTTGTCGGCGCGCAGGATGTTGTCGTTCTGCCAGGCTTCAACGTTGCCGGTAGCGGTCACCAAGGCGTTGTCGCGGTCGTACTGCACCTCGTCGGCGGTAAAGGCCACAGGGTCCGTCCGGGTCAGCGGCTGCGCCGCCGGAGTGCCCGGGGCACGACGCGGCGAGGCAAACTGCGCCTGGGCAGGGAGCGCGAGCATCAACGCCGCAACGGCGGCCCCACCGGCGAGATGAAAGCGCAGCCGGGTCACCGGAGCGGCGAGGGGGGGAATCATGCCGGCCATGCCGCACCTTAGCCGGGCTTCTTGCGGGAAAAAAGGACCGGCGCGTGCTGGCCCGGCCCAACCGAGCAAATCGGCCACGGCTGTGGCAAACCGCATGTTGCAGTGCAGCATAACTGCGCCTACCTACAGCGTTGGGGAAGCGTCCTTCCGCCCAATGATGGGCTCGTTTCATGGAAGGATAAATCTATGTATCTCGATGAGTTGTCGCGTGAGGCCAAGCTGATCGTGCAGGGCCGGCAGGAGTTCGTCGCCGAGTTCGAGCGGTTCCTCGCACGCTGCAAGGCTTGGCTGTTCGGCTGACCCGTCGCCTGCGCCGGCCCAAGGCGCCCACGGGTGCCGCGGGCCGGTCCGTCAGCGAACCCCGTCCCTCGCGGGCGGAGGCTACCCGTCCTCTAGGTGCAGCAGCAGGCTGACCGCAAGCATCAGCCCGGCCCCAGCCGGCGCCCAGGCCGCAAGTTCCGCCGGCAGCGTCCCGGATTGCCCGAACTCCGCGGTTACCTTGCTGACCATGAACAGCGCGAACCCGGCCGCAACGCCCGACCCGATCATCCGCCCCACGCCGCCGCGCCGGGTCGGCCGCATGGAGAACCCTGCCGCCACCAGCGCCATCGTGCCGCACAGCAGCGGCAGCGCCAGCAGCTCCTGGAAGTGCAGGCGATGCCGGATGGCGGAAAAGCCTGACCGCTCCAACAGCCCGATCATGTCCGGCAAGGTCCACACCGACAGCGTGTCCGGGCTGGCGAAGCTGTCCTGCACCCGGCCCACCGTCAGGTCAGTCGGCAGGCTGGCCGTACCCACGGGTTCCGGCAGGTGGTCGGCGGTCATGCGTCGCGCACCTTCCAGCTCCCAGCGGCCCTCGCCCAGCGTCGCCCGCACGCTCTCGATCCGCGACAGCAGACGGTCGGCGCCGTCCAGGCGGAACACGCTGACATCCTGTGCTTCCAGCGACATGTCGTGCAGGGTGACAGCGCGGGCATGGATGATCGCAACGCCTAGCGGGTCCAGCTCCCGGTCAGACTGGCGCAGCCACAACTGCCCGCCGGACAGCGCCACCGGGCCACCCGACGTGCGCAGGTAGGCGTTGTCCAGCGACTCCGCCCGCCCGAGCATCGCCGACGACAACGGGCTGACCACCCCGGTCGCCACCGCGCCGAGCAGGATCGCGCAGCCCACCGGCGCCGCCAGGAAGCCCCAGGCCGACACGCCGGACGCCCGGGCAACAATCAGCTCGCTGCTGCGCGTCAGGCGCCAAAAGGCCAGGATGCCGCCCAGCAGCACCGCAAATGGCAGGATCTGCATGGACACGTAGGGCAGGCGCAGCCCGGCGATCTGGGTGACGATGCCGAACGTCGCATCCGGCTTGGTGGCGGACCGGCGCAGCAGCTCGATGAAGTCGAACAGCGACACCAGCAGCGATAGCGCCCCCAGCATCGCCAGCACCGACAGGCTGAACACCCGCGCGACGTAGGCCGAGAGCGTGAGCGCCATGCTAGGCCACCCCGCCCGGCTGCGCCCGCCTCGGCGTCCCGCCCGTCGGCAGGCTGCGCCCGTCCCGCAACTGCGGTCCCAGCAGCAGCCAGCCGCACACGAGGCCGGGCAGGGTCGCATGAAGCCAGATCAGCGGGATCAGGATGGGCTGCCGGGCCGCGAGGTTCGCCGCCGCCAGTCCCAGCGCCAGCAGCGCCACCACGGCGCCGACCGCCACGACCGGACGCAGCACGCCGCCATGCCGCTGGAACGCCCCGGTCAGCACCGACAGCAGCGCCACCAGCGCAAAGCTCGCCGCCGTCAGCGGCGCCGTCAGCCGACGGTGCGCTTCCACGATGAACTTGCCGGCATCGCGGGCGGTCAGCGCCCCGTTCCCCGGCCCCAGCAGCTCGTTTAGCGACATCTCGGCCGCGTCGCGGTAGCGCACGTCATCCTTGGCGGTATTGCTCGCGAGGTCGAGGGTCGTTTCCGCAAAGGTCAGCACGTTCAGCCGACCGCTCGTGTGGTCAATCTCCTGCCGGCTGCCGGATTGCAGCAGCAGCCTGGGATTGTCACCACCTTCCAGCAGGCGGCCGCGCTGCGCCAGGATGGTGGCGCGGCTGTTCCGCTGCCGGGCATCCTCAACCAGGATGCCGCGCAGCGTGCCGTCCGGGTCGCGGCTACGTATATACACCGTCAAGTCGTCGCTGACCGGCGTGAACACGCCTTCCTGCAGCAGGAACGCGGCGAGCCGGTTGCGTATCTCGAACTGATACTCGCGAAAGGCGGTGTAGCTGATCGGCACCAGCCAGATCGTCAGCACATACATCGTGCCGACCACCAGCGCCGCCAGGCTCAGCGCCGGGCGTGCCAGCGCCCAGGGCGACAGCCCGGCAGACCGCATCACCGTAAGTTCCCGGTCTCCCGCCAGCCGCTGATAAACGAACTGCACGCAAACGAAGGTGGTGATCGGCAGGATCACGGCAACGAAGTTGGGCACTAGCAGCCCGGTCAGCTTCAGGAACACCGCAAGCGACAGCCCGCGGTTCACCACCAGCTCGACGAAGCGCAGGCTCTGCGTCAGCCAGATCAGCGCAACCAGCCCGCCGGTCGTCGCGAGCAGGGCGACCAGAAGCTGGCGAAACACGTAGCGGTCGAGCTGGGAGCGGCGCATGGCGGCAGTTCTACGTCATGGACGGCCGAGATGGTATCCGCCCCTCGCCCGCCCGCAGTCCCCAGGC
>CAXTCI010000156.1:0-12825 GCA_964242325.1 uncultured Acetobacteraceae bacterium
GCGTTGCCCTCCGAAGGCAAAGGCCGGACGTTCGAATCGTCTCGGGTCCGCCAATTCTTTTCCGAATCCCCTGCGTTTGGCTTGCCACATGGGGCGCAAGCCTTGGTTTCTATTGCCAATCGCGCCTCACCCCACCGCCAGCCAGCTATACCCCACCATCACCGCACCGCCGTCACCGCCAAATAATCCATCCCGCCCACGGTCCCCGTCGTGACTGCATACCCATTGGTATCCACGGCCGTCGTGCCAGCGAAGGTCAGGCTGGCCGTAATCCCGCCGTTCCCCGCCAAATCCGCATGGATCGTCCGCCCGGTGTAGCCCACCGCCCCTTCTGCATCCGTCCAGGCCAAGCTGGACGTGCCAGTATGGAACCCAAACAGCGTCACCGTGTCGCCAAGATGAAAACCGGTGATCGTGTCCCATGTCACCGCGCCCTGGCTGCCGTTCAGGAAGAACGTGTCGTCCCCAGTCCCGCCGACGATGAAGTTGGACCCTGGCCCCGCGTCTACCACGTTGCGCCCACCCGCTACCTGGATGGCGCAGAAGCCCGAGAAGCTCTTGATGAACGTGTTATCCGTATGCGCCACGATCACCGCAGGGTCGGCGCTGTCGTAGATCAGCTGCGACTGCAAATAGCTTACGGGACCGTTATACTGCTCCCCCACCAGCGTCGTCTGCTGCCCTCCGGCATTGGCCAGGAAAATTGCGCTGGGCAGTTGCAGGAAGTGCTGCGCCACCCCGGCCGTGTCCGCCGTGGCCTGGATGTGCACCGTGGTCGCCGCGTCCCGTGCGACTCCGCCGGCTCCGTCGTCCAGCGTGACAGCCAGGGTGGCATCCCCGGCGCCGGCAGGCGTGAACACCAGCCCGCGCGCGTCGGCCTGCAATGCATCCACGGTGCCGTGGGCAGTATAGGTGCTGGTCGCCGGGTCGTAGGAGCCCAAGGTTCCACCCAGCCCGCCCAGCCCCGGCGTCACCTGCACCTGCAGCGTTTCGACCTGGCCAACATCGGGGTCGGCCAGCGTCAGACCGGCCAGCGGCAACGATCCCTCGGTCGTCGTCATGACCTGCCCAGCGACGGCACCGCCGATGGTCGGCGGGGTGTCCATCCCATACGCGACGACCCCGGACGCCGCCGCGGCCCCCCCGCCAGCGCCATCTGACACTTGGACCATCAATGTCGTGGCCCGCGCCGCGCCGAACGCGAGCTGGTGCGCAGTGGGCACGAAGATCAGTCCGCGCAGCGCAGCCTGGACGGCATCTACCGGTCCGGACACCTGATAGCGTCCCAACGCCGCGTCATATTGCCCGCCGCCCAAGTTGGTGAGCAGCCCGTCCCCCGCGGTGGACAGCATGACCTGCGCCGATAGCACTTGCCCGGCGTCCGGGTCGGCCAGCGTCAGGCTGGTCAGCGGCGCAACGGAAGTATCATCCGTTGTAGAGGTCAGGCTGGGCAGGCCGGCCAGCACCGGCGGAGTGTCAGCGACCTGCACCGTGGCCACGGCTGCGGCGGAGACCGCGTATCCCGTCTCGACCACCGCGCTGCAGCCCAGCCCGGCGCCGACCGGGACAGCGCCGATAACCGCCTCAAAAACGACCGACACGGCCCCACCGCCGGCCGGCTCCGTGACTGGCCCAAGCGACACTGCGACCCCGTTTGCATCCGCCGTCACAACCGGCGCGGCGCCGCCAATCGCCTGCACCGACCCCGGCACGAAGGTCAGCCCGGCCGGTAGGTGCGCGACGACGCGGACCGCCGGGTTGTCCCCAGCCGGGAGCCAGACAGTGATGTTCAAAGTAACGACGTCGCCAACGCGCGCAGACAGGTTGGACAGCGTGAGGCCTGCCGTGGGAGCAACCAGCGTAGCGGCCCCAGACGCCAGCACCGGCGCTAGTTGGTATGCCGCGTTGCCGCCGGGCAGCGACGCCGCCGTCGCCTGCGCCTGGGATTGCAGCACCGCTCCCACGGACCCGGTTCCCTGGGCTTGCAGCGTCAGCGACAGGGACTCGCCTGGGTCAAGCTGTGTGGTGGTCACTGCCAGGGTGCTGCCCGACCCGCTGCTCACCACGGCGCCGGCGGCGGGACCGGAAGCCTGAACCGTGCCAGGTACCAGCGTCAGCCCAGCGCCCAGCACATCGGCAAGCGTGACGCCGTAGGCCGAGGCTGCCCCGGCAGCGTTCGACAGCCGCACTGTGTAGGTGGCGGACTCCCCGGCCTGCACCTGGCCCGGCCCGTTCACCTGTATCGACAGAACCGGCGCAAGCGCGACCACTAACGCCCCTTGCGCCGCGCTGACCCGGCCGCCGGTTCCCGCCGGGTCGGACGCGCTGACCATGGCCTGCACCGAACCGTTCGCCGCCGCGGTTGCACGGGCGACGATGTCGTACTCGACCCTGATTGGGCTGCCGGCGCTGATCGTGCCGAGGTCGAAGCCAGAGCCGGACGTTTCCCCCACCCAAAGCCCCGTGGTGCCCGGGGTGGCATAGGTGATGGTCTCCGACACCAGGGACAGCCAGGCGGGAACCGCGGCGTCGAGACGCAGCGCCTGGCTCCGCCCGCTCGGCAGGGTGACGCTGGCATGGAAAATCGCCGTCTCGCCAAGTGCCAACTGGTTGCCGGAGGTTGCCGCAGAGCCCGTGCCGGTCAGCGCCATGCTGATTGCGGGCGCCGCCGTGACCATCTCGGTCCAGCCTGCCAGCCCCGGTGCGCCGGCCGCCAAGTTGGCGCCGCCAGAGCTTGCGGCGACGTGCACCACTGCGGCGGTGTCCCGCAGCGTCGCCAGGAACGCCGGCATCGCGCCAGTGGCCTGCAACGTGAACGTGACCAGCGCGACGTTCAGTCCGGAGTCCGGGTCATACCCGGCCAGCGGCGATCCGGGGTCCAGATGCAGGCCGTCCGTCGTGCTGAACAGGTCTCCGGTGACATCCAGCGGGTTGCCGGCACCGTCCGCTACGTTGATGTCCGCCCCGTCGGCCGGCACGATGAAGCCTGCCGGTGGCGTGTCCCGCAGCACCAAGTCCCAAGCCAGGGCGTCAGGCGCCACGTTCTGCACCGCCATCACGAAGGTCACGAGGTCCCCGGCCGCCACGTCCAGCAGCCGGTCGGAGAACGGGTCGGCATCCATCTCGGCGCTGCTGACGAGTGAGCTGAACTGTCCGGAGTAGGTGCTGTAAGCGACAGGGCTGCCCGAACCGCCGCCAACTACGGCGAAGTAGCTCTGCGGTCCCGTCGCATCCAGGATGCCGGTCTGGACGCGCAGGTCAGGCTGCACGGCCGCTGGGAAAGACGATGCGGCGATGGTGACGACGGTGCCTGGCGAGCTGGCCTCGGTCGTGGAAGGGCTGATGACGGCGATGGGCATGGCAGGGCACCTGGCGTTTTGCTGGTGCCCGGCAGAATGTGCCGCCGGTATTGCCAAAGCTTTAAAGCAGCACCCCCGTGAATGAGGTCCGCCATGTCCCAATCCCTCAGCCGCCGTATCGTCCTGGCCCGCCGGCCCGTCGGCGAGCCGAAGCCGGACGACTTCCGCATGGAGGACGGGCCGGTCCCGGTCGCTCCGCCCGGCGGCGTGCTGCTGCGGACGCTGTGGCTGTCCCTCGACCCCTACATGCGTGGGCGGATGAGCGATGCGCCGTCCTACTCGCCCTCAGTCGGCATCGGCGAGGTCATGGTCGGCGGCACCGTTAGCGAAGTTATGGAGTCCAATGCGGAGGGCTTCCGTCCCGGTGACCTGGTGGAAGGCCGGACCGGCTGGCAGGACCACGCGGCGGTGGATCCGGCCAAGCACCCCGGCGGGCTGCGGATCGTGCCGCCGGAACCCAATCCGCCGTCCACCGCGCTGGGCGTGCTCGGGATGCCGGGCATGACCGCCTATTGCGGGCTGCTGAACATCGGCCAGCCCAAGCCGGGGGAGACCGTGGTGGTGGCCGCGGCTGCCGGGCCGGTCGGCTCACTGGTCGGGCAGATCGCCAAGCTGCACGGGGCGCGGGCGGTCGGCATCGCCGGCGGGCCGGACAAGTGCGCGCATGTCCTGGGCCTGGGCTTCGACGCCTGCCTGGACCACCGGGCGCCGGATTTGCCGAGGGATCTGGCGGCGGCGTGCCCGGACGGGGTGGACGTTTACTTCGAGAACGTCGGCGGCGCGGTGTGGGACGCCGTGCTGCCGCGGCTGAACCCCTTCGCGCGGGTGCCGGTGTGCGGGCTGGTCTCCATGTATAACGCGACGGAGCCGCCGAAGGGACCGAGCCAGGCGATGCTCATGCGCGCGGTGCTAACCAAGCGGCTGCTGATCCGCGGCTTCATCGTGTCGGACTTCGCGGCCCAGCGGGACGACTTCCTGCAAACCGTCGGCACCTGGCTGGCGGAGGGTAAGGTCAGGCACCGGGAGGACGTCGTGGACGGGCTGGAGTCCGCGCCCACGGCGTTCATCGGCATGCTGAAGGGCGCGAACTTCGGCAAGTTGCTGGTGCGGGTGGCATCGTAGCCCCCGACGTGCTGCTGCAGGCCGCCGCACGGTTTGCCGCGTCTGACCTCGCATACACGGTCGCGGTACTGGCCACGGCCTTTGTGCTGGGCACCGCCATCGGGTTCGAGCGGCAGTGGCGGCAACGCAGCGCCGGGCTGCGGACGACGGTGCTGGTGGCCCTCGGCGCGGCGGCGTTCGCCGACCTCGGGATGCGACTGCTGGGGACGGAGGGGGCGACGCGCATCGTCGCCTACGTCGTGTCCGGCATCGGCTTCCTGGGGGCGGGGGTCATCCTCAAGGACGGCATCAACATACGCGGGCTGAACACGGCGGCGACGCTGTGGTGCTCGGCCGCGGTCGGCGCATTCGCCGGCTGCGGGATGCTGGCGGAGGCGGCGGCGCTGTCCGGCTTCGTGCTGGCCTGCAACACCCTGCTGCGGCCCTTGGTGAACTGGGTCAACCGCCGCCCGCTCAAGCCGGACGAAACCGAGGCGCAGTATCGCATCCATGCGATCTGCTCCCCTGCCGACGTGCCGGATGTGCGCGACCTGCTGGACGCCGAACTGACCCTGGCGAAATACCCAGTGCGCGACGTGCAGGCGTTGTCGGGCGTCAGCCTGGTGGAACTGATCGCCAACCTGGTGCCGATCACCGCCGATCCCGCTGAGCTGGACGCCGTGGTGGCGGCGCTGGAAGCCTCGCCCAAGGTCCACACCGCGACCTGGACCGCCGCAGCGTCCAACTGAAGCAAACTGCAGTGGGGTTCGGATACGCGGCGACCAGACCCTACTGCAAGTCTTTGCCGGCAGACAAAAAACTGGATCGGTCTGCGTTCAGCCTGGTCGCAAACCGCTCTAGCCGCCCGACCCCACCTGCGTCAGCACGATCCCGGCGACGATCAGGGCGGCGCCCAGCCAGAACACCGGACGCACCACTTCCCCGAACACCAGCACCGCCGCCAGCGGCACCACCACGACGCCCAGCGCCGCCCAGGGATGCGCCTGGCTGAGCGGCACGCGGGACAGTATCCAGACCCATAGCAGCGTCGCCGCGGCATACAGCACGACCGCCGCCCACATCGCCGGCGTGGTCGCCAGCACCAGGAGGATGCGGGTGGCCGGCACTCCGATGATCTCCTGCGCCGCGCGTTTGAACAGCAGCTGACCACCAGCCAGGGATACGCTGAACAGCAGCAGCCACAGGGTATTCGCGTTCATCATCGCTGCGGGCCGGCCGATGTTGCCGCCTGGTGTTGGGCCTGACGGCGGTGGAAGTCAAAGCCGGGTTGCACGGAGAACAGCCAGGGACGAAGCTTGGGGAAAACCACGGAGGACCTCCCCGCCATGTGGCAGCCAGCCACCTTCTACCCCGATCCCGCCGTGCAGTCCCTGCACCCGAGCTTCGACCGCTACCGCCTCGGCCTTGCCGCGGTCGAGCGGCTGGCAACCGGGCTGCGCTGGGCCGAGGGGCCGGTCTGGTTCGGCGACGCCCGACACCTGCTGGTCAGCGACATCCCGAACAACCGCATCCTGAAGTGGGAGGAGGAGACCGGCGCAGTCTCGGTGTTCCGCAAGCCGTCTGGTTACGCCAACGGTAACACCCGCGACCGGCAGGGCCGGCTGGTGACCTGCGAGCACGGCAACCGCCGGGTGACGCGGACCGAGCATGACGGCAGCATCACCGTGCTGCTGGACCGCTTCGAGGGCAAGCGGCTGAACAGCCCCAACGACGTGGTGGTCAGCCGGGATGGCGCAATCTGGTTCACCGACCCGGCCTTTGGTCTCCTGTCGGACTATGAAGGCGCCCGGGCGGAACAGGAACTGCCGCTCAACCTGTATCGTCTGGACCCGGCGAGCGGGAAGGCCACGCTGCTGGACGACTCGATCGAGGCGCCGAATGGCCTGGCGTTCTCTCCCGATGAGAAGCTGCTCTACGTCGTCGAGTGCCGGTCCGTGCCGCGGCGCATCCTGGCCTATGACGTGGTGGACGGCGTGCGTCTGGCCCGGCGCCGCATCCTGATTGACGCGGGCGCCGGCACGCCCGATGGGTTCCGGGTGGACGAGGACGGCAACCTGTGGTGCGGCTGGGGCATGGGCAGCCCGGAGCTGGACGGGGTGCGGGTGTTCAACCCTGCCGGCGAGCCGATCGGGCACATCCACCTGCCCGAACGTTGCGCGAACCTGTGCTTCGGCGGGCTGCGGCGCAACCGGCTGTTCATGGCGGCGAGCCAGTCGATTTATGCGCTGTATGTGAATGCCAGGGGACTGCCCTAACTCCGGCGCCCCGTTCGCCGGAGCCAGCAATCGGAGGCGCCGTGGACCAGGAGATCGCGGATGCCGCGAAGCTTGCGCTGGACGGCCATGGCGGCCTCGGCGCGGCCATTGCGCTCTGGGCCGATGGCACGCCGGTCCTGACGGCGGGGCTAGGCTGGCGGGATGCCGGGCGCACGATGCCGATGCCGGCCGATGCACTGCTGCAAACCTTCAGCATCAGCAAGACCCTGTTCGCCATCGTGGCCCTGCGTCTGGCGGAGGACGGTGGGCTGGACCTGGATGGCGCCGTGCCGGGCTGTCCGTCGGGGGTGACGCCCCGGCGGTTGCTGAACCACACGGCGGGTGTACCGGACTACGGCATGGTCCCAGCCTACCACGAGGCCGTCCGCAGCACGCCCGGCCGGGCCTGGACCCGGGCGGAATTCATGGTCCGCACGGTGGAGGCCAGCGGGTTCGACCCGCCCGGCGCCTTCGCCTACTCCAACACCGGCTACATGCTGCTGCGGGAGGCCGTCGAGCAAGCGTCAGGCCAGCCGATGGGAGCATTGCTGCGGCGGTTCGTCTGGGCGCCACTCGGCCTGCCGCGGTCCCGCCTGGCGGAAACCTGGGCGGACGCGCGGGACTTGGCGCCGGGCTGGACGGCAATGTGGGGCGAGCAGCAGGATGCGGCGGCGACGTATGATCCCGGCTGGGTGGCGATGCGGTCGGTGCTGGCCCCGGCCGGAGAGGTCGCGGCGGTGTTCGATGCTTTGCGCCGTGGGCAGTTGCTGGGAGCGGCGTCACTGGCGGCGATGATGACGCCGGTGATCGCGCCCGGCACGGATTGGCTGTTCCGTGAAAAGAGCTATGGGCTGGGGCTGATGCTGGACCGGACGTCTCGCTACGGCGTGTTGGCCGGGCATGGCGGGGGCGGGCCGGGCTACTCGTCGGGAGTGCTGACGGGGGAGGCCGGCGGCAGGATGGTCACGGCCGCCGCGCTGGCGAACACGGATGCGCCAGAGCTTGGAATGCGGGTCGCCACGGCCATGCTGGAGGCGGCCCAGGAGGCGTGATGGACGGGCTAACGCTGTTCGGGCTGGTGGCGGTCAGCCTGATGCTGCTGTGCTACGCGATGGAAGCGCGGGGGCGGGGCTGGGTGCTGGGGTTCGCCGGGGCGTGCGCTCTGGGGTCGGCGTACGGGTTCTTGCAGGGGGCCTGGCCGTTCGGGGTGGTGGAGGCGATCTGGGCGCTGGTGGCGCTGCGGCGCTACCTAGCGTAGGGCGGGAAAGCGCCAGCGCCTCTCGCCGTCACGCACGCCAGCCGGTAGCGGGAGGCGCTGGCCGCTTTCCCGCCCTACAACCCCTAACCGCTTCAATGCAGCCCGCCCGCCTTCTCGATGAACGCGGCGATGTCCGCCACCCCTTGCCCTGCCCGTATGTTCGCGAACACGAACGGCCGCTCCCCCCGCATCCGGCGGCTGTCGCGGTCCATCACCTCCAGGCTGGCGCCGACATGCGGGGCCAGGTCTATCTTGTTGATGACCAGCAGGTCGCTGCGGGTGATGCCGGGGCCGCCCTTGCGGGGGATCTTGTCGCCGGCGGACACGTCTATGACGTAGATCGTCAGGTCCGCCAGCTCAGGGCTGAAGGTAGCGGCCAGGTTGTCGCCGCCGCTTTCGATCAGGATCACGTCCAGTGCGGGGAAACGGCGGCGCATTGCGGCGATGCCGGCCAAGTTGATGCTGGCGTCCTCGCGTATGGCGGTATGGGGGCAGCCGCCGGTCTCGATGCCCATGATCCGCTCGGGCGGCAGCGACCCGGCGCGGGTCAGGAACTCGGCATCCTCCTTGGTGTAGATGTCGTTGGTGATGGCGGCGATGTCGTAGCGAGGCGCGAAGGTCCGGCACAGCGCATCCATAAGCGCAGTCTTGCCGGTGCCGACGGGGCCGCCGACGCCCACCCGCAGAGGGCCGTTTGGGGATGCGGTCATGATCGGAACAGCCTCGTATATTGGGTTTCGTGCCGCATCGCGGCGATGTCGGACCTGAAGCAGGCGCCGCCGAGGTCGTCCAGGGTGGCGCCGCGCGTATCCGCGGCGACCTCGGCCACGGTTGCCTCAAGCATCGCCAGCACGCGCAGCCCGGCGGTTTGGCCCAGCGGCACCAGGCGCACCGCGGCGCTGATCAGGTTGGCGGTGAAGGCGTGCAGCAGACCGAGGGCGGTGTCGTCCTCCGCAACGCCATGCGCGGCAGCCAGGGCGCCGACGGCGACGGGGTAAGTGGCCGGGCCGCCAGATGCCAGCAAGGCCGCCAGCAGGGACGCGCCCCAAACCGCGGCGGCGAGCGCGAAGGCATCGCCCTGGCCCAGCGTTTCGGCCTGGCGCTCCCGGCTGGGCTGGGCAGCGGCGGCCAGTTCGGCCACCGCCGCCAGTGCCGGCAGGTCTGAGGCGCGGTGGGCATGGCGCAGCAGGATGGCGTCGCTACGCCCGGCGCCGTGCCGCAGCACGTCATCCAGCCAGGCGGCGAGGCCGGCCTCATCCCGGATGTCCCCGGCCTCGACCGCCCATTCCAGCCCGTGGCTGTAGGCGTATCCGCCGGTTGGAAAGGCAGGGGAGAGCCAGGTCAGAAGATGCAGCAGCGTGCCTTGTCGTGAGTGCGAAGGCTTGCTGCCGCTGCCTTCTCCCTCTCCCTCCGGGAGAAGGTCGGGGTGAGGGAAAGGCCGCACGACCGAACCTTGCCCGTTCAAGCCGGCTTCCGCACCTGGTAGGCCGATGGTGGTCCTCGTGGCTTCCCTCACCCCGACCCTCTCCCGGAGGGAGAGGGAGCAGGGAGTGCCGGTTCATCCTCGTCGTGGTGATGGTGGGCGTGGCCGCCCGCGTAGGCGCCGGCTTCGGGATCGAACGGCGCCTCGATCTCCCGGGCGTGGCCACCCAGGCCGCGCACCATGTCGGCAATCACGTGGTCCCGCCGGATACGGATGTGGCTGCCCAGCAATTGCACCGGCAAGTGCCGGTTGCCCAGGTGCCAGGCAATCCGCACCAGCCCGGCGGCGTCATGCGCGTGGATGTCCAGCAGCGGCTCCGGCCGGGCCAGGACCTGCACGACGCCGCCGCCGTCCAGCAACAGGCCGTCGCCTTGGCGCAGGCGGGCGGCCTGGGGCAGGTCCACCAACAGCTCGGCGCCGGCCGCCGTCGTCAGCACGATGCGGCGGCGATGGCGGCGGTCGAAGTCCACCAGCACCTGGTCGCGTTCATCGGCCGGGTTCCAGGCGCCGGCGGCAAGGTGCGCGGCTGCGCGCATCAGGACTGGACCGGGGCGGGCAGGGGCAACGGGGCTGTGCCGGGTTCGCCGTCCGTGGCCCTGGCCTGGCGCACGAAAACCCGCTTGGCCGCGGCGCCCACAGCGGCGGTCGCCAGCCCATCCACGGTGCCGCTGATCGCGCCACCGACGAAGGGCACCACCCGCGCCAGCATCACCGCGCCGGATGCCCCTGCCATGGTCGCCAGCCGCGCCGCCAGCGCCTGGTTGATCCGCGCCAGCACCGCGCCGCTCAGGCCCAGGACGGCCTGCCGGGTCAGGCGCATGCCGACGCCGACGCCGGCGGATTTGAGCACGTCCAACACCGCCGTACCCGCCAGGCAGGCGACGGTCAGCGTCCGCACCTGCTCGCTGTGCAGGTCGTAGCCGCGGGCGCGGGCGATATCCTGGATCAGGTTGATCTGCAGGGTGCTGACGCCGGCCAGGTTCATCGGCAACGCAAACGGCAGGGTCAGCAGCCCGCCCATGTTGGCCGCGAACCCAACCGTGCCCGCCTGCCCGGCGGCACGGCGGATCATGGCGGCAATCTCCGCCTCCGACCCTGGCGGCGAGCTGGCGTCGGGCATGGCCTTGCGGCTCATGATCCGGTCGTAGATCCAGTATAGGCTGGTCAGCATGGCCTGGGTGGCCAGGCCGGTTTTCTCGTCCGTCCCGGTCTTGTCGTCCGTCATTGAATGCCCCGGCAGCTAAGCAAACCTTTCGAGGCTTGCGCACGGAAAAAAGCTAAGCAAGCTTACGCGGCCCGGCACAACCGTAGGCCACCTGTGCGACAGGCCGCGCAAGCCTGCTTAGAACAGGAAATAGCGCTGCGCCATCGGCAGCACCGTCGCCGGCTCGCAGGTCAGCAGCACGCCGTCGGCGCGGACCTCGTAGGTTTCGGCGTCCACCTCGATATTCGGCACCGCGTCGTTGCCGATCATGCTGCGTTTGCCGATGCCGCCGCGGGTGTTGCGGACGGCGGACACGGGCCGGGTCAGGCGCAGGCGGTGGCAGATGCCGTCGTCCAGCGCAGCCTGCGACAGGAAGGTGATGCAGCTTTCCTGCATCGCCCGTCCGAACTGCCCGAACATCGGGCGGTAGTGCACCGGCTGCGGCGTCGGGATGGACGCGTTGGGGTCGCCCATCGGCGCCGACGCGATAGTGCCACCCTTCAGCACCAGGTCCGGCTTCACGCCGAAGAACGCGGGGGACCACAGCACCAGGTCCGCCAGCTTGCCCGGCTCCACCGAGCCGACCTCGTGCGCCAGGCCCTGCGCGATGGCAGGGTTGATGGTGTACTTGGCGACGTAGCGCTTGATCCGGGCATTATCCGCCGGGCCATCGCCGGGCAGGGCGCCGCGCTGCTGCTTCATCTTGTGGGCGGTCTGCCAGGTGCGGATGATGACCTCGCCCACCCGGCCCATCGCCTGGCTGTCGCTGGAGATCATGCTGATCGCGCCGAGGTCGTGCAGGATGTCCTCGGCGGCGATGGTCTCGCGGCGGATGCGGGACTCGGCGAAGGCCACGTCCTCGGGGATGCTGGGGTCGAGGTGATGGCAGACCATCAGCATGTCCAGGTGCTCGTCGAGCGTGTTGAGCGTGTAGGGCCGGGTCGGGTTGGTGCTGCTGGGCAGCACGTTGGGCAGGCCGGCGATCTTGATGATGTCCGGCGCATGGCCGCCCCCCGCGCCCTCGGTATGGTAGGCGTGGATGGTGCGGCCGGCGAAGGCCCGTATGGTGTCCTCGACGAAGCCGCTTTCGTTCAGGGTGTCGGTGTGGATCATCACCTGGACGTCGTGGTCGTCGGCGACGCGCAGAGCGCAGTCTATGGCGGCGGGGGTGGTGCCCCAGTCCTCATGCAATTTGAGGCAGCTTGCCCCGGCGCGGACCATCTCGACGAGAGCGGCGGGCTGGCTGGCGTTGCCCTTGCCGCTGAAGCTGAGATTGACCGGCAGTCCCTCGGCAGCCTGCAGCATGCGGGCGAGGTGCCAGGGGCCGGGGGTGCAGGTGGTGGCGGAAGTGCCGGTGGCAGGTCCGGTGCCGCCGCCGACCAGGGTGGTGATGCCGGAGGCCAGCGCCTCCTCGACCTGCTGCGGGCAGATGAAGTGGATGTGGCTGTCGACGCCGCCGGCGGTGAGGATCTTGCCTTCGCCGGCGATGATCTCGGTGCCGGGGCCGATGGGGATGTCCACGCCGGGCTGCGTGTCGGGGTTGCCGGCCTTGCCGATGGCGTGGATGCGGCCGTTCAGCAGGGCGACGTCGGCCTTGATGATGCCCCAGTGGTCCAGGATCAGGGCGTTGGTGATGACGGTGTCCACGGCGCCGTCGCGCTGGGATTGCTGGGACTGGCCCATGCCGTCGCGGATGACCTTGCCGCCGCCGAACTTCACCTCCTCGCCATAGGTGGTCAGGTCGCGCTCGACCTCGGCGAACAGGTCGGTGTCGGCCAGGCGCACGCGGTCGCCGACCGTGGGGCCATACATGTCGGCGTAGGCACGGCGGGGGATGCGGGTCATGCGTCGAGCGGTCCCATGATGTCGCCGCGGAAGCCCTGGACGATGCGGGCGCCGCGGAACGGCACGAGCGTGACTTCACGGCTCTGGCCCGGCTCGAACCGGACGGCGGTGCCGGCGGCGATGTCGAGCCGCTGGCCGCGGGCCTGGGCGCGGTCGAACTGCAGGGCCGGGTTGGTTTCGGCAAAGTGGTAGTGGCTGCCGACCTGCACCGGGCGGTCGCCGGTGTTGGCGACGTGCAGAGTGATGCGGGGCTGGCCGGCGTTGATCTCGATGTCGCCGTCCGCAGTCAGGACCTCCCC
>CAXTCI010000157.1:0-12751 GCA_964242325.1 uncultured Acetobacteraceae bacterium
TGCCGAGCCCGGCGATGCCGGCGCTGCCGAGGCCGGGCAGGGCGGTCGAGGTCAGGGCGGCGACGTCGGCCGAGCTGAGGGCTGCGACCTGGGCCAGGGACAGGGCTGCGAGCTGGGCCGAGGAGAACGCGCCCACCTCGGCCGAGCTGAGGGCGGCAATGACGGCCGTTGACAACGACGCAATTTGGGTGGTGGTCAGTGTTGAAACAGCTGTCACGGAATCTCTCATCTACCAGGAGGGAATACACACGCGGCCGTATTACCGCGCAGCAATGAGCGTGACGTTTTGTCTCGACTATCTGTAGCCCGCATTTATGGACAGGTAGTTAACGGCACTGAAGAGTGCGTGCCGACGCTGGTCAAGGCGGCTCAGCCGCAGCCGCACAGGTCCAGATAGCAGCACCAGCGTGCGGCGGTTCTCGTAGCGGACCCGCATCGCCCCGCCACACGCCGGGCAAAGCTTGCAGACCGGAACCCAGCACACGCTCCCGATCTGGCTGCGGCCGCGCCGATGTCCTGCCTATTCCTCGTTTCCCGCAAAACAGCAGGATCGTAGCGCGAAACCCTTATGGCAGCTAACTTTGCCGACCTAAAAAAACGTAATCTGAACCACGCCCAGACATCTATGTTCCGACGTTGCCTCGCACTACTTTGCCGTAACGTGGCCGGCAATCCAGCCTTCCAGCCAGCGTGCGACGTCCAGGCTGTTCTTGTCCTGCATCAACATGTGCGAGTTGCCGTGAAAACCCACGTCCGGCAGCATCACCATCTCCGCCTTACCGCCTGCGGCATTGGCGGCGGCCACGAACTCGCGGCAGGCTGCCAGGCGCGGCGCCCAGCGTGGCGACTGGTCAACATTGTCGCCCCACAGCACCAGCAACGGCAGGCCCGCGAACGGCGCCATCGGGTCGGTGGCGGCCGGACAGGCGCCGGGCTCCACCGCCACGATGCCGGCGATGCCCTTGCGGCTGAGCACCGCGGTCTGGAACGGGTAGATACCCGACTGCGAATGGCTGATCAGCACCGCCCCGTCGAGGCGCTGCGCCAAGTCCGACAGGTCTGGAACCGTGGGATTCGGCGTCGGCAGCGCGGCAAGCCAGTCCGGCACCATCTGCTTCCAGAACTCACCTTGCGCCTCAAGCGGGAACTGCATGCCGGGAAACACCTCCGGATACTGCTTGCCGAAGCGGAATATGGCCCAGGCGCCTTCGTGCCCGGCGGAGAATACGGTCGGTAGCTGATCCGGCGGCGTGGCGCCGGTCTTCACCTGATTGATGGCGACCGGGCTGGTGGCGGAGCGGCCGCGCCAAGCCTGGTCGATGACATAGACCGGATAACCCGCGCGCAAGAAGAACTCATCCCAGCCCATCCGCCCATCAGGGGTGGTTTCCCACGTCTTGCCGGTCAGGCAGCAGCCATGGATGAACACCAACGGGCGCTGCGACCCGGCATTGGCCGGCACCTGGTAGTGAACATACATCTGGTCGACGGTGATCGTCCCCTCCGGCGCGTAGGCCGGCAGCGTGGACAGCTTGTCGGAATGGACGTCTCGCCCGCCGATGAAAAACGAGCCCTGCCTTGCGATCGTGAGCGGACCAGGATCGGGCGCCTGAGCGTCCGCGGCGGCCGGCCAAGCGGCAAGGGCGAGGGCGGCAGCCCAAACGACGAGCGTGTGTTGCAATGACGCATCCTCCTGTGGCGCGCGGTTGTGCCCCGGCGCCGTTGAAACAAAAGCACGCGTCAACGACGACGGGAAGCCGCTTACCGACGGGTACTCGTCAGGAAGCGCTGAGTGCTGTCGGCTCGGCCTGCGCCTCCGAGATGACACGAACCTGGACCGGGCTCCCGATGATCACGCGGCCCAGTTGCGGCTCAGCAGTCTCACGGAGGCACTGTCAACTTGTTGGATTGAGGTCGCGATGGCGCGCGACAAGGACGGTGTGCTGGTGATTATGCCGCGGCGGCGACGCCGGCGACCTCGGCCCAAACCTGGAAGGCTCGGGTCCGGGCGACTCGATACGGGGTGACAGTGCTGCGCGGGGCCAAATCCTTGGGCAGCGCCGCCCACCGGCAGCCGGTGCTCAGGATATACACCAGGCCGGTGACCACCTCGCGCATATCAACCGTATGCTTGTTGCCGCCGCGCTTGGCCGGCGGGATCAAAGGCTCGACCAGCGCCCACTCGGCATCTATCAGGTCACCCGGGTAGCGCAGCTTGCTGCGGTCGTAGCGGGCGCGGTTCTCAACAGTCCACATCGCAAAGCCTCGGCCAGGTCGGATCGACGCCGATCAAAATATAGCTGACCATAAACGCTCAAAATGTTCCTGGGCCGACACTAAGTCTGACAGCTGACGGAGTTGTCATTTCAATGGACAAGTAGTTCGTGTGACCTGCCGCGTGTAGGGCTGAATGTTCGGCGAGCCAGATCGGGAAGGGGTTGATGGAGTGCTGGTCATTGCAGGGTTTGTATAAGATTGGTGCATAACAAGGGTAGTAACCCTAGTTGGCCGTAACGCCACAACTGCCCCTCCGTCATGCCCAATCCGTGTTGACAATGATCAAGTGTGGCAACCTGAAGGAGTGCCGGAGCTTTGCAATCCCTGCCCGAGTGGTTGAGCCTGCATAGTCACGATCCGCTGATCCAAGGCGTACTCATCCTGTCCGGCACGTTCGTGCTGGAGGATGCAACAACGATTCTGGCTGCCATGGACGTGCAAGTGGGACAGGTGACCCTCACTGTTGCCCTGATATCGCTCTATCTCGGCATCGTGCTGGGCGATCTGGGCCTGTATGGGCTTGGCCGGCTGGCAGGGTTGATGCCCTGGGCAAGGCGATGGGCACCGCCCGAGCGGTTCGCCCAGAGCCAGGAGTGGCTGCAGAAACACGTGGTAAAGATCGTGTTTGTCAGCCGTTTCCTGCCGGGTGCACGATTGCCGACCTACACGGCGTGCGGATATTTTCGTGCGAGTTTTACCCATTTCGCATTGACCGCGTCCGGGGCGACGCTGATTTGGACGACATTGCTGTTCGGCGTGTCGCTGCATCTGGGCCGTTACATGGCCGAGCATCTTGGGGTTTGGCGCTGGGCCGGCATGGCCGGGCTCGCGCTGACCGTCGTTATGGCGGGACGCATCGCCGCCCGACTGCAACAGGCGGCACAGCCATGACCCTGACGGCTCTTCTCGCTCGCCCTGGTAAAGCCAAGCCGGACCGGGTGCTGTCCCCGTTTGAGTTCTGGCCCGACTGGCTGTTCTACGCGCCGGTGGTCCTACAGTGGATCTGGCTTGGTCTGCGCTATGGCGACATGAGCCTGCCGACCCTCGCCAATCCCACCATCGAGACCGGCGGCCTGTGCGGCGAGAGCAAGTCCGAAATTCTGAGGATCGCCGGGCCCACTGCGCGAGAATGGATCGCGCCCTGGCTGGTGTTCCAGGCCGGCATAGACGACCCGGTGACCTTGGCGGAGGCGAGTGGGTTCGGCTGGCCGATGGTGCTGAAGCCGGACATCGGCTGCAATGGCGCGGGCGTGAAGCTAGTGCAAAACGCTGCCGCCCTGACCGCCTTGGTGCCGGAGTATCCCCACGGGGTGCGACTGCTGCTACAGAAATACGTGCCCGAGCCAGGCGAGGCCGGGCTGTTCTACATCCGCTTCCCGCACGAGGCAGTGGGGCGGGTCACATCCCTCACCCTGAAATTTGTGCCTGCGGTCACCGGCGACGGGCGGTCTACGATCGAGGCGCTGGTGCGAGCGGATCCCAGGGCAGGCAAGGTGCCGCATCTATATTTGCCGCGCCTGGCCTCCCGTCGCGCCCATGTGCCTGCGATGGGGGAAGTCGTGCCATTGGTGTTCACCGGCAACCACTGCAAGGGTTCCGTATTCGTCAATGGCGCCGACGCGATCACCCCGGCGCTGGCCAGGCAGGTGGACGAGATCGCGCGTGACATCCCTGGCTTCCATTTCGGAAGGATCGACGTTCGATACGGCTCCGAGGCAGCGCTGCGGCTGGGCAAAGACTTCACCATCATCGAGGTGAACGGTGCCGGGTCGGAGGCAACCCATATCTGGGACGCGCGCTGCACCTTGTGGGAGGCCTACGCGACACAGTTCACCCACTATCGCGCAGCATGGGAGATTGGCCGGGCAAATCGAAGGGACGGATACCGATCTAGCGGGCTGCGCATCATGTATAATAAGTGGCGGCTGCAGCGCAGGCTGATGGCGTCATACCCCACAAACGATTGATGCATTGATGTCTGACGCCGACCTGTTAGGGTCTGTCATAAAACAACAGCATTGTCTTCTATTTTATACGGTTTGATGGTGTAGTTTTATTCGTCGTGGAACGGGTCGGCATTACTATCCTTAATCAGCTTCTTGGAGCTGGTCGCGCGTTCGCGTTCCGCCAGTGTTCGCGGGCCGCATTGGACGGGGCGCTTTCGCGTTCCTTCCGTAATTCCTGACTGGTTGGCCAGGAACCTGTCCTATGGAGTGTCCGCGTCCACCGGGGTTCGATCGAGCGTCATCCACTTGTTGTCTGCCTCACCCGGGCGGAAGCCGTATCGGGCATACAACCCCTGTGCATCTGCCGTCGTGGGTGTCCAGTTCCGGACGGTCGCGAGTTCAGGATGTGCGAGGATGGTTTCTATCAGCGCCTTCTCGAGGCCAAGCGCACGTGCAACCGGCAGGATATACACGTCGGCGAGGTGGGCACGGAAGGTGTAGTCGGTCAGCAGTCGGCCGAAGCCAACCTGTGCGCCATCCGGGGCGTAGATGCCGAAACACAGGCAGTTGGCCCAACTGCGCTCCGTCAGCGCGCGTGGCCGGCCAATGGCCCAATACATACCGGCGAGCGAGGTATGGACGAGTTCCATGTCGAGGCGCGCGTGATCGTCGCTGATCACATAACCATTCGGCAGGCAGACCGCATGAGGCATATCCAGATCAGTCCCCAAACTGCTGGACAATGCCGGCGCCTGCATCACCTTGCTTCACCATACGCTCCTCCAGTCGCTCTCGTCCTGGGAGAGCAGGCCATGATGGCACCCTGGGTCAAGGCACGACTTTCGCGAGGCAGGCGGCGCGGAATGCCGCGTCGGGACGCATGCTCAGGCCGGGAGGTCGGCAAAGCGCGCACCGGCTCCCGAACCAGGGCCGGCATTGGCCGAAACAAGCAAGTCCTGCGCTGCATCCGCAATGGCCGCACCGAACGCGTCGGAAGACGCCACCGTCCGTCTGGAGAAGGCGGAAGCAGCCGCACCGCATGCTTGCGATGCAGGCCCGTCACCGCCACGAACTCGCCCAGAATACGGCCCCGCTCCAAGCGGCTCGCCCGGGCATACCGGCCCGCAACGGCCACCATCAACTCGTCACGCGTTGCCATGCTGATCCGCCCCATGCTCGCCCCCGCCGTTCCACACCGGCGGGGAACAAATCAAGTGAGGCAACAAACCGCCATCCAGCAGCAATTCAAGTGAGGCAATGCGTCTCTCATCCAGATTGTCGCACTACGGAGAAGGTTCCATCAGCATTCCTACGACGTACTGCACCAGTTGCTGGGGCACGGCATTTGCTTCCGACGATCGTATGACACACCCATTCCATCTCGGCTGGTTCTGCAACTTCACGGCTGGAGAGTGGAACGCGACCTTCTCACCCACCCAGTCGCCATGGGACGGGAAGTTCTATGTGGAGATGGCGCAGGCGCTCGAACGCGCCTGCTTCGACTACATCATGCTGGAAGACACGCTGATGGTGTCCGAGGCCTGGAAAGGAACGGCGGAAGGCACGCTGAAATGGGCTCTCCAGGCGCCAAAGCACGACCCGCTGCCGCTCGCGGCAATGATCGGCAGCGCCACGAGCCGGCTGGGAGTGGTGGCCACGATGTCTACCATGGCCTACCCGCCCTTCATGTTGGCCCGGCTCGCCACCACACTCGACCACATCTGCGGCGGGCGGTTCGGGTGGAACATTGTGACCACCGGGGAGGACAGTGCTGCACAGAACTTCGGCATGGATCGGCTCCCGGAGCGGGAAGACCGTTACGCAATGGCGGACGAGTATGTCGAGCTCGTAACGCAGCTATTCAGCTCTTGGGACAGCGACGCGGTCGTGATGGACCGGGAGCGTGGCATGTATGCCGACCACACAAAGGTCCGGCCGATCGACTTCAAGGGCAAGTACTTCTCGTGCCGGGGACCTTTGAACACCGTTCCCTCACCTCAAGGCAAGCCGGTCTTCGTGCAAGCGGGCGGGTCCCCACGTGGGCGAGGGTTCGCCGCTCGCGTCGCCGACAGCATCATCGCTACCGCCAACGGAACGGAGGGCATGAAGGCCTACCGTGACGACGTTCGGGCCCGGGCCATCGCGGGCGGGCGCGACCCGGACGAAATCAAGGTGCTGTTCCTGGTGTATCCCGTGGTGGGCGTCACGGAAGAGGATGCGGAAGCCAAGCACCAGCGGATGGTGAATGCTCCAGGGTTCATTGAGGCCGGTCTTGCCATGACCGGGACGGTGACGGACATCGACTTCTCCACATTCGACTTGGACCAGCCGTTGCCCTCCAAGTTGACGACCAACGGAGAACAGGGGTCGCTCGACAAGTTCCAGCAATGGGGCAGCGGCAAGACCCTGCGGCAGTTGGCGAGCGAGCGCTACGATGGCGGGTTGCGGCTGGTGGGCACGCCGGACCAGGTGGCGCGGCGAATGGGCGAGGCGATGGAGGCGGTCGGAGGAGACGGGTTCCTGATCAGCACCCCATTCCAACTCACGAGCCGCCAGCGGATCATCGAGATTACGGAAGGCCTGGTGCCGGCACTCCAAAGGCTGGGGCTGGTCCGCACGGAGTATCGCGGGAACACGCTGCGCGAGGTGCTGGCGGAGTTTTAGCTTGTATGTCAGCATGGTGGATGGATCGGCGGCTAAGCTCTGGACAGCTTTTGAACGATTTGAGCTGTTTAGCATCACTATCAGGTGGCATAGATGATAAGAGTTCGCAATTAGCGGGTAAATCGCGTTCATTGCGATATGAACCGCGCCAACTCCAGACCAAACGCGCGTCTGACACTCCTTAGGCTATTGAGATTGTTCGTATCGATCCATGCACCACGCCACCGCTGGGCACAAAGGTGCCAGAGTTCTTGCCCCGCCACGGGGTCACGCCGCTTGACGTGGGCGACTGCTTCATTCGGCGCCCTCGGTTAGGAGTTCGGAGCATGGACGAGGGTTTGACGGCCGCCCAGCGGCGGGCGGTGATGGGCTGCGTCCTGCTGGGCGTTGCGCTGGCCGGCATCGACGGTGCCATCGCCAACATCGCGCTGCCCACTATCGCGCGGGAACTGCACGCGACAGACGCGGGGTCGGTATGGGTGGTCAACATCTACCAGCTCGCGACCACTGTGTGCCTGCTCCCGGTGGCGGCGTTGGGCGAGTCGCTGGGGTTGAAGCGCGTGTATGCGTTCGGCCTGGCGCTGTTCACGGCCGCATCGCTTTTGTGCGCCTTGTCGCCCACGCTGGGCGTGCTGGTGGCGGCGCGGCTGGTGCAAGGTGTGGGCGGCGCGTGCATGGCGGCGCTGGGCGGTGCGATCGTGCGTAACATCCACTCGCATCACCAACTGGGCCGGGCGTATGCGACGGTCGCGCTCTCGGTCGCGCTCTCGGCCGCGCTCGGCCCCTCCATCGCGGCGGCGATCCTGTCGGTTGCAACTTGGCCCTGGCTGTTCCTGGTCAACGTGCCGCTCGGGCTGATAGCGGTGCCGCTGTTTCTCCGTGTCGCCCCATCCGGCGCGGCGCGCCCCCGCCCGCTGGACTGGACCGGCGCCGTGCTGAGCGCGCTGGCGCTTGGCCTGCTCGTCACGGGGGTAGATGGGCTGGGCGGTCCAGGCAGGGACTGGGCGTATGCCGAGCTTGCGGCGGGCGCCGTGTGCGGGGTGTTCCTGGTGCGGGAACAGGCGCGCAAGCCGGACCCGCTACTGCCGCTCGACCTGCTGCGCATCCCCCTGTTCGCACTCTCGGCGGTGACGTCCACGTGCTCCTATTCGGCGCAGATCCTGGCCTACGTGTCGCTGCCGTTCCTGTTCCAGACCGTCATGCACCGCTCGGCGGTGGCGACTGGGCTGCTGGTGACGCCTTGGCCGCTGCTGGTGGCAGTGGCGGCGCCGGTAGCCGGCCGCCTGTCGTCGCGCTACCCGGCTGCGGTGCTGGGCAGCATCGGGCTGCTGGTGCTGGCGAGCGGGCTGATGCTGCTGGCGACCATGCCGGCGGCGCCTGCCGACTGGGACATCGCTTGGCGCATGGGCGTGTGCGGGGTCGGCTTTGGCTTTTACCAGACGCCCAACAATCTCACGATGATGACGGCCGGCCCCGCCAACCGAAGCGGCGCGGCAAGCGGCATGCTGGCCGTGGCCCGCACGGTGGGCTGGTCATTCGGCGCGGCGCTAGTGGCGCTGATCTTCGGCCTGCGCGGCGCCGCCGGGGCGGTGACGTGCCTGTGGACCGGGGCGGCCATCGCCCTGGCAGGTGCCTCCGTGAGCGTGTCGCGTGGGGCAACGGGAGCGGGAGCGCCAGTTCGGGCCAAGTAATGGCCCTCGGCGATGCGATGTCACCCCCGCTGCCAGCAGATGGACAGCAGCGTGCGGCCAAAGCAACGTGGCGGCACGGCCTGCAGTGCAGGGAGGCTACGCTCCGGGGTTGCCGCAGTGAGCCACTCCAATGCCTGGCAGCGCTGTTGATGGCGGCGGCCGTAATGACATGCTGGAGGTGTGTCTTGGCAAGGCCAATGTAGACACCCCCGGAAGTGTGGCGAAGCAGGCTGGCGTCCAGCCGTAGGCCAGTGGCGCCAGGAAGGGCAAAGGCGCGGCTGGGACATCGCCGTCATGGTCTCGTCTGGAACGCGGCAGGCTCGCCCTGCAGCCCGGTTGCCCCGGGCCATGGCGCGTCGGCATGGAGCGGCGGTGCCGGGGCATGCGGCGCGATCCGGTACGTGGCCGCGGCAGCCCCCAACGCGGCGACTGTAACCGCGACCGCCTTCAGCACAGCCCGGGGGCGCGGCGCCGGCACGGACGGGTCGGCGTGGTCCGGGAGCATCGAGTCAGGCGGACCCTGGGCCGCTGAAGCTGGTATCGAACGCCCGCCGCACGTCCAGTGGCTGGCGCAACAGCCCGAACTCCAGAGCATTCCCCGCCGCCGTTTGCAGTTCTCCGATCAGGTCGGGCGTGAGCGCGACCGAGCGCGACCGCTCGGTCTCGTAGGTGCGGCGCAGCACCGGCTCGGGCAGCCCGGTCAGTGCGGCGTTGGAGCGGGCATACTCCGGTATATGGCCGTCCGCCCAGGCCCAGGCCGCGCGGAACCGGCCGAGGAAGTCGTCCAGCGCCGCGTGCTTGGCGGCAATCGCGCCCTCGTGCGCCGCCACCAGCATGACCGCTGGCGTCAGGCCGCGCCCATCTACCAGGATGCGGGCGCCAAACTGCAATACCTCCAACGACACGTATGGGTCCCACACCGCCCAGGCATCCACCGCACCGGACCGGAAGGCGAGCGCGGCGTCCACGGGCGCCATCAGGACAAGGCTCACCTCAGTGGCCGGGATGCCGGCCTGCTTCAGCGCCGAGCGTATCAGGTACTGCCCCCAGCCGCCCCGGTTGCCGGCGGCCTTGCGTCCGCGCAGGTCGGCCACGGTGCGGATCGGCGAGTCTTGCCTGACCAGGATTGCCTGCGCCGCCGGGGACGGCCGGGCCGCCGCGACGGCCCGCACGGGCGCCCCCGCGGCGAACGAGGTCAGGAACGCAAGGTCGCCCTGGTAGCCCAGGTCTAGCGCCCCGGCGTTGAGCGCTTCCAGCAAGGGCGCCGCCGCAGAGAACTCTGACCATTGCAGCTGATACGGCAGGTCCGCCAGCACGCCCGAGCTTTCCAGCAGCGACCGCAAGCCGCCCTTCTGGTTGCCTACGCGCAGCACCGTCTGGCTTTCGGCTGCTCCCGCGGCGCCACTCATGGCCGCGGCAGCGGCGGCCGTTAGCAGAACCCGCCGCGAGATACCTTGTGTGCGCATTCTGCTGTGCTCCTCGATGCCGCCGGCTCAGCCGCCGACGGCCAGTTCGGCCAATTCGGCTTGGGTCAGGGATGTGACGGGACATCGCGGGGCTGCACCTGCCAGGAACCGGCCCAGCCGGGCTGGCAGGGTCCCGAACCGACCGGACGGATCGGCGGCGATGCGAGCCGCCGCAGACCACAAGGCCGCGACGTGCACGGCGTGCATCGTAGCAGTGCCGTCCCGCAGGCTGCCCAGCGCCGATCAGGTCCGTTTCCGTGACCTCCTGCGCCTCGCCGGGGCCGCCCGGCTGCGGCAGGGCGTGGCGGACCAGTCCTGTGGCAAGGAAACAATGGGCCGTGTTGGTCTGGTTCGAGGGGTTGGGATGAACGGCGGCGAGGCGCTCGATCCTGCCACCTGAGTAGCCTGTTTCTTCCTGCAACTCACGGCGGGCCGCAGCCTCGGCCGCCGCTGCACGGTCGTTGCCGTCGCCAGGGTCCACTAGGCCGCCTGGCAACCCGGTCAGCACGGCACGGACGCCGTGCCGGTACTCCCGCACCATCAGCAACTGCTGGCCGTCCCTGGTGAGGGGAACGACCGCAACCCAATCCGGGGCCTCGATCACGTGATACGGCCCGAACACGTCGCCGTCGGCCGTGCGGACATGGTCGCTGCGGATGCGCAGCCAGGGGTCGGCGAACGCGGCCGTGCTGTCCAGCACCGTCCAGGGGGCAAGGGCGGTCATGGAGCCGCCGCCAACAGGCGGGACACGAGGTGTGCCGGAACCTGGCCGGTGATGTGCGGCGTCATGCCGGCCTCATGCTGTCAGGAATCGAAAGGATACCGTCCAGCCCGCTTGGCAGCAGGTGCAGGCCGCTCCGGGACTGTGAGCCGATAGGCAGGTGCAGGCGCAGCAGCACACGGTCGGTGGCGCCCCAGGAACGCTTGTATCGTTCGGCCCCGCGCAGGAAATCCAGCTCCCGCGCGCCATCGGCCTGCGCCGTGCTGATGGCGGCGCCGATCAGCACCGTGCCCAGACCGAGCCGTGCATAGGCCGGGTGGATGCCGCTAAGATATGCATAGGCCCGGTCCCGGAGCTGAAAGCCGTACAGCACGGCAACCGTGCGCGCACCGTCCCGTAGGCGGTGCAGGCGCAGGGTGTCCGTCCGGGCCAGCGCCCGGGCGGCCTGGCGGTGGAAGGCCTGGGCGGGCGCTGACGCCAGCACGCCTGCTTCGCCCCGCGCCTGCCATTGTGCGGCGTGCAGGGTGAACAGGTCATCCATCGCATCCAGGCCGGGCTGGTCCAGCAGCAGCCCGGCCTGCGCCGTCATGCGCTGCGCCCGCGCCAGCCGACGCCGCGGGCCGGACCGGGACGGCAGCGCCGCGAACCGCTCCAGGTCGAGCACGGGCGACACGCTTTGCAGGACCGCCTTCGCAGCCGGGCCATGCAGGACGCTGCCGCACGGGACTTCGTGCAGCTCGCACCGGTCCCACCCGTCCTTATCCGTCCGGATCGCGCGAACCAGCGCGGCGGCGGCTTGGTGAAACCAGCTTGGCTCGGCCACCAGGTCGAAGGCGTCCGACACGCTGATGCCGAGCGGCAGCAGGCGCGATGCGCCGCCATCGGGGTAGATGAACATGGGCAGCACGGCCACCAGACGGCCATCCACCCGGACCGTGAAGACCCGGAGCGCGCCGCCGCCCAGGGTCCGCCACCACGCCAGCATCCAGCCGGGATGAGTGAACGGCAGCGGCACCTCGGCTCGCGTCCAGAGCGCCGCCCATTCGGGCACCAGGCGCTCCAGCGCCGGGAGCGTGCTGATCACATCAAGGTCGAGGCTGGCGTCAGGCAACCTGGCCGGACGCCATGCACCAGCCGCCCGGTTCTGCACGGTCAAACCCATGGCAGGCTCGTGAACAGTGCCAGCGTGTCGTCCAGGTTCGGCCCGTTCCCGTCGTCCGGCCTCAGGGCAATGGGCGCCAGGGCGATCATGCCCACGAGCAAGGGCAGGAACACGGCCCAGTCCGGCGGGGTCATGGTGCATTCCCTGCTTGCATGCCCGGCTGTCCGGCAGGCAGGTGTCCGGTGTGCATCAGTTGCGTGACGGCCCGCCGCACGGCGGGCAGGCTCGGCCATAGGCTGCGGTCCAATTCTCCGACCTGCGGGTCAACGGCGATGAAGCGGAACGCTCCGCCTTGGCTTATGGCTGCCCCGGCGAACCGGCCGGAAACTTCGATGACGTGCGACTGGTGCATGATGGACCTCCCCGGCACCCGCGATGCGGGGCCATGTTGCTCGGCGGCGGCGGTGGGCCTGTCAGGCCCGCGCGCAACACTTGCGGCGCGGACACAGCCCGGCAGCAGGAAGGAGGACAACAGGTGCAATCCAAAGATCGTGACGCATGGGATATTCCCCAAGGCAGCGGCAAGGGGCCACTGCGATGCGCAACACGTCGGTCAAAACATCAGTGCGCTCAAGTATAGAATGAGCACTGAAAGCATTATGCAAGAAGCGGCTGTAAGCGGCGCGGGAAAGGGATGGGTGTCCTTCCGCAGCCCTATCCGGTGCAAGCTGCGACCAGACGGCATCCGCCAGATGAGCGCCCTCAGACGTCCGGCTCGGCCGACCGGCGGTCCCGGAACGCGTCAGCCGGAAGCGGATACGCCGTGCTTCCCTTCAGCCGTTCCATGGCGAAGCGGGACGTGACGTTCTTGAGAGGCACGGCGG
>CAXTCI010000158.1:0-12588 GCA_964242325.1 uncultured Acetobacteraceae bacterium
TGGCCGAACTGGAACGGCAAATCTGCCAGCCAACTTTGCCGGCCTAGAAAAAAAGGCAGCTTACGGCAACAGTTCCAACCGACGCTCGATCCTCAGAAGCCGATCCTCAATGGTGTCCGAGCGCTGGTTGGACAAGGCATACTGTTCATATAAGCCGGATGTATCGCGGCGAAGCCCGGCGACGCTGATATCCAGCGACGACATGCGGTGTTTCAGGTCTCTCAGATCAGCTTGCACGCCAGCCAAATCGCTCCGGATAGCGCGCAGCATCTCCGAGTCTAGATTGTCATGCGTTTATTTCTTATCATCAACGACCAGAGACACCTTACAGTTGATCATCTGCGTGCGGTCCCGGAAAACACAGCATGTGACACTGCGTCTCGTCAGCCATAGAGGGCGGGAGGAAATACCCCCCTCCTGCTTCCGACAGGCTCGCAACCTACCCTATGCGATCAAAGGTGCCCGCTCCGCCGCTGCCCGCGCCCAGGCCGCCCGGGCATCCTCGTCGAACAGCTCCGCCAACTTCTTCATCACCGTGCCGCCCAACTCCTCCGCATCCACGATCGTCACGGCCCGGCGATAGTACCGAGTCACGTCGTGGCCGATGCCGATGGCGATCAGCTCCACCTGGTCTCGGCTCTCGATCTCGCGGATCACCTCGCGCAGATGGCGCTCCAGGTAGTTGCCGGGGTTGACCGACAGGGTGCTGTCATCCACCGGAGCGCCGTCGCTGATGACCATCAGGATGCGGCGGTGCTCGGTGCGGGCGGTCAGGCGGCGGTAGGCCCACATCAGGGCTTCGCCGTCTATGTTCTCCTTCAGCAGCCCTTCGCGCAGCATCAAGCCCAGGTTTTTGCGGCTGCGGCGCCACGGTGCATCGGCAGACTTGTAGATGATGTGGCGCAAATCGTTCAGGCGGCCGGGATTGCGCGGCTTGCCATCCTGCACCCAGCGTTCGCGGCTTTGTCCGCCCTTCCAGGCACGGGTGGTGAAGCCCAGCACCTCCACCTTCACCGCGCAGCGCTCCAAGGTACGGGCCAGGATGTCGCCGCACATGGCGGCCACCGTGATCGGACGGCCGCGCATGGAGCCCGAGTTGTCGATCAGCAGCGTCACCACCGTGTCGCGGAAATCGGTCTCGCGCTCCCGCTTGTAGGACAGCGACAGCATCGGGTTCACCACCACGCGAGCCAGGCGCCCGGCGTCCAGCATGCCTTCGTCCAGGTCGAACTCCCAGGCCCGGGTCTGCTGCGCCAACAGGCGGCGCTGCAACCGGTTGGCGAGCTTGGACACGACGCCCTGCAGGTGCTGCAACTGCTGGTCCAACTGCTGACGCAACCGACTCAGCTCCTCGGGATCACACAGGTCCTCGGCGTGTATCTCCTCGTCAGTCAGCCGGGAATAGGCCCGATAGTGCGAGCTGTCGTCGGGGATCGCCCGCTCACGCCGCTGCTGCGGACCGCCGGGCCGGTCGTCGCCCTCGGAGGCGGCGGCATCCTCATCGGAATCGTCGTCGCCCTCCTGCTCCTCGGCGTCTCCCTGCATCTGCTCGGGCTGGGCGCCGAGTTGGCTGTCGGCCTCGGACTGGGTTTCGCCCTCGGTCTGCTCCTGGTTGTCCTGGGCGCCGGCCTGCTCACCGCCGTCCTCGCCCTCGTCGGTCTGCTCGTCTGGCTCGGCTTCGACCTCGGCTTCGGCCAAGTCCAGGGCGGCAAGCAGCTTGCGGGCCGCCTTGGTGAAGCTGGCTTGGTCGTTCTGCGCGGTCGCCATCTCACTCAGCGCGCGCTCGGCGTCGTCGCCCAGAGTGCCGCGCCAGGACTCCAGAATGCGCTGGGCGGCGGCAGGTGACGCCATGCCGGACATGCGCTCACGCGCCAGCAGGGACAGCGCCGCCGGCAAGGGCAACTGGTCCTTGCGGGTCATGCGGTCGAAGCCCTCGGCCTCGCACTCGTCGGACAGGCGGGCGCGCAGGTTGGAGGCGACGCCGGTCATATGCTGGCCGCCGACGATCTCGACCCGGGCCTGTTCCAGGGCGTCATACACGTCCTTGGCCTCGCGCCGTCCGGGGCTGCGGGCGGCGTGCAGCACGTCGTCGTGGTGGCGTAGACGGAGGGCAACGCTGTCGGCGGCACCGCGCAGCTTGGCCATCTCGGCAGGGGGCAGGGCCCGGGTGGGGAGGGGCAAGCGGGCACGCTTGCCGACGACGCCGCTGGGTCCCGGCTGGAAGGCGACCTGCACCTCGGGCGTTTGCGCGATGGCTCGAAGAGCGCCGGCGGTTGCGCGCTTGAACTCCTCGCTACGGGTGTTTTCCTTGGAGCCGCTCATACCTGTGTCCTTATCCGCTCCCACGGCGCTATGGGGTAAAAGGCTGCGCCTCCTCCCTCTCCCTCCAGAAAAGGGTCGGGGTGAGGGAGGCTACTTGGCGCAACCCTGACAATGGGCGGCGGCAAACGGCCCTCATGCGCCAAGGAAATGTCCTTGCGGCCTTTCCCTCACCCCGGCCCTCTCCCGGAGGGAGAGGAAGAAGGCGTAGCAAGGCTGCGTCCGCAACGGCCTTACAGCCCCTTGCGCGATCCCATCACGCCGGTGGGCAGGTCCTCGTTGAAGCAGCGTTGATAATATTCCGCCACCGTGCTGCGCTCGGCCTCGTCGCACTTATTCAGGAACGTCATGCGGAAGGCGAAACCGATGTCCTTGAAGATGCGCGTGTTCTCAGACCAGGTAATCACAGTGCGCGGTGACATGACGGTGCTGATGTCGCCGTTAATAAACCCGGCGCGGGTCAGGTCCGCCAGCGCCACCATGCTCTCGACCTGCTTCTTCGTCGCCTTGTCCGAGGGGTCCACTCCCATCTTCGCCAGCACGATCGCCGTTTCCTGCGCATGTGGCAGGTAGTTCAGCGTGGCGACGATGTTCCAGCGGTCCATCTGGCCCTGATTGATCTGCTGCGTGCCATGATACAGGCCGGTGGTGTCGCCTAGGCCAACCGTGTTGGCAGTGGCAAATAGGCGGAAGCTCGGATGCGGCTTGATGACGCGATTCTGGTCCAACAGGGTTAGCCGCCCCTCGACCTCCAGAACCCGCTGGATCACGAACATCACGTCCGGCCGGCCCGCATCATACTCGTCGAACACCAGGGCGCAGGGATGCTGGAGCGCCCAGGGCAGGATGCCCTCGCGGAACTCGGTGATCTGCTTGCCGTCCTTGAGAACGATGGCATCCTTGCCGATCAGGTCGATGCGGCTGATGTGGCTGTCGAGGTTCACCCGGATGCAGGGCCAGTTCAGGCGCGCCGCGACCTGCTCGATATGCGTGGACTTGCCGGTGCCATGGTAGCCCTGGATCATCACCCGGCGGTTGAAGGCAAAGCCGGCCAAGATCGCCAGCGTCGTCTCACGGTCGAACTTGTAGGCGGGATCGCGCTCCGGCACGTGCTCCGTATGTTCGGAGAAGGCCGGCACGTCCATGTCCATGTCCAAGCCGAACATGTCTCGCGCGCTGACAGTCGTGTCGGGGATGCTGGGGGGCGGAGCCGTCCGCAGGATGGCAGGAGAGGAAATGTCGTTCATTGGCCTGGAGTGTCCTGTGCAGTGTCCCAAGGGGAGGGTTTGGCCGGGCAGGTCCGTATAGACCGCCTGAACGCAGTTGCGAAGTTAACCCGCGGCGGCCATGCGGGGTTCTGCCGTCAAATGCTGACGTATGGCAGCATACGCAAGATTGATCGTCTTCAACCTTTCTTCTGAGGCACGGTCACCGCCGTTGGCGTCGGGGTGGTGGCGCTTGGCCAGTTCCTTGTAGCGGGTCTTCAGCGTATCCAGCGATACCGGCCACTCCAGGCCCAGGGCCTGCATCGGCTCCCGCAGAGCGACCGGCGCGGCGGGCTGGGCCGGGGATGCGCCATCAGTGCCAGGACCGCCGCGGCGGATGCGGCCGGCGTGCAAGATGTGCATGGGGTCCTGCAGCAGCGCGTCGTCCACGGCCTGCTTGCCCAGGGAGCCCAATGGCCAGGTCGGGCGCTGCCAGCCGGTGTCGGCGCGGGTCTGCGCCTCGATCTGGCCCGGCGTCATTCCCTTGTAGAAATCCCAGCCGGCGTTGTACTCGCGGACGTGTTCCAAGCAGAACCACCAGTACTGGTTCAGCTCGGTACGGGACTTGGGCGCGCGGTATTCACCAGCGCAGGAGCAGCCGGGCATGTCGCAAGGGCGGCCCGGTGCGGCCGGGTCAGGCGCAAAGGCCCGTGGTCGCGTGGATCGGGTCATCGTCTATATATGTGCGCCGTCCCGCTGTGGGGGCAAGTGTCCCTGGGCACTCGGCGCGCTTCCCAGGGCCATGCTGCCGGGCTAAGCCAGCGCGATGTCAGACACCCGCGCCGACCGCATCCGCTCCGCCCTTGCCACCCTGAACCCGGCGCTCGTGGCCGTGCAGGACGACAGCAGCAAGCATGCCGGGCACATGGGGGCGCAGCCCGGCGGGGAAACGCATTACAGCGTGCTGGTGGTGGCGGAAGCATTCGCTGGGCTGGGACGGGTGGCACGGCACCGGATGGTGAATGCGGCGCTTGAAGGGGAGTTCGCGGGCGGGCTCCATGCATTGTCGCTGCTGCTGCGGACGCCGGCCGAACATGGGGCAGGGTAGTTTCCGGACTTTGCCCGGGCCTTTGATTTAAAAACGACCTGCGTCTCGCAAAGGTTCTGCGGGTTGGAACGACGTATTTGCTGCGGCTCAGTGCCGGTTTGAAAATGCGCTGCACTGAGTCGGCTGGCATGGTTTTCTGAACACCGGAGCGGAGCACGCACCCGGCTTGTGAGCTTCGCCTAACGTCTTCGTTGTCTGTCCAACGTCTTCGTTGGGCGTGGGGAGCACGGGAAGTCCGGGCCAGCGCAGCGGCATGGTCAAACGGGCACTCAAACGCTTGCATGGCCAAGCTTGCTGACGACGCGCAGTGCTGCGTGGGGGTAGTACAGCCGCGGCCATGACACCGTATGCCGCGGGATTGCGAGGGTTCCAGAATCGGCGGACGGCGGCGCCAGCACTGGCGGCCGCTGGGCCGTCCGGCGATATGAAATCTGTTGGAAAACTTCGTTGACATAACCTTACTTGACTGGCGTTTCAATTGATCCAGAATTCGCGCCGCGCCAAAAGCCAGGGCGTCGTGCCCAGGGTTTTCGAAATGCAGCAGTCTAGGTCACAATGCGCCGCCTTACACTGCTTGCCCAATCTGGATGAGCCTGACTGCAATCTGCAATGCGGCGACGTGCTGGCCCATGCCGCGCGGGGTGGGCCTATGCGTGACCCGGACGGGCATGTGGGGGGGGCTGGTCGGCGTGTCGGTGGAGATCACCGAGCGCAAACGTAATGAGGAGCGGCTGCGCTTGATGATGCACAAGCCGAACAATCGCGTGAAGCACACGCTGACCACCGTGCGGTCCATCGCCATGCAAACGCTGCGTGGCGGTAATCCGGCTATTCGCCAAGTTCTTGATGCACGGCTGCAGGCTTCGGCCGCCGTGCACGATGTTTTGACGCGCACAAGCTGGGAAGAAGCGGAGTTGGATGATGCCGTGGCTGGCGCCCTCGCCCCGGACGGCGGGCGGGACAGCGAACAGTTCCATGTGTCCGGACCGCCGGTGCGGCTGCAGCCGTCCGCTGCCCTGGCCTTGGCAATGGGGCTGCACGATTTGGCGGCAGACGCCCTGACGTATGGCGCTCTCTCGTCGGCCGTACCCGAGGGCCGGGTCGATCTGCGCTGGACCAGGTCGGGTGGCCGAATGCACCTGGTCTGGTCTGAGCACGGCGGTCCACCCGTGACGCCGCCGTCGCGACGCGGTTTCGGCACATGCCTTTTCGAGCGCAGCCTGGCCCAATGCCTGGGCGGGACGGCCGAGATCGCGTTCGATTCCAGTAGCGTGACGTGCACCGTTGACGCGCCGCTGACCGAGGTGGCTGCGTCCGCAGGTGTCACGGCGTTCGTGTATGCAGCAGGCGGAACGGGACAGTGATGGCGGGAGATAGCCTGACCGGGCTGCGGGTCCTCGTCGTAGAAGACGAGGCGCTGGTCTCGATGCTGATCGAGGATTTCCTGGAGGAATTGGGCTGCGAAGTGGTCGGGGTGGCGTCGCGTCTTGAGGACGCGATGGAGAACGCGCGCACGCTGGAGTTGGATGTTGCGGTGCTGGACGTAAACCTGGCTGGGCGCCTGAGCTACCCGGTCGCCCAAACATTGCGCGCCCGCGGTGTGCCGGTGGTGTTCGCGACGGGCTATGGAACCGAGGGTTTGCCGGCGGAGCTGCAACAGGCTGCAGTGCTGTCGAAGCCGTTCCGGCAGGAGCAGCTCGCCAAGGCGCTGAGCGACATGCAAACCCGGATGTAGGAGCCGGCCGCCCTACTCCGCCGCAGGCCCAGTGTAGAACGCCGGCCACTGCCGCTGCACCACTGGGCTGTCCGGCGCATAAGCCAGACAGGTGCCCAACATCATCGGCTTGCCCGCCGTTTCAGTCGCGTTCGGCGCGGCATCCGCGGCAGGCGGGCGCTTGCTCCGCACGGCATACAGGGTTTGGAACGCCACTGTTCCCATCTGGCCCAGCAGCTCCCGCAGATGCGTGCAGCCATGCACGCCGCCCACCCGCTCGTTCGCCGCCTTGATGAAGCCGCGGCCGATCTTCAGTCCCGCAAGGCGCGCGAAGTTCGGCGCGGCGGACGGGCAGATGGCGTATGGGCCATATTCCGTAACCGCCTCGAACTCGGTGATGACCATGTCCTCCGACACGGTCATCCGCGCCAGCATCCCATGCAGCGGGGTTCCCGGCTCGATCACGCCGCGGTCGTGGTTGCTGAACGGGTAGGACTTCGTATCGGTCAGCCGCGCCTCGATGTCGAACATCCCGTCGGCCCGGCGATAGCCGTGTAGTTCGATGGCGCGCGTGTGCAGCAGCTCGCGTTCGGCAGGCGGGCTGAGTGGCATTGGTGCTCTCCCTAGATGAAGCGCGCCAGCCGTACGGCGGTGTGGCCGCGGCTGGGGCGCAGGCTGGGCATCACCAGCAGGCAGTCGTCATGTGGGGTGCGTATCTCCGCCGTGCCATCCAGCGCGATCAGCGTATTGCGCCGCGGCACGACGTGTCCGCCCCGGAACGATTGCAGGAAGGTGAAGCCGCTGGTCGCCGCAGTGATGGTCGTCGTGACTTCCGCCCGGCGCACCGTGTCCAGCGTCGGAGCCGGCAGGTCGGCCAGCCCGGTCTGGTGCAGCAGCGCATCCACGCAGGCCTGCGCCACGGCAACGGTGCCGGGTTGCCAGTGCTGCCCGGCCTCCACCAGGCAGGCGGTGCTGTCTCCCGGTCCGACGAAGCGCGGGTAGTCTATCAGGCGCGGCCCGGTGGCATGGCCGGTGTCCGCCACGACCAGCCCCGGCACACCGAGCGCCGACGCCAGCGCCAGGCCGCGCGGAGTGGGGCCGGACAGGATCAGCGGGTCGGACGGCCACAGCATGGAGTGCAGGTCCAGCAGCACGTCCACCGTTTCCACCAGCGGGCGCAGCTCCCGCGCCCGGTCCAGCTCGCAGCTCCGGCGTGGCCCATCCAGCACCGCAGGGTTCCAAAGGCGGTTCATGTCCTCGTCCAGGAAGCGGGACGCCGTGGGGTGCTCCGGGTCCCAGCGCGCAAACGCCGCCAGGTTGGCGAAGCCGAGGGTCAGGCTGCCGCGCAACGGCCGGATGCCGGCGCGCATCATGCGGTCCAGCACGACGGCGCCGGCGATCTCGTTGCCATGCAGCAGCGCCACCAGCGCCACATGCGGGCCGGGATGCGCGGAGCCGAAGGTGGTGAAGCCCGGCACCCCGGTGTTTCCCGCGGTCCAGGGCTGGATGTCTGGTGGCTGCAGGTCCACCGCGAAGTGCGGCACGCCAGCCGGGTCGGTCACGCCGCCATCCGGGCCGCTAGGCGGCGGATGAAGTCGTCGCACGCCGCAAGCTCGGACGCCGCGATCCATTCGTCGGGCTGGTGCGCCTGGGCGATGTCGCCGGGACCGCACACGATCGTCGGGATGCCCGCGGCTTGGAACACCCCGGCCTCGGTGCCGTAGCTGACCTTGCCCGTGCTGTTGGACCCCGTGAGCTGCCGGACCAGCCCGGTCAGCTCGTGCGCCGGGTCGAGCGACAGGGCCGGCACGTCGTTCAGGACGGCGAAGCTGAAGCCCGCCGCGGGATCGGCGGCGCGCATCGCCGGGGCGATCTGCGCCTCGACGTGGCTGCGCAGGCGGCCCAGCTCGGCGCCACGGTCGGTGGCGGGAATGCCGCGATACTCCACCTCGAACCAGGCGTGTTCCGGGATCATGTTCAGGGCGCTGCCGCCCGCCATGACGCCGACGTGGACTGTGCTGTGCGGCGGGTCGAAGCCGTCCTCGAACGGACCTTCGGCGGCGATGCGCCGGGCGTCGGCGGCGAGCCACGCCACTGCCTCCGCGGCGGCGTGGACGGCATTGACGCCCTGGGCCGGCGCGCTGCTGTGGCCGCCACGCCCGCGCACGTCCACCCGCACCGCCGTGCGGCCCTTGTGCGCCAGGACCGGCTGCATGAGCGTGGGTTCGCCGACGATGCACAGCGCCGGGCGCGGGCCGCCCGAGGCCATGTCGGCGATCATGCCGTGGACGCCCAGGCAACCCACCTCCTCGTCATAGCTCAGCAGCAGGTGGACCGGGCGGCGCAGCCCGGCCGCCTGCAAGCCCGGCACGGCGGCGAGCATGGCGGCCACGAAGCCCTTCATGTCGGTGGCGCCGCGGCCCTGCAGCCGTCCATCGTGCGATGACAACGAAAACGGGTCCGTGCTCCAGGCCTGGCCGTCCACCGGCACGGTGTCCACGTGGCCCGACAGCGCGACGCCGCCCTCCGTGTGCGGGCCGATGATCGCGTGCAGGTTCGCCTTCTGCCCCGTGGCGTCGGTGGTGATGCGGTAGCCTACGCCGAGATCGTCCAGGTAGGCGCGCACCCAGCCGATCAGGGCGAGGTTGGAATTGCGGCTGGTGGTGTCGAAGCCGACCAGGGTGGCCAGGATCTCGGTCGTGGTCGGTGCCATGCACGCCACATTACAGGCCCAGCCCGGCGCGGCAACCGCAGGGATGCCCGACTCTGCGGCCATTTCGCGGCGGCCCCGGCGCATTCTGGGGGGATTGCGGGACTGGCGGATCATCCCGTCGTCATGTACCCCGGGGCGGCTTTGAAAAGGTACGGTGGCCAAGGTTTTGCACAGCCCGATGTCTTGTCATCCGCACGGCTCCGAGGCCGCGGACCCGCGGACCGGCGGGTAGGGCGGGCCGTGGCTGGCAGCCTGCATCCGCTGCACCGTCTGTGGCGCGGCTTGCCTAAGGGGCCGCGGCGTAGGCTGGTGACAGGCAGCGCCTCCTTGCTGGCGCCGCGTCCGGATCGTCCGCCACCGCCGGTCCTGCATGGCATTGCCGTGGGTGGAGAGCTGGACCGGGCCTCCGGCCTTGGGGAAGGGGCACGGCTGATGCTGCACGGCCTGCAAGCGCTAGGTGTGCCGTGCTGGCCGTTGCGCCCCGGCAAGTCGCCGCCACCCGGCGCCGCGCTGGTGCTGCACACGACGGCGCCGGGGACGCCGGTGGCGCTGCTGCGCCTGGGACGTGCTGCGGTGCGGGGGCGGCGGGTGATCGGATACTGGGCATGGGAGCTGCCGGTGGCGCCGGGGGCATGGCAGGCCGGACCGCCCTTCGTGCACGAGGTTTGGGCGCCGTCGCGGTTCTCCGCCGACGCGTTGCAGCCGCTGCTGCCGGGCCAAGTGCGTGTGGTGCCGCATCCCGTGGCCGTGCACCCGCCGTTGGCGTCGGGCCTGCGCCGGGCGGATTTCGGACTGCCGGAAGGGCCGGTCATCACCTTGGCGTCATTCAGCCTGGCGTCCAGCTTCGTCCGCAAGAACCCATTGGGGGCCATCGCCGCACATCGGCTGGCCTTCGGGACGCGAGAGGACCGGGTGCTGCTGCTGCGCGTCGGCGACCCGCATCACTTTCCCGCCGACTTCGCGCGGCTGCGGGAGGCCGCGGCGGCGCTGCCGAACGTGCGGCTGGACCAGCGCACGCTGCCGGCCGCGGACCTGCACGCGCTGACTCTCGCCTGCGACATCGTGTTGTCCCTGCATCGCAGCGAGGGCTTCGGGCTGGTCCCGGCCGAGGCGATGCTGCTGGGCGTGCCGGTGGTAGCAACGGGGTGGTCCGGCAACATGGATTACATGGACGAGGGCAGCGTTGCCCTGGTGCCCTACGCCCTGGTGCCGGCCGTGGACCCGCGCGGCGTGTTCGAGGCGCCGGGTGCAGTCTGGGCCGAGCCTGACCTCCGTGCGGCGGCGGCGCAACTGGCGCGGCTGGCCTACGACCCGGCAGCCCGGCGAGCGCTGGGCCTGGCCGGGCAGGCGGCGGCGCGACGGCGGCTGGGAACGCATGCGCTGGCGGAGGCGGTGCGCGGGCTGGGGCTGGCGGTGCCGGCGTGAGGGTGTCGGCGTGAGGGTGCTGGTCTGGCAGTGGGGGCGCCGCGGCGCCGGGCCGCGCTATGCGGCGGAGCTGGCGCGCAGCTTCGGCCAGATGCCCGGCACGACGAGCTTGTTGTCCCTGGCGGCTGGCGCCGAACTCCTGCGCTCGGCCGAGCCGCCGCCGTGCGACCTCTCGTTCCCGACCTACGCCGGTGTAGCCGGCTTTGCGCTGCGGGCGCTGCGGGCGCCGTTGATCGTGCCGAGGCTGGTACGGTGGCTGCGGCAGGAGCGAGTGGACGTGGCGCTGTGCGCGATGCCGGCGGCGCTGGACCTGGTGATGGCGGCGGCGCTGCGCCGGACCGGGGTGCCGTTCGCGGTGGTGGTGCACGATGCCGACAGCCATCCCGGCGACGGCTTTCCCATTCAGATGCGGCTGCAACGCCGGCTGATCGGCCAGGCCAATGGGCTGTTCGCGCTCAGCGCCCATGTCGCGGACCGGCTGGCGGAGCAGGGCGCGGCGGGACGGCTGCTGATGACGGGGTCGCTGCCGCCTTTCGCCTTTGGGCCGCCGCCGCCGCCGCCAGGGACGCATGGTGGGCGGCTGCGGCTGCTCTCGTTCGGTCGGCTGCTGCCCTACAAGGGGTTGGATCTGCTGGCGGACGGGCTGGCGCGGCTGGGCGCGCGGGACGACCTGGAGGTGCGAGTGGTAGGCAGCGGGCCGGAGTCCGCCGTGCTGGACGCGCTGCGGGCGCTACCCGGCGTGACGGTCGAGAACCGCTGGGTGCCGGAGGACGAGGTGGGCGCGCTGCTGGCCTGGTCGGATGCGCTGGTACTATCGCACCGGGAGGCCAGCCAGAGCGGGGTCGCGGCGGCGGCCATCGCAGCACGGCGGTGGATCGTGGCGACGCGGGTGGGTGGCTTGCAGGAGCAGTTGCAGGGGGTGCCGGGGGCGATCCTGTGCGAGCCGGATGCGGGGAGCTTGGCGGAGGCGCTGGGGCGTTTGGTCAAAGTTAGGACCAAAGTGAAGACAACCGACGTTGTCGGCGTTGAGTGGGCCGAAGTGTCGAAGCGGATGATCCAGGCGTTGCATGGCCTCCAGCATGGTTGAACCAATTGGTCCCGCCTCAATGGCGGAATGGCCCGCCGTCGTGCCTCGCAGATGCGGAGGACATAGTTTTACGGCAGGTTCCTCAAATCGAATCCTATCACCTGGGTTTATACTGCGCGCCAATGCGTTGCGCCGGCAGGGCGGCGGCCAACAGCATGCCGCCTCGATCCAGGGCTAGGCACTCAGCCAGGCGGTCCCATACTCGTGATCGAAGGCGGTCCGCCCAGGGGTATGGTTCACAGGGAAACCGGTCGTATTGCAACTGAACAAGGCAGGGCAAATTCGAACATGGACAGCGCAGTGCAGGTTACCGAGGCTCCGCTAGCCCCGCCTCCCGCGGCGGGCGCCCGATACACCCTGACGGCGCAGGCGCTGCACTGGGTTACGGCCGCGCTGATGTTCGTCATCCTGCCGCTAGCCTGGGTGATGGTGAACATGGCGCGGGACAATCCCAGCCGCACGACGCTATTCACCCTGCACAAGTCGGTTGGCTTGACCATCCTGGCATTGGTCGCCGTGCGGCTGCTCTGGCGCCACAGGAATCCGGCGCCAGCGCTGCGCCATACCGCGCGATGGGAGGCTGCGGCGGCCCGGGCGTCCCACTGGCTGCTCTATATCGTCATGATCGGGATGCCGGTCACCGGCTACCTGCTGTCGGCGGGCAGCGGGCAGCCGGTCAACTATTTCGGGTTGTTCAGCATTCCGGGCATGCCCAAGAACGAGACGATGGACGGGATCGCGACCTGGCTGCACGTCGTAACGGGTCAGTGGGCCGTTTACGCGCTGATCCTGCTGCACCTCGCCGCAACGGCGTGGCACGCCGTGGTGCGGCGGGACGGCCTGCTGGCGCGGATGCTGCCGGCACAGCGAGAAGGGGCGTAGCGGGAGGCGGTCAGCCGCCCTCGCTCCCCGGCCCAAAGTAGCTGCAGCTTTCCTCGTTGCTGTCGCGATGCACTGTCACCCGCGCCAGTCCGGCACAGACTGGCGCCAACCCTCGCCAGATCCAAACCGCCAGAT